>NZ_JBEZBX010000003.1:220175-631393 GCF_040647275.1 Lentzea sp. NPDC042327
CCCGCCTCGACCGGCCCCGCCTCGACCGGCCCCGCCTCGACCGGCCCCGCCTCGACCGGCCCCGCCTCGACCGGCCCCGCCTCGACCGGCCCCGCCTCGACCGGCCCCGCCTCGACCGGCCCCGCCCCGACCGGCCCCGCCCCGACCGGCCCAGCCCCCACTGGGCCACGTCCACCCCCGCCCGGTGAGCGCGAACTCACCCGCCGGAATTCCACGTCGTGCGGCTAGGTTGAGAGGATGATCAGGAACCTCTGGCGCTCGCTCGAAGCCGTGCACGCGATGATCTACTTCGCCCCCCAGGCGGCCCGGCGGTACACCGAGGCCGGGCTCGACCGGCCCGGCGGGTACTTCGCGTCGCGGGCCGCGGCGCTCGGGCCCGTGCCGGCCGAGGTCGTGATCGCCACCTTCTACAACTTCAACCCCGAGCTCGTGCGGGCCTGCGTCCCGGCGGTGTGGGAGAAGGTCACGCCGGCGCGGATGATCGAGCTGCGCACGGAGGCCGTGGAGGAGGCGTTGCGGCCGGTGCTGCCCGAGGACCTCACCGAGATCACCGCGCTGGCCCGGCGGGCTGCCGAGCGGTCGGCGGAGATGCCGTTCGGGCGCACGTTGTTCGCGGCGCACGCGAGCCTGCCGTGGCCGGAGGACACGTTGTTGCAGCTGTGGCACGCGCAGACGTTGTTGCGCGAGTTCCGCGGTGACGGGCACCTCGCGGCGCTGCTGCAGGAGGGGCTCACGGGTCTGGAGGCGCTGGTGCTGCACGCGGCGTCGGGGGAGGTGTCGGGGGAGGCGTTGCGCAAGACCCGCGGCTGGTCGCAGGAGCAGTGGGCGCAGACCGCGGAGGTCCTGCGGGAGCGCGGGCTCATCACGGCCGAGCAGGCGCTCACCGACGCGGGGCGTGAGCTGCGCCAGCGCGTCGAGGACAACACCGACCGCATGAACGCACCCGCCTACGACGTGCTCGGTGACGCGGAACGGCAGCGGTACGTCGAGCTCGGCGCACCGCTGGGCAAGGCCGTCCTGGAGGCCGGTCTGCTGCCCGGCCGGCGCTGATCAGCCGGTCTCGTCCTCGCGGTGGGTGGAGGCGAGCGTCTTCTCGGTCACCTCGTCCTGGCCCACCCGGTGCTTTCCCGGGTGGGTCAGCGAGAAGTGCGCCTCCTCCCGCATCCGCTCGACCATGTGCGGGTAGTGCAGCTCGAACGCGGGCCGCTCCGAACGGATGCGCGGCAGCTCCGTGAAGTTGTGCCGCGGCGGCGGTGAGGTCGTGGCCCACTCCAGCGAGTTGCCGTAGCCCCACGGGTCGTCCTGCGGGGCCGGGTCGCCGTAGCGGTAGGAGCGGAAGACGTTCCACACGAACGGCAGCACGGACGCGCCGAGCACGAACGAGCTGATGGTCGAGAACGTGTTGAGGAACGTGAAGCCGTCGGTCGGCAGGTAGTCGGCGTACCGGCGCGGCATGCCCTCGTTGCCCAGCCAGTGCTGCACCAGGAACGTGCCGTGGAAGCCGAGGAACGTCGTCCAGAAGTGCAGCTTGCCCAGCGACTCGTTGAGCATCCGCCCGGTCATCTTCGGGAACCAGAAGTAGATGCCCGCGTAGGTGGCGAACACGATGGTGCCGAACAGCACGTAGTGGAAGTGCGCCACCACGAAGTACGTGTCGGACACGTGGAAGTCGATCGGCGGTGAGGCCAGCAGCACCCCGGTCAGCCCGCCGAACAGGAACGTGATGAGGAACCCGATGCCGAACAGCATCGGCGACTCGAACGTCAGCTGCCCCTTCCACATCGTGCCCGCCCAGTTGAAGAACTTGATGCCGGTCGGCACCGCGATGAGGAACGTCATCAGCGCGAAGAACGGCAGCAGCACCGCACCGGTGGCGTACATGTGGTGCGCCCACACGGCCACGGACAGCATCGCGATGGCCAGCGTCGCGAACACCAGGCCCTTGTAGCCGAACAGCGGTTTGCGGCTGAACACCGGGAAGATCTCGGTCACGATCCCGAAGAACGGCAGCGCGACGATGTAGACCTCGGGGTGGCCGAAGAACCAGAACAGGTGCTGCCACAGGATGACGCCGCCGTTGGCCGGGTCGAACACGTGCGCGCCGAGGTGGCGGTCGGCGGCCAGGCCCATCAGCGCCGCGGTGAGGATCGGGAACGCCAGCAGGATCAGCACGGACGTCACCAGGATGTTCCAGGTGAAGATCGGCATCCGGAACATCGTCATGCCCGGCGCCCGCAGGCACACCACGGTCGTGGTCATGTTGACCGCGCCGAGGATCGTGCCCAGGCCGGACACCGCCAGACCCATGATCCACATGTCAGCGCCGACGCCCGGCGAGTGCACGGCCGAGGACAGCGGCGTGTAGGCGAACCAGCCGAAGTCCGCCGCGCCACCGGGTGTGACGAACCCGAGCACCACGATGATGCCGCCGAACAGGTACAGCCAGTACGAGAAGGCGTTCAGCCGCGGGAACGCGACGTCCGGCGAGCCGATCTGCAGCGGCAGGATGAAGTTCGCGAACCCGAACAGGATCGGCGTCGCGTACAGCAGCAGCATGATCGTGCCGTGCATGGTGAACAGCTGGTTGTACTGCTCGTTCGACAGGAACTGCAGTCCCGGCCGGCCCAGCTCGGCGCGCATCAGCAGCGCCATCAGGCCGCCGATCAGGAAGAACACGAACGACGTGGTCAGGTACATGATCCCGATCTGCTTGGGATCGGTGGTCCGGAAGAGCGACAGGAAGTAGGACCCCTTCGGCCGGGCGCGCGCGGCACCCGGATGGGGCACTACCGGTGTTGGCTTGATCGTGGTCATCGCGCCTCCTCCGTGACCGGACAATCGTCCTCCCGGTCAGACGTCCCGGCAATCCGCGACGAGCACCGCCGAGGTCACCGGCACCACCGGAGCACCCACCGCGGTGCCGCTGACCTGCACGTAGTAGGCGCCGGGGGCCAGTTCACCGAATTTCGCGGTCATGGTCTCGGAGATCGCCGGAACGCGTGCTTCGACCTGTTTGCCGTTCTCGTCCAGCAGCGCCACCTTCACCGCCCTGGCCGGCGTGTCGTGCAGCTCGACGGTGACCTCCAGCTCCTCGCCGACCAATGCCAGGTCGGGCACGCTGACCTGCGGTTCGGTGGCGACGACGGTCCTGGGGACGATCGTCTTCGAGGTCAGGAACGACTCCACCATGTCCAGCACGGCCGCGTTGTCCTGCAACGACGTGTGCTGCTCGGTCACCCGGTGCAGCGTGTTCGACGACAACGCCAGCCCCTTGCGCGCGGCCCCGACCATCGGCACGGTCGCGTCGCCGTAGAGCTCCTCGCCCTCATAGGTCCGAAGGCAGGTCACCTTGCCGTCGGCGATCTTCACCGTCGTGGCCGTGGGCTGTTTGCCACCGAGGATCGCGTACGTCTTGTCGGCGAACGAGTCGGTCAACGCGCCGTGGAACGCCATCGCGTCCGCGACCATCTTGGTGTCGACCTCGGGCAACGTCAGCTCAGTGGTCTTGAGCAGGCCGTCCGGCGACTCGATGCACGCGTACTCGGGCAGCAGCTGGTGCAGCGACGGCAACGACCGCGCGAACCCGGTCAGGTCGGCCGCCAGCGGCCCGAGACCCTTGCGCACGCCGTTGACCAGCTGTTCCAGTGCCATCGCCGCGCCGCGGTAGGGCGTGCCGATGGTGATCAGCTTCGCGGTCCGCTCGGCCATGCCGCACTGCTCGATGCACCACCGCGCGACGAGCCCGCCCATCGAGTGGCACACGAAGGTGACCTTCGCGTCCGGTCCGAGCCGGTCCAGCGCCTCGTCCACGCGCCGGGCGAGCAGCGCGCCGTTGTACCGGTTCGACAGCCGCCAGTCGTAGGCGAAGAGCAGCAGGGTGCCCTTCTCGGCGGTGTAGCCGAGCGAGCCGAGGCGCCGCGTGAGCCGGTCGTAGCCCTTCAACGGCGTCCAGATGCCGGGGACGACGTGCAGGTCGGCCATCAGCGCGACCGGCTCCACGCCGTCGCCGGGGTGCTCGTCGCCGATCCCCTCCGGCAGCGTCAGCCGCCGCAGGCTGCGGCCGAGCGACAGCACGGCGCGCAACGCGGCCCTGCCGGAGACCTCCCAGACCATGCCGTCCTCGTCCCGCAGGGTGCTGCCGAGGATGCCGGGCAGGACGACGACGAGATCGCTCATGATGACTCCTCGGCGAGCTTGCGGATGAGGGTGAGCAGGGCCGGGTCGGCGGGCACCAGGTAGGTCAGCTCGTGGATCCACGCCAGGCGCCGGTCCGGGGACGGCAGCGCGAGCCGGTCGTCACCGGCCCTGGCCCGCGCGACCACCCGGTAGAGCGCGGCCAGCGGGTGCGGCCCCAGCGCGACGACGGCCTGGGTGAGCGCCTGCGGGGACGCGCTCGCGGCCAGCCCGCGCAGGACCTCCGCCACCCGCGCCGGGTCCTCCAGCGCGGTCAGCACGGGGTCGAGCACCTCGGTGTCCTCACTCGCCAGCAGCAGCAACGCGTGCGCCGGCCGGTTGTCCCGCACGGTGCGCAGGACCTCCTTGTCGAGCAGTTCGTCGCGCCGGGTCGCGAGCAGCTCGCGGCGGCGGGCAGGGCCGGCGTCGGTGAACTCGTCGGCGAGGCTCGCGAGCAGCCACGGCCGGTACGCCGGTGCCACGCCCTGCGCCTGCGCGGTCGTCCGCCGCGACTGGATGACCTGCGCCTCGATCAGGCTGGTGCCGTACAGCGCCTCGGTGACGGCGACGTCCGCGCCGGGCGACAGCAGCTCGGGGTGCGCCTGCAGGACCGCGCGCTCCTCGGCGTACGACCGCGCGAACACCCACCGGCGGGCGGTCGCGAGCAGCTCGCGGTCCACCGTCAGCCAGTCCGGTGCCGTGTCCCACGGCCACGGCTGCCCGCAGGCGCGGGCGGAGTCGTGGTGGCGGCGGGCGATGTCGTGCACGTCGTGCAGCGCCTGCCGGGACTGGCCGACGTGCGTGAGCGCCTGGCACAGCCACGTCGCCGCCGCCGGGTCGCCCGCCGTGGTGGCCGCCGCGCGCAGCATCAGCAACGTCGCCAGGTGCGGTCCGGTGAACCGCGCCACGACCCGTTCCCAGGCCTCCTCGACGATCTCCGGCCGGCCCAGCCGCGCGCAGACCACGTCGAGCGTGAACAGCGCCGCCGCGAGCGTCGACAGCCGGTGCTCGTGCTCGGGCAGCAGGCACACCTCGACCGTCCGCAGCCCGGTCACCAGCGCCTCGCGCGGTTTCTCGGCGTCGCGCTGGCGGCGCATCAGGTTGTGCAGGGCCTGGCCGTGGACGCGCAGCCCGTCGGCGAGGTCGGCGGCCTTGCGGGCCGAGCTCAGCGCCTCCTCGGTGCGGCCGACCATGCTGTAGGCGACGCTCAACGCGAGCGCGGCGTCGGCGAGCTGCGGTTCGAACGCCGCGTGCCGGCCGAGCGTGCCGTTGATGTCCGCCGCCTGCTGGGTGGTGCGGTCGGCGTCGGACAGCCGGCCCAGCGACAGGTAGTCGCGGCTCAGCTCCACCAGCGCGGTCATCAGGTCCGCCAGGTGCAGCGGGTTCGTCTGCGCCAGCGCGCAGTACAGCTCGACGGCCTGCCGGGAGCGCTGCATCGCCTCGTAGCGCCGCCCGGTGTCGCTGCACCGCGCCGCGAGGCACACCATCGCGCGCGCCAGCGGGGCGTCCGCGTCCACCGCCGCCACGGCGTCGCGCGCGGTCGACAGCGCCTCGTGGCGGCGCCCGAGCATCGCGTAGACCTCGCTCAGGTCGACCAGCGCACCGCTGAGGTGCGCCGCGTACGTCTGGTTCTCGCCGGGATGGGGTGTCGTCTTCGCGATGCGCTGCGCGAGGCGTTTGTGCGTCAGGGTCTCCGCGGTGGTCGGGGTCGCCGCGACCAGCTCCCGGTAGCGCACCACGGCCTCCTCGGCGGGCGCCACGGCCTGTTGCAGCCGGCCGGCCTCGCGGAACCGGGTGCCGAGCCGGTTCAGCACGAACGCCAGGTCTGCCAGGTACATCCGCGCCGCCGGCACGAGCGCGCGGAAGTGCGCCGCGGCCTCCTCCAGCGGTTCGACCGCCTCGTCGCCGCGGCCCCAGTGCGCCAGCTCGTTCGCCGCCGCCGTCGCCGCGAGTGCGATGTCCGGCAACAGCATCCGGTTCGCAGTCGCCAGCTCGCGCAGTGCGCTCAACGCCTCGTTGCCGGCGTGCCCGCAGTGCCGCCACGCGTACTTCCACAGGTAGCCGGGCACGTCCGGCGGCACGCCCGCCTCCAGCCGCTGCCGGTACAACCGGATCAGCGCGCACGCCACCTTCTCCGCCCCCGGCGCGAACACCCGGTCGTGGCCGGGGGTGAACTGCGGCCGCAGGTGGTCGGCGAACGTCTGGTGCGTGAGCTTGAAGACGGCCGTGCCCTCCTCGCCGTCCTGCACGATGTGGCGGCCCAGCTCGGTGAGCACCGCGGTGATGTCGTCGCGGCCGAACCGCTCGCCCGACAACGCCTCCGCGACCGCGCGCCACTCCTCCTCGGGGAACCCGGCACCGTAGCTCCACGTCAGCGCCGTCAGCAGCGGCCGTGCGGCGGGGACCTTCGCGAGCTCGCGGTCGAACGCGGCGACCAGCGACAGCCTGAGGTCAGCGCCGCCGTCGGACAGCAGCTGGTCGGTGATCATCCACGCGGTCAGGAACGGGAGCCGCGCCAGCTCGTCCACGGTGGACTGCGGAGCGGTGGGACCGAGCCGGGCCAGCACGTACTCGCGGACGTCCGCGGCGCTGCCGGCGTCGTCGAGGTCCAGCACCTCCACCGGTGACAGCTCGGTCAGCAGCGGCGCGCCGCCCACGACCCGGTGCGCCTGCCGCGTCGACACCACCACGACGGCGTGCTGCGCGAGCTTGGTCAGCAGCGACGTGGCGATCGAGAACGACTCGCCGCGCGCCTCGTCCAGGCCGTCGACGACGAGCACCGGCGGCTCCGGGAGCGCGCTGACCACGCCCACCAGCTCGGCGGCACCGCGCCGCGGTCCCTCGGGCGCCGGGACCAGGCCCGCGGCGACCAGTTGGCGGCTGAGCAGGTCGGCGACCCGGTCCGCGTCCATCGCGCGGGCGTGCACGGCGGCGTCGATCGAGTCCTGACCGGGGTCGGCGTGCCGGAACGGCGGTCCGCCGGAGAGCAGCAGGTCGCGTTCGGCGGCGTTGGACAGGCTCACGACCCGGCCCACGACCGCCGACTTGCCGCTGCCGGGCGACCCGGTGACCACCCGCAGCCCCGGCACGCCCGACCGGACCCAGCCGACGACCCGGTCGACCTCGGCGGTGCGGCCGGCGAACCACGACCGGTGGTCGGCCGAGTCACCGCCGCGCGCGGCCAGCAGCAGGTGCTTGACCACGGTGTTCGGCGCGTAGAGGGGGTTGGGGAGCATCGGCTGCGCCGAGCCGTACTGCACGAACCGCGGCCGTTGCACGTCGCTGTCCCACGCGTTCAGCAGCGCCGTGCCCACCGTGCCGCCGTCCACGAGCGACGTGCGGTCGCTCCACCGCCACACGTCGGAGTCCGCGCTCGGGCCCCCGCGCAGCAGCCTGCGCAGCCGGCCGCCGAACAGCCCGTCGCGGGCCGTCTCCACGCCGGAGCACGACACCAGCACGCCCGCCCAGTGCATCTGCCCGGTGAGCAGCTGCTCCTGCATGTCCGCGATCGTGCCGAGCGCCTCGTCCAGCTGGGTGCCCGAGTAGCAGGCGTCGACGACCACCAGCACCTGGTGCGCGCCCGACGCCGCACACCACAGCACGAAGTCCTCGACCGCGATGCCGTCGGCGCCGCCGTCGTTGTCGCGGGCCAGCAGCCTGAGCTTGCCCGCGACCGGCACCGCGTGGCCGCTGAACAACGCCACCAGGGCGCCACCGTCCTGCGGGGTGCGCCGCACCGCCTGCATGTGCGCGCGGACCTCGGCCTCGGTCGGGTCCGCCAGCGGCTCGCCCTCGTAGCCCTTCAGGAGCGCGCGCAGCTCCAGCACGTCGCTCACGGCGTGCTGCAACGGCTGCAACAGCTCGTAGGAGCTGACACCGATGCCGACGAACCTGCCCCTGGCCTTCTCCCGCATGTCGGTCGTACCCCCTGCCCGGACGTCGTTCGCGGGACAGCGGCGTTACGCCGTTAACTCACTCGGGCGAACGGCGGGGGAGCGGTTCGCCGGTGTTCTTCTCCAGGAACCGCAGCAGCTCCACGGGGAACGGCAGCACGAGCGTGGAGTTCTTCTCCGCGGCCACCTCGACGATGGTCTGCAGCAGGCGCAGCTGGAGCGCCGCCGGTGTCTCCTGCATGCGGCCGGCGGCCTCGGACAGCTTCTTCGACGCCTGCAGCTCGCCGTCCGCGGTGATGACGCGGGCCCGCCGTTCGCGTTCGGCCTCCGCCTGCCGCGACATCGAGCGCTTCATGCTCTCCGGCAGCGCCACGTCCTTGATCTCGACCCGGTCGATGTCGATGCCCCACGACAGCGCGGGCGTGTCGATCATCAGCTCCAGGCCCTGGTTGAGGTTCTCCCGGTTGGACAGCAGGTCGTCGAGCTCGCTCTTGCCGATGATCGACCGCAGCGACGTCTGCGCGACCTGCAGCATCGCGAACCGGTAGTCCTCGACGTTGATGACGGCCTTGGCCGGGTCCTGCACCTTGAAGTAGACGACGGCGTCCACGCGCACGGTCACGTTGTCGCGGGTGATGCCGTCCTGAGCGGGCACGGGCAGCGTGACGATCTGCATGTTGACCTTGCGCAGCTGGTCCACGCCCGGCACCAGCATCGTCAGCCCCGGCCCGCGCACGCCCTCCCGGAGCCGGCCGAACCGGAACACGAGCCCCTGCTCGAACTGCTTGATCACGCGCGCGCTCATGGCGAGGCCGATGGCGCCGAGCGTGACGAGTCCGCCGAGGACTTCGAAGATGACCATGAGACCCCGCCTCCACTCATCGGCGAATTCCCCGATCTCCCACGGTACGCCCCTACGCGCAGGTCACGGTCGCGGCGGACCGGCCGTGCTGGTCCGTTCGGGGTGCTCGTCCCAACACCCGGAAAGTGCACTCCACCCGTCGGCACGCGTTAGTGTCGGAAGCATGCAAACCTGGTCATCCATTCCTGTGCCGCGGGTTCCGGGGGACCCCCGCCCGCTGCGGCTGTACGACACGGCTACGGGCGAAGTGCGCCCGACGGCGCCAGGAGACACCGCCAGGTTGTACGTCTGCGGCATCACGCCGTACGACGCGACGCACCTCGGCCACGCCGCCACCTACCTGGCGTTCGACCTCGTGCACCGGATCTGGCTCGACAACGGCCACAACGTGCACTACGTCCAGAACGTCACCGACGTCGACGACCCGTTGCTGGAGCGCGCGCTGCGCGACAAGGACGACTGGGTCGTCCTGGCCATGCGCGAGACGGCCCTGTTCCGCGAGGACATGGAGGCCCTGCGCGTCCTGCCGCCGCAGGACTACGTCGGCATCGTCGAAGCCATCCCGGAGATCGTCGAGGTCGTCGCGAAGCTGGTGGCCGACGGCCACGCCTACCGCGTGGACGACGACGAGTACCCGGACATCTACTTCGAGCACAACGCCACCGGCCGGTTCGGCTACGAGTCGAACTACTCCGAGGACACGATGCGGGCGCTGTTCGCCGAACGCGGCGGCGACCCGGACCGCCCCGGCAAGAAGCACCCCCTCGACGCCCTGCTGTGGCGGATGAAGCGCGAGGGCGAGCCCTCTTGGCCGTCCGAGCTGGGCGAGGGCCGCCCCGGCTGGCACATCGAGTGCAGCGCCATCGCCCACAACCGCCTCGGCATGGGCATCGACGTGCAGGGCGGCGGCTCCGACCTGATCTACCCGCACCACGAGTACTCGGCCGCGCACGCGGAGGCCCAGACCGGCGAGCACCCGTTCGCCCGCCACTACGTGCACGCGGGCATGATCGGCCTCGACGGCGAGAAGATGTCGAAGTCCCGCGGCAACCTGGTCTTCGTCTCCAAGCTGCGCGCGGAGAAGGTCGACCCGAACGCGATCCGGCTGGCCCTGCTCGCCGGCCACTACCGCGCCGACCGCCCGTGGACCTCCGCACTGCTCGACGAGGCCCTGACCCGCGTCGACAAGTGGCGCCGTGCGGTGTCGCTGTCCTCCGGTCCGTCCGCTGTGGACACCGTGACCCGGTTGCGCGACCACCTGGGCAACGACCTCGACACCCCGCGCGCGTTGGCCGCCATCGACGCGTGGGCCGACGAGGCGCTGTCCGTTGGCGGGTCGGACTCACACGGACCGTCGCAGATCCGCACCGCCGTGGATGCGTTGC
Source organism: Lentzea sp. NPDC042327 (assembly GCF_040647275.1). Lineage (NCBI taxonomy): Bacteria > Bacillati > Actinomycetota > Actinomycetes > Pseudonocardiales > Pseudonocardiaceae > Lentzea > Lentzea sp. NPDC042327. The sequence goes on from NZ_JBEZBX010000003.1 coordinate 230,489, forward strand.
TGGGCGTGGAGCTCTAGCCGGACGAGCCGGTCACGGCCCTGGGCTCCAGGGTCGATGACCGGCTCGTTCCGCACGGCCGTGGTCCGGTGCGGTCTTCCCTCACCTCACCAGGCCCACCTGATGCCGTAACCGTGGCCCGCCTGCAGCTCGGCGAAAGCGGCCCGCACCTCGCCGCCGTCGTCCACGGAGACGTAGTCCCGCCCGGTCTCGATCTCGTCGGCGTCCCGGTGGAACACGTGGTCGACCCGCCACACGGCCGCGGGCTTCCGGCTGCCGAACCGCGATACGAGCCGGAAGCGCTCGCACCTCCGCTCCGGCCAGAACACGTACCTGGGGCTCAGCCGGCCGTTCGGCACGCTGACCTGCAACACGAAGTCGTGCACTTCGCCGGACCGCAGCCGGCGGGGCAGACCGAGCCCCAGCACGAACCGCCGCGGCGACGGCCGCTCCTTCGACAACAGCTGTGCCCCGTGCAGCACCGTCACGTCCAGCTCCCCGGGGCTGTCGTCACCGTTGCGCGGCAGCGTGAGCGACCAGGTGATCCGGTCCAGCCCGTCGCGGTCGGCCACGATCGTCCTGCTCTCGGTGCAGCGCGGAGTGGTGCCGTCCAGGCTGAGCACGGCCTCGAACGCGCGCACGTGCCAGGCGTGCTCGCGGGAGGTCATCAGCGCCGGCCGGGGCGCCGCGACCGCGGCCTCGGCCATCCGGGTCAGCGCCTCGTCGATCCTGCGCCGGGACGTCCCGGGGCTGCGGTCCTGCTGCGCCGCGAGCCACTCGACCCGTTCCCGGAACACCCGGTGCGGGGCGTCCGGGTTGAGACCGAGGGCGGTGAGGACGGTGACGCGGACGTCGGCCGGTAGCCCACCCGCCACTGAGTGGACCCACTCGCCGACCTTGCGGCGCACCACTTCCGCACCGTCGAAGTCGGTGAGGTCGCAGAGCTCGCGCAGCACCGGGCCGACCGCGTCCTTCAAGTCGGGTGCGTGCACACCGGCCCCGCGCCGCATCCTCCGCAACTCCTCGGCCAGCGCCTCGTGGCTGAGCGAGCCGGTCGGAAGACAGGCCGTCCCCTGGAAGGACGCCCGGACCGCACCCGCGTTGTCCGCGGCACGGTCGTGCGCACGCACCCACGGTTCCCGCTGCCGCATCGGCACCTTGCAGGCGTTGAGGATCGTGTCCAGGCTGTCCAGCCTGAGTGGACGTGCCGTCGTCAGCCAGCGATGAGCGGACGTGTGCGTCATCGGGTGCCCGGCCGCCGCTGCCGCGTCGCACAGCGCCTTGGCCCTGAACACGCCGGACTCGTGCGCCAGCAGCACCACCTCGTCGTGCAGGCTCTCCCACGAGTCGGCGCGTTCCGGGCGCGGCGGCCGGGTCGATCCCTGGCTGCGCGCCTTCTCCCGGCGCCACACGTGCCCCGCCTCGACCACGGCGTCGTCCCGCCCGCACCCCTCGACGAAGGCGATGACCAGATCGAGCGAGGGCATGACCTTCCCGCTGAGGGCTTCGGACAACGACGCCTGCGAGTAGCCGGTGTCCGCCGCGAGCCGGGTCAGCGTCAGGTCGGCGTTGCCGGTGTAGAGGCCGCGCAGGAACCCGGCCACCACGCCGGCCGGGCTGTGCTCGTCGCGGATCGGCTTCAGCCGCTTCTGGCCCACTCACCTCACCCGGCCCTTCGACGACCTCTCGATGAAGATCGCGGTCGTGGCCGTGATGGCGACGAGGAGGGCCAGGGAGAGCACGAGGCGCGTTTCCGCCTCGGCGTCCCGCACCTCCGGGGGACGGACGCGGAGCAGCACTGACTGCAATGGCGGGGGTACCGCGCAGATGATGGGAATCACCGAATCAACTCTCTCGGGTTGCGGTCCGGACGAATCGGCGTAACTGGCGTCCGGGAGCTGCCGTCTCCCGGATGCCGCTCGATTGGTACCGCTGGCCCGAAGCGCGCGGCAAGGCATTCGGGCTGTTCACCGAAGATGCGCGGCGATGTTCGGTGCGGAGCCCACGGGGACCCGGTGTTCTTCGGCTCTGGACCCACCGGCCGGGCCCACCGCTCAGATCGTCGCCATGTGCACTGATCAGCCCGCTGGTCGAGCTGTGGGCGGACTGACCAGGATTTGACGCGGATTTGGCCACGATCTCGACTGCGCTTCGCGCGTCGCGCGGTGTCAAGATGGGGTCACCTTCGCGGGCGAAGGCACCGAGTCTCGCTGCGGTCCAGACGAGTTCGGTCGACAGCCCCCTTGCTGCCGCTTGTGGGAGCCGTCAACGCGATGTGGGGTGCCCGGAGAACGGGCACCCCACATCTTTCACGGAAGCGTCCGACTTCGCGCAAGGCACAGCAACGAGGAACCGCCCCCGGCACGGATGCCGGAGGCGGTCCTCAACGCACAGCCGAGGCTCAGACGTCGAGCGTCCAGCTGGTCAACGTGCCCGTGTCCAGGAACGCCGCGTCACGCACGCGCAGCGTCCAGGTGCCGTTGGCGGCCTCACCGGACAGGTCCTTGGTGTAGGTCTCGTTGATGTTGTCGGCCGAGCCGCCGCTGCGGTTGTGCAGGTTCACGACGGTGCCGTCCGGCGCCACCAGGTCGACGACCAGGTCGCCCTTGTAGGTGTGGGTGATGGCGACCTTGATGGTCGAGCCGGCCGAGGCGTTGCCCGCGCAGCCGGAGACCACGATGGTGCTGGTCACCGTGCCGAGGTCCGGGATCGCGGCCGGGGTGGAGTTGGTGCGGGCGTCACAGCTGCCGCCCACGGCGTTGACGGTCCAGGAGAAGGTGGCCGAGCCGGTCTTGCCGGTCGAGTCGGTCACGGTCGCGGTGACCGAGGAGGTGCCCGCGGTGGTCGGCGTGCCGGAGATGGCGCCGGAGGAGGACGCCGACAGGCCGGCCGGGAGACCGGTCACGGACCAGGTGTACGGCGGGGTGCCGCCGGAGGCCGAGAGCTGCAGCGACACCGGGGTGCCGACCGTGGAGGTCTGCGCACCGGGGTTGGTCACCGCCGGGTTGCCGGGCTGGCCGCCGCCCCACAGCGTGTAGAGCAGCTTGTTCGGGGTGTTGGCGCCGACGTTGGTGATCTTGTTGGGGGTCGAGGCCGCGTCCAGGCCCGCCCAGACGGCGGCGGGGGAGTCGGTCGGGTGCGTGGCGAGCCACAGGGCCACCGCGCCCGCGACGTGCGGGGTGGCCATCGAGGTGCCGGAGATGTTGTTCGTGGCGGTGTCGTTGGTGTTCCACGACGACACGATGTTCTGGCCCGGCGCGTAGATGTCCGTGCAGGAGCCGTAGTTCGAGAACGAGGCGCGCGCGTCGGTGTTGGTCGACGCGTTGACCGTGATCGCCTCGGTGACGCGGGCGGGCGAGGTGCTGCAGGCGTCGGTGTTCGAGTTGCCGGACGCGATCGCGTAGGTCACGCCGGAAGCGATGGAACGGCGCACGGCCGCGTCCAGGGTGGAGTCGGCGCCGCCGCCGAGCGACATGTTCGCGACCGCGGGCTTCACCGCGTTCGCCGTCACCCAGTCGATGCCGCTGACGACACCGGCGGTGGTGCCGGAGCCCTGGCAGTTGAGCACCTTCACGGCGACGACCTTGGCGGCCTTCGCGAGGCCGTACTGCGAGCCCGCGATGGTGCCGGCGACGTGCGTGCCGTGGCCGTTGCAGTCGCTGTTGTTGCCGTCACCGGAGGTGTTGGTGCCCCAGGTGGCACGGCCGCCGAACGTGGCGTGGGTGGTGCGGACACCGGTGTCGATGACGTACGCCGTCACGTTCGACGCGGTGGTGTCGTACTGGTAGCTGTTGCTCAGCGGCAGGTCGCGCTGGTCGACGCGATCCAGACCCCATGACGGCGGGTTCTGCTGGACGTCGAGCATGTGCACCTGGGCGTCCTGCTGGACGTAGGCGACGCGCGGGTCGGCTGCCAGGCGTGCCGCCTGCTTCGCGGTCATGTTCACCGAGAAGCCGTTGAGCGCGTGCTGCCAGACGTCGCGCACCTTGCCGCCGTAGCGACCGGCCAGGTCCGGAGCGGCGGCCCTCGACGCCGTGCCGGCCTTCAGCGAGACGATGTAGCTGTCCTGGACGACGTCGGCGCGGTCGGCGCCGAGAATCGTGCCGGTGATTTCCTGAGCTGAAGCGGTGGGAACCACGGCGGCGGCCAGACATGCGGCAGCGGCGGCGGCGAGTCCCGCACCCAAGACTCTTCGCATTGCAGGGTTCTCCCTCGTGCAGGGAACAGGGTGTCCTGCACGCTAGACCAAACCCGCAGGTCAGAGGGATAGACCGGTACGACGCAACTGTTGACGTTTTTGCGTGTGCATGTCAACGGACGAATCGCTCACCCGCAGTCACGGAAATAGACCGAGAGAGCGCATTTGAATTCCCTATACCAACTCGACCGCCGAAGTCCAACCCGTCGATCGGCCCTACCGACCGGTAGGCAGCACGACATAGCGTCACCCGGACGGAGGAACGAACTGATCGGGCAGTTCGCCGCCTGGGGACGCCATGCATCCGGTGTCGTGCGAGCTGTGTTGCAGCACAGCCATCCCCCTCATCGCCGCTGCCCGGTCCGGTGTTACTCCCGGCCCTGCACGAGATCGAAAGATGAGGAGAAGTGCCTATGAAGCGCATTGCCTTCGCGGCGGTCGCCGTCCTGGCGGGTGCCTTCGCGGCGACGGCATCCCCTGCCGCTGTCGCCGCGCCGGAACCGTCGGCGGACCTCTTGGCCGCGATGCAGCGCGACCTCGGCCTCACCGCTGGGCAGGCGGCGGATCGGCTGCGCCAGGAGAGCGCGGCCGCGGTCCTGCAGCACGTCGCACGGGGTCTCGCCGGTGACGACTTCGGTGGCGCGTGGTTCGACGCGGCCACCGGCAAGCTCGTCGTGGGCGTGACCGACGAGGCCAAGTCGCAGCGGCTGCGCCGGCTCGGTGCCGAACCGAGGACGGTGGCCAACTCGGCCGGCGACCTCGACTCGGCCAAGGCGAAGCTGGACGCGGAGAAGGCCCCGGCCGAGGTCACCGGCTGGTTCGTCGACACGAGGGCCAACGTCGTCACGGTCACCGCGAAGCGCGGCCAGGCGCAGGCCGCACAGGCGTTCGCGGCCAAGGCGGGCGCGCTCGCGAAGGTCGTCGAGACCGACGAGGCACCGCGGTTGCTCAAGGACATCCGCGGCGGTGACGCGTACTACATCAACAACGCCGGTCGCTGCTCGGTGGGCTTCGCGGTGCAGGGCGGGTTCGTCACCGCCGGTCACTGCGGCTCGTCCGGTGACTCCGTGGCCGGTGCCGACCGCACCGCGCTCGGCGCGTTCGAAGGCTCGTCCTTCCCGGGCAACGACTACGGGTGGGTCAAGGCCAACTCGTCCTGGACGCCCACGGCCAAGGTGAACCACTACGGCGGCGCCGACGTCGTCGTCTCCGGCAGCACCGAGGCCGCGGTCGGCGCGTCGATCTGCCGTTCCGGCTCCACCACGGGCTGGCACTGCGGCACGGTCTCGGCCAAGAACCAGACGGTGAACTACCAGGAGGGCTCGGTCAGCGGCCTCACGCGCACCGACGTGTGCGCGGAGCCCGGTGACTCGGGTGGCTCGTGGGTCAGCGGCACGCAGGCGCAGGGCGTCACCTCGGGTGGCTCCGGCAACTGCACCAGTGGCGGCACGACCTACTTCCAGCCGGTCAACGAGATCCTCTCGGCGTACAACCTGACGCTGGTCACGGGCTGACGTCCGGCGCATGGCTGAGAACGCCCGCGGGTCCCTGTCCCCGCGGGCGTTCCGCGTTCACGACTCGCGGTCGGCGATCCACTTCTCGCGGTGCGCCTTCCAGCGCTCGATCATCGACCCGAGCTCGCCGTGGCAGAACCGGAAGAACTCGCGCGTCTCGTCCAGCCGCGCCCCGGCGTCGGTGTGCGTGCCCAGCGCCGTGACGCCCTCCGACAGCACCTCGTCGATCATCCCGAGCATCTGGTCCTTGCGGAACGTCGCCTCGTACCAGACGTCGTCGCGCATCCGGTACACGTCCCGGCGCGAGCCGGGCTCCCGTTCGCGGCTCACGATCCGGACCTGGGTCAGGTAGCGCACCGCGCCCGACACCGCCGCCGGGCTGATCTGCAGCAGGTCGGCGATCTCGGCCGAGGTGAGCTTGCCGGAGTCGGTCGTGAGCAACGCCGCGAGTATCCGTGCGGGCATGCGGGCCATGCCCGTGTCCGACAGGATTGCGCCGAACCGTTCGACGAACTGGCTCACCGCCTGCTGGTCACGCTGGGTCACCCTGGTCACCGCGGCATCATCCCCTTCCGTCAGCCGATCGGGCAAAATTTACGGACTTCACGAAGTTGTGAAACAAGCGTAGCTTACCGGCCATGACATCTGCGATATCCGTGTCGGGCCTGGTGAAGACCTTCGGCCCGACGCGTGCACTGGACGATCTGAACCTGGACGTCCGGACCGGTGAGGTGCACGGCTTCCTGGGACCCAACGGTTCCGGCAAGTCGACGACGATCCGGATCCTCCTCGGCCTGCTGCGGGCCGATTCCGGCACCGCGCGGCTGCTCGGCGGCGACCCGTGGAAGGACACCGCGTCCCTGCACCGCCGCCTCGCCTACGTCCCCGGCGACGTGAACCTCTGGCCCAACCTGACCGGCGGCGAGGTCATCGACCTGCTCGGACGCCTGCGCGGCGGGCTGAACCCCGCCCGCCGCGCCGAGCTGCTGGAGCGCTTCGAGCTGGACCCGCGCAAGAAGGGCCGCACCTACTCCAAGGGCAACCGGCAGAAGGTCGCGCTGGTCGCCGCGCTGTCGAGCGACGTGGAGCTGCTGATCCTGGACGAGCCGACCTCGGGCCTCGACCCGCTGATGGAGGCCGTCTTCCAGGACTGCATCAACGACGAACGCGCGCGCGGCCGCACCGTGCTGCTGTCGAGCCACATCCTCGCCGAGGTCGAGGCGCTGTGCGACCGGGTGAGCATCATCCGCAACGGGCACGTCGTCGAGACCGGCACGCTCGCCGACCTGCGGCACCTGACCCGCACCTCGATCTCCGCGGAGCTCGCCGGCCCGCCCGACGGCCTGGCGCACCTCGACGGCGTGCACGACCTGGTCGCCGAGGGCAACCGGGTGAGGTTCGAGGTCGACTCGGACAAGCTCGACCTCGCCCTCAAGCAGCTGGTGTCCACCGGCGTGCGCACCCTGACCTCGCAGCCGCCCACGCTGGAGGAGCTGTTCCTGCGCCACTACGAGGACGCCAAATGATCGGCACCTGGCAGCTCGTGCGGCTGGCGTTGCGCCGCGACCGGGTGCTGCTGCCGGTCTGGGTGCTGTTCCTGGTCGGCGTCACCTACTCGACGACCACCGCGCTGGAGGAGCTGTACTCCTCGCAGGAGTCGCGGGCGCTGCTCGGCGCCACCGCGAACGCCAACTCCGCGTTCCTCGCGATGCTCGGCCCGTTGCACGACTGGTCGTCGCTGGGCGGCCTGGTGGTGTGGCGCTGGGGCGTGTTCTCCGGCCTGTTCGTCGCGATCATGGCCATGCTGGTCGTCACCCGCCACACGCGCGCAGAAGAAGAGGCAGGCCGCACGGAGCTCATCGCCGCCACGGTCGTCGGCCGGCACGCGCCCCTGGCCGCCGCGGTGGTCGTCGCGGGCGGCACGAGCCTGCTGATCGGGCTCCTGCAAGCGCTCGCGCTGATCGGCAAGGACCTCGACGCGGCCGGCTCGTTCGCGTTCGGCCTGTCGACGGCTTCGGTGGGCCTCGTGTTCACCGGCGTCAGCGCCCTGACCGCCCAGCTGTCGGAGAACTCGCGCGTGTCGAACGCGGTCGCGGGCGGCTTCCTCGGCGTCACCTACCTGTTCCGCGCGGCCGGCGACGCCGCGGGGGAGTCGGGCCCGCAGTGGCTGACCTGGCTCTCGCCGATCGGCTGGACCGAGCACGTGCGGTCGTTCGGCGACGACCGGTTCTGGGTGCTGCTGCTCCCGCTGGCCGCGTTCGTCCTGCTCGTGGGCCTGTCGAGCTACGTCGTGACCCGCCGCGACGTCGGGCTCGGCCTGCTGGCCGCGCGGCCCGGCCCGGCGCACGGCACGATCGGCAGCCCGTTCGGCCTGGCCTGGCGGCTGCAGAGGGGCTCGCTGATCGGCTGGTCGATCGCGTTGTCCGGCGTGGGCGTGATCTACGGCAGCGTCGCGCAGGCGGTCGGGCAGATGGTGCAGGACAACCCCGCGCTCGGGCAGGTCGTGCAGCAGATCGGCGGTGCCGACGCGATGGTGGACGCGTTCTTCGCGACCGTCACGCAGCTGCTGGGCCTGATCACGTCGATCTACCTGGTCCAGGCGGTGCTGCGGCTGCGGTCGGAGGAGACCTCGCTCCGGGCGGAGCCACTGCTCGCCACCCCGGTGTCGCGCTCGGGCTGGGTCGCCTCGCACGCGGTGTTCGCCCTGGTGGGCGGCGCGGTCGTGCTGGTGGCGGCGGGCCTGGGGCTTGGCCTGGTCTACGGAGTGCAGACCGACGACCTGGGCGGTGTGCTGCCGCGCATGGTCGGCACCGCGCTGGTCCAGCTCCCGGCGGCCTGGGTGGTCGCGGGCGTGGCGCTGGCGCTGTTCGGGGTGTTCCCGCAGCTCACCGGCGTGAGCTGGGCGGTGGTGTCGGTGTCGCTGGTGCTCACGCTGCTCGGCCCGGCCCTGCGGCTCGACCAGTGGGTGGTCGACCTCGCGCCGTTCACGCACGTCCCGAAGTACCCGGACATCACCTTCGAGCCGCTCGGGTGGCTCACCGCGGTCGCGGTGGTGCTCCTGGCCGCGGGCTTCGCCGGCTTCCGGCGCCGCGACCTGACCACGTGACGACCGCGGGCACGACGACCAGCAGCGCGGCGGGCACGAGGAAGCCCGCGAGCGGGTGGGCCTGGTAGAGCGGCACGAACGCCAGCGGGGCCGCGGCGGCACCCATGAAGCGCAGCGACTGCACGACGCTGACGCTGCCGCCCCTGTTGGCGTTGTCGCTCTGCAGCACCAGCGCGTTGATGCTGACCAGCACGCCCTGCGCCGCCGCACCGGTCAGCGCCCACGCGACCACCACGAGCGCCGCCAGCGGGGCCGTGCCGACCGCGGCGACGAGACCACCGCCGAGCGTCGCGCCGACGACGACGGTGGTGGTCGCGCCGAACCGGTCGATCGCCCTGCCGATGTGCCGGGCGGTCAGGAACCCGACGACGCCGAACCCGGTGAGCAACAACCCGCGTTCACCGGCACCGAGCCCGAACACGTCGTCCAGCCGGAACGCCACGAGGAACGACAGCCCGCCCAGACAACCCCAGCCGATGAACGCGATCAGCGCCGGCCGCAGCGTGCTGGGCACGAACGCGCTGCGCAGGCTCGCGTCCCGCTCCGGTTCGGCGTCGGTCTGCGGCACCCCCAGCACCGCGAGCCCGGCCGCCACGACCGCGATCACCACGAACGCCAGCCGCCAGTCGACCTCCGCGCTGAGCCCGCCCACCAGCGGCGCCGACGTCTGCCCGGCCGCCTGCATCGACCCGAACAGCCCCAGTGCGCGCCCGAGCTTCTCCTTGGGGGTCGAGGCGGCGATCACGGCCAGCAGCACCGGCGTGGTGAACGAGTTCGCCGCACCCTGCAACGCCCGCGAGGCCAGCAGCACCTCGAACGTCCACGCGCTCGCGGCCAGCAGGGACGTGACGGCGTAGGCGACGTACGCGACCCGGACCGTGCGCTGCGGTCCCCAGCGCTGCGCGAGCGTGCCGGACACCAGCATCAGCACCGCGAACGGCACGAGGTAGTAGGTGAGCGTCGAGGCCGCCGCACCCGGCGAGCGGCCGAAGCTGCCGCCGATCTCGGGCAGGACCGACGTGGTGACGGCGCCGCCGAACGGCCCGATCAGTGCGCCCGCGTACAACCCGGCGCGTGCCAACCGTCCCACGGACACCTCCGCCGTTCACCCTAATCGGGCCGGCGGCACAGATGCTTGCCGGGTGCTAACTTTCCCCGCCGTCCCGGCTGAGGGCGTCTGCAAGTACCACCAACCACCCTGTTGGTGGTACTTGCAGACGCCCGGAAGGTCAGCGCGGACCGGTCGACGGCCAGCCGGGACCGCGGCCACGACGGCGCAGGTAGCGCTCGAACTCGGCCGCGATGTCGTCACCGGAGGCCTCGGTGATCTGCATGGCCGCGTCGCCGCGCTCCTCCAGCGCACGCACGTAGTTGCGCACGTCCTCGTCCTCGTCGGCCATCTCGGAGACGGTCCGCTCCCACTCCTCCGCCTGTTCGGGCAGCGCGCCGAGCGGGACCTCGATGTCGAGGACCTCCTCCACCCGGTGCAGCAGCGCGAGCGTGGCCTTGGGGGAGGGCGGCTGCGACACGTAGTGCGGCACGGCGGCCCAGAACGAGATGGCCGGGATGCCGGCCCGCACGCACGCGTCCTGGAACACGCCGACGATGCCGGTCGGGCCCTCGTACTTCGAGTGCTCCAGGCCGAACTTCTCGGCGGCGTCCGCGTCGTAGGCGGTTCCGGTGACCGGGACGGGGCGGGTGTGCGGCGTGTCCATGAGCAGGGCGCCGAGCGTCACCACGGTCGTCACCCCGAGCACCTCGATGTGGCCGAGGAGCTCGTCCGCGAACTTGCGCCACCTCATGTTCGGCTCGATGCCGTGCACGAGGACCACGTCGACGGAGGAACCGGGCGGCCGGCACACCGAGAGCCGCGTCGTCGGCCAGTCGACCCTTCGGGTGACACCGTCCACCATGCGGACCGTGGGCCGCGTCACCTGGAAGTCGTAGTAGTCGTCCGGGTCGATCTCGGCGAGCGGGGTGGCGTCCCAGGTGAGTTGCAGGTGCTCGACGGCGGTGCTCGCGGCATCGCCGGCGTCGTTCCACCCCTCGAAAGCGCAGACCATGATCGGGCTCGTGAGCGGTTCGCGCGGGTTCGCGGGGGTCGGGGAGTCCTGGGACGGATCGTTCACGGCGCCAGACTACGGCCTCCCCCAGCCAAGTCATCGTAGGCTTGGCCCATGCCTGATCGTGGATCCTCGCCGTTCCTCGAAGCGCTGGTGAACCGGGTTGTGGTCGCCGACGGCGCCATGGGCACGATGCTCCAGGCCGCCGACCTCTCGCTCGACGACTTCTCCGGTCTCGAGGGCTGCAACGAGATCTTGAACGTCACCCGGCCGGACGTCGTGAAGGCCGTCCACCGCGGTTATCTCAAGGTCGGCGTGGACGCCGTCGAGACCAACACGTTCGGGGCGAACCTCGCGAACCTGGCCGAGTACGACATCGCCGATCAGATCCACCACCTGTCCGAACGCGGCGCGGCACTGGCCCGCGAGGTGGCCGACGAGTTCAGCACCCCCGACCGGCCGCGGTTCGTGCTCGGCTCGGTCGGCCCCGGCACCAAGCTGCCGACGCTGGGCCACGCCCCGTACGCCACGCTGCGCGACGCCTACGTGGAGCAGTGCCGCGGCCTGCTCGCCGGCGGCGTGGACGCGATCATCGTCGAGACCTCGCAGGACCTGCTGCAGACGAAGGCGTCGGTCGTCGGCGCCAAGCGCGCGATGACCGCGGAGGGCCGCACGGTCCCGATCATCGCCCAGGTCACCGTCGAGACGACCGGCACGATGCTGCTGGGCTCGGAGATCGGTGCCGCGCTGACCGCGCTGGAACCGCTCGGCATCGACCTGATCGGCCTCAACTGCGCGACCGGCCCCGCCGAGATGAGCGAGCACCTGCGCACGCTGGCCAAGCACGCCCGCATCCCGCTGTCGGTGATGCCGAACGCCGGCCTGCCCGAGCTCGGCCCGAACGGCGCCGTCTACCCGCTCTCCCCGGAGGAGCTGGCCCGTGCGCTGGCCGGGTTCGTCACCGAGTTCGGCACCCGGCTCGTGGGCGGCTGCTGCGGCACGACCGCGGAGCACCTGCGCCAGGTCGCCGCCGCCGTGCGCGACCTCGGCCCGCCCGCGCGCCGGCCGCGTCCCGAGCCCGGGGTGTCCTCCCTGTACCAGTCCGTCCCGTTCAAGCAGGACGCCTCGGTGCTGATGATCGGCGAGCGCACGAACGCCAACGGCTCCAAGGCGTTCCGGGAGGCGATGCTCGCCCAGAAGTGGGACGACTGCATCGAGATCGCGCGGGATCAGACCCGCGAGGGCGCGCACCTCATCGACCTGTGCGTCGACTACGTCGGCCGCGACGGCGAGGCGGACATGCGGGCGCTCGCGTCCCGCCTGGCCACCGCGTCGACGTTGCCGGTCGTGCTCGACTCCACCGAGCCGGACGTGCTGCGAGCGGGCCTGGAGTGCCTGGGCGGCCGGTGCGCGGTGAACTCGGTGAACTACGAGGACGGCGACGGGCCCGACTCGCGGTTCCAGAAGATCATGCGGCTGGTGTCCGAGCACGGTGCCGCGGTCGTGGCGCTGTGCATCGACGAGGAGGGCCAGGCGCGCACCAGGGACTGGAAGGTCCGCGTCGCCACCCGGTTGATCGAGGACCTGACCGAGAACTGGGGCCTGCGCCGCTCCGACATCATCGTCGACTGCCTGACGTTCCCGATCTCCACCGGCCAGGAGGAGGTCCGCCGCGACGCGGTCGAGACGATCGAGGCGATCCGCGAGCTCAAGCGCCGCTACCCGGACGTGCAGACGACGCTGGGCCTGTCGAACGTCTCCTTCGGACTCAACCCGGCCGCGCGCCAGGTGCTGAACTCGGTGTTCCTGCACGAGTGCGTGCAGGCGGGCCTCGACACGGCGATCGTGCACGCGTCGAAGATCGTGCCGATGGCGCGCATCCCCGACGAGCAGCGCGCGGTGGCGCTGGACCTGGTCCACGACCGCCGCCGCGAGGGCTACGACCCGCTGCAGAAGCTGATGGAGCTGTTCGAGGGCGTCACCACCAAGTCGAACTCCGCGTCGCGCGCCGAGGAGCTGGCCGCGCTGCCGTTGTTCGAACGGCTGGAGCGCCGGATCGTCGACGGCGAGCGCAACGGCCTGGAAGCGGACCTGGACCTCGCACTGGACGAACGCCCGGCGTTGCAGATCATCAACGACACGCTGCTGGCGGGCATGAAAACCGTCGGCGAGCTGTTCGGCTCCGGCCAGATGCAGCTGCCGTTCGTGCTGCAGTCCGCCGAGGTCATGAAGACCGCCGTCGCGCACCTCGAACCGCACATGGAACGGTCCGACGACGGCGGCAAGGGCCGCATCGTGCTCGCCACGGTCAAGGGCGACGTGCACGACATCGGCAAGAACCTCGTCGACATCATCCTGTCCAACAACGGCTACGAGGTCGTGAACATCGGCATCAAGCAGCCGATCAACGCCATCCTGGAGGCCGCGCAGCAGCACCGCGCGGACGCGATCGGCATGTCCGGCCTGCTGGTCAAGTCGACCGTGGTCATGAAGGAGAACCTGGAGGAGATGAACTCCAGGGGCGTCGCGGCCCGCTGGCCGGTGCTGCTCGGCGGCGCCGCCCTGACCCGGGCCTACGTCGAGAACGACCTGACCGAGATGTACCTGGGCGACGTCCGCTACGCCCGCGACGCGTTCGAGGGCCTGCGCCTGATGGACGCGATCATGGCGGCGAAACGCGGAGAGACCCCTCTGGTCGACCCGGAGGCCCAGGCGAAGGCCGCCGAGCGCAAGGCCCGCCGCGAACGTGCGCTGCGCATCGCCGCGGCCCGCAAAGCCGCGGCAGGAGAGGAAGAAGCGGGAACCGGTCGTTCCGACGTGGCCACCGACAACCCGGTGCCGGTGCCGCCGTTCTGGGGCAGCCGCGTGGTGAAGGGCATTCCCGTCGCGGACTACAGCGCGCTGCTGGACGAGCGCGCGACGTTCATGGGCCAGTGGGGCCTCAAAGGCACGCGCGGCGGCGGCCCGACCTACGAGGAGCTCGTCGAGACCGAGGGCAGGCCACGGCTGCGGTACTGGATGGAACGCCTTGCGACAGAAGGTGTTCTTGCCCACGCCGCGGTCGTCTACGGCTACTTCCCGTGCGTGTCCGAGGGCAACGACCTGGTCATCCTGACCGAGCCCTCCCCGGACGCGCCGGAGCGCTTCCGGTTCCGCTTTCCGCGCCAGAAGAAGGATCGGCGCCTCTGCCTGGCCGACTTCTGGCGCGCCCGCTCGTCGGGTGAGGTCGACGTCATCGCGTTCCACCTCGTGACGATGGGCCAGCCGATCGCCGACTACGCCAACGAGCTGTTCGGCAAGAACGCGTATCGTGAGTACCTGGAGGTCCACGGACTGGGGGTCCAGCTCACCGAAGCGCTGGCCGAGTACTGGCACAAGCGCGTGCGCGAGGAGCTCGTGTGGCCGGCGGGCGGGTCAGTGGCCCAGGAAGACCCCGCCGCCGTCGAGGAGTACTTCAAGCTCGGCTACCGCGGCGCGCGGTACTCGTTCGGCTACGGCGCCTGCCCCGAGATGGAAGACCGCCGGCGCGTCGTCGACCTGCTCGACCCGGCCCGCATCGGCGTCACGCTGTCCGAGGAACTCCAGCTCCACCCGGAACAGTCCACCGACGCCTTCGTGGCGCACCACCCGGAGGCGAAGTACTTCAATGTCTGACCCGCAAGCTGTCCTGTGGGACATGGACGGCACGCTGCTGGACTCCGAGAAGCTGTGGGACATCCCGCTCTACGAGTACGCCGAGAAGCTCGGCGGGGTCCTGTCGGTGGAGACCCGCGAACGCATGGTCGGCAGCAACGTCCCCACGACGATGCGCCTGCTGTTCGCCGACGTCGGCATCGAACCGACCGACGCCGACATGGCCGACGGCGCCGCGTGGATCTCCCGCCGCACCGAGGAGGTCTTCCGCACCGGTCTGCCGTGGCGTCCGGGCGCTGCCGAGGCGCTGCGCGCGGTGCGGTCGTCCGGCGTGCCGATGGCGCTGGTGACCTCCACCGAACGGTCGCTGACCGAGGTCGCGCTCGACACCATCGGCCGTGACCTGTTCGACGTGACGGTGTGCGGCGACGAGGTGGACGGTCTGAACAAGCCGCTGCCGGAGCCGTACCTGAAGGCGGCGCGGTTGCTCGGCGTGGACGCGGCGCGGTGCATGGCGGTCGAGGACTCGCCGACCGGTGTCGCCTCGGCGGTGGCGGCCGGGTGCACCGTGTTGGTCGTGCCGTGTGACGTCGAGGTGCCGGCGGGGGAGCGGCGGGTGTTCCGCGACTCCCTCGTCGGCGTCGACCTCGAAGTGCTGCGCGCTCTTTAGAGAGCCGCGACGGGTGCCTTCGCCCGGCGTGTCGCCGGATCGACCAGCAGGCCGAACACCACGCCGAGACCGATGTGGAGCGTGGCCAGCTGGGCGAGCGAGCTGAGGCGGAACTGCCACAGCACGGCCACCGGCATGTCCGCCGGGATCGTGTCCGGCGGCGTGGGGAACGCCACCAGCACCACCGCCACCGCCGCCACGACCGCGAGCAGCACCGCGGTCACGCGGACCGGGTGCGGCTGCGCGGCCAGCGCCGAGGCGAGCCAGCTCGCTCCCCAGACGATCGCCAGACCGGCCACCACCACGCCCAGGTACAGCGCGGTGCGGTAGTTCACCGTGTCCGGGTCGCCCACCGCGGGCGGGTTCGCCGGGTACTTCAGCCACGGCAGCAGCGCCACCGCACCGAACACGGCGACTCCGAACGCGGTGCTGCGGGTGAACGGCGTGCGGTCGGCGAACCAGCGCTTCGACAGCGCGTAGGCCGTGGCGAACACCAGGCCGACGGCGATGCCGACGATCACCACGCCGAGCATGCCGCCCGCGATCTGGACGCCGCGGCTGACCAGCCCCTCCTCGCCGTGCGAGTGGGAGTGGCCGTCACCGGCGGGGGCGCGGGCCTCCTCGACCGCCAGTGCTGCGCGGATGGGGATCTCGGTGACCAGGAGCTGCACGAGCGCGGAGGCGGTACCGGCGATGGCGCCGGCCGCGAGTCCGCGCAGTGCGATCGACTTGTACGTCGTCATCTGCGTGATCAGCGGATCAGTGGCAGGGAACGCCGAGGGCGTGGCGGCCGTCGTGGAAGAACTCGTGCAGCAGCTCCGAGCTCGCACCGAGAGCGAGGCCGTTCTCCTGCAGGACCAGGTAGGTGACGATCAGGCCGAGCAGTGAGACGGCGAAGGCCCACTTGGGCACGCGGACGGCGGACAGGCTTGCTGCGGGGCTCGTCATGACGGGCTCCTCCATACCTCGTGGAAGGTGAAACTCCTTACGGCGCCGCAGCCGGTCTCCTGACTCCCGGATCAACGCTGCCCCCGCGTCTTCCCAGCCCCTCGCGGGACCAGTGACGTGCTCGGCGGGGATCGCTTCCCGGTCACAGTGGCGAGGACCGCGCCGGATTTCCACCGGCTTCCCGTCACTGCGGCGCGTGCACCGTAAGGTGAACGGCGGTTCACGCACAACCGGCCATAAGAGTTGTCGTCTTCATCACTTCACAAGAGGGCAGTCCCCGCACTTCCCACCTGCGGCAACGCGGTAGTAAAGGCAGCACGACCGGCGCAGGAACGCGACCTCGCCGGGCAGGGTGACGAATTCCCCGGCACCTTCGAACGGTGGCGCTGCCATGAGCCGGTTGCCGCGTTCCTCCGCTTCCTCCGCACTCAGCGCACCCGCTCGCACCACCATTTTCAGCGCGCCCGCGATGTTCGACATCGCGTTGCCCCACAGCAGACCGCGTGCCACGGGCACGACCGCGTGGACCGCCTCCACGACCGGTGCGAGCGCCTCCGCCGGGCGCGGGCCGAGCCGCGGGGTGTCGATGCGGACGCTCAGGCCGTTGCGGCGGTGGTGCTGCCACCACAGGTTCTCCGGGCGCACGTCGATCGGCAGGTCCGTCGCGGTGAGCGGGCTGAGCAGCCGCGCGGTGTAGCTGAGGAAGAACAGGCTGGCGGCGACGCGGGGCTCGGCGGCGTTGTAGCGGGCCGCGATCGCGTCGATGGTCTCCCTGAGGGCGGGGCCTTCGAGCAGTGCCGTCCCCGGCAGCCACGAGTCGTCCGGACGGCCCACGTCCAGCGCGAAGAACGGGTTGATGCCGCGCACCTGGCGCAGCGCTGCGAGGACTTCGGCGAACTCCGACACAGATTCACGCTACTGGGTGTCCATGCAGGACAGATCACGTCCACGGGCTGGAACAGAGGTGACCGCGGTGTGGACCACCCGTCCGGAGGTGGGAGGATGTGCCCCCGTGAAGACCTTCGACTCGCTGTTCGCCGAACTGACCGAACGAGCCCGCACCAAGCCGGAGGGTTCCGGCACCGTGGCTGCGCTTGAGGCCGGCGTCCATGCGCAGGGCAAGAAGGTCCTGGAGGAAGCGGGCGAGGTCTGGATCGCCGCCGAGTACGAGTCCGACGAGAAGCTCGCGGAAGAGATCTCGCAGCTGCTGTACCGCCTCCAGGTGATCATGCTGGGCCGCGGCCTGACCCTCGACGACGTCTACAAGTACCTCTGACGGAGAGCTGACCGATGCTGCGCGTAGCAGTCCCGAACAAGGGCGCGCTCGCCGAACGCGCCTCCGCGATGCTGACCGAGGCCGGTTACCGGCAGCGGCACGAGCCGCGCGACCTGACCGTGCTCGACCCGAACAACGAGGTCGAGTTCTTCTTCTTGCGCCCCAAGGACATCGCGATCTACGTGGCGTCCGGTGACCTCGACCTGGGCATCACCGGCCGCGACCTGGCCGCCGACTCGGGTGCCGACGACAACGGTTCCTCCGTCGAGGAGCTGCTGGCGCTGGGCTTCGGCGGGTCCACCTTCCGCTACGCGGGCCCGCGGGGCACCGACTGGACGGTCGAGGACCTGGAGGGCAAGCGGCTCGCCACCGCCTACCCGAAGCTGGTCGGCCGCGACCTCAAACGCCGCGGCATCAACGCCACGGTGATCCGCCTCGACGGCGCGGTCGAGATCTCCATCCAGCTCGGCGTGGCCGACCTGATCGCCGACGTCGTGGGCTCCGGCCGCACGCTGCGCCAGCACGACCTGGTGGCGTTCGGCGAGCCGATCTGCGAGTCGGAGGCGGTCCTCGTGCACCGCGCGGGCTCGGAGCTGTCGCCGGCCAAGAAGCAGCTGCAGGCCCGCCTGCAGGGCGTCGTGTTCGCCCAGCAGTACCTGATGCTGGACTACGACTGCCCGCGCACGCTGCTGGACGAGGCGATCAGCCTCACGCCGGGCCTGGAGTCGCCGACGGTCGCGCCGCTGGCCGACGAGAACTGGGTCGCGGTGCGGGCGATGGTCCGCCGCCGCGACGCGAACCGGGTCATGGACGAGCTGGCCGCGATCGGCGCCAAGGCGATCCTGGCCTCGGACATCCGGTTCTGCCGCCTGTGATCCTGGAGCACGCCGTGCTGGACGTCCTGCCCGGACGTGCGGCGGAGTTCGAGGAGGTCTTCGGCGAGGCGCGGGAGCTGATCTCCGCCTCGCCGGGCTTCCTCGGCCTGCGGCTGTCGCGGTGCCTGGAGGACCCGAACCGGTACCTGCTGCTGGTGCAGTGGGAGTCGGTCGAGGCGCACACGGTCGGGTTCCGCCAGGGCCCGTCCTACGCCCGGTGGTCGGAGCTGCTGCACCGGTTCTACTCACCGTTCCCGGTGGTCCAGCACTTCGAGGACCTCGGCGTCTGAGGTCTGCTCGAAGCGGTCGTACCACCGGCTCACCGCACCGAGGTGCCGCGGCAGGAGCACCGCCACCACGGGCGTGCTGAACGTGCGCACCGACTGCCTCGCGGCGACCGGCACGGCCAGCACCAGGCGGTTCGGCCCTCGTCGCTCCAGCCAGTGCAGGGCGGCCCGCGCGGTGACACCGGTGGCCAGCCCGTCGTCGACCACGACCACGTCCCGCCCCTCGACCACGAGCGGCGGCCGGTCCCGCCGGTACAGCGCGGTCCTGCGCGCGGCCTCGGCCCGTTCGCGGTCGCAGCCCGCGGCCAGCTGCTCCTCGGTGAGCCCGAGCGCTCTGAGCACCGCGGCGTCGTAGATCGGCGCGCTGTCCACCGCGACCGCGCCGACCCCGTACTCGGGGTGCCCCGGCGCGCCGATCTTGCGCGCTACCACGACGTCCAGCTCAGCCCCGAGGACCTCCGCGACCTCCGCCGCCACCGGCACACCGCCGCGCGGCAGCCCCAGCACGAGCGGGTCGTGCCAGGTGTGCTCCGCAAGCTGCGCGGCCAGGGCGCGGCCCGCCTCCCGCCGGTTCGCGAACCTCTTCACAGTCCCGCCGACGCTACGCCCCGTCCCCGTTCCCGCGGCACGCACGAACGGCGTAAAGCCGCTGGCAGCTACTTCGCCCGGTGCAACGGCGCGGTGTGTTGGGACGACTTCTGAGCGCCTTCTGGTCTGCGCCACCTGGGAAAGGCGGCCGCACTCGTCCTGGTCGCGCTCGTGCCGGCCCTCACCAGTGAGACGCAGACCCGCGCACTGGGCATCGAGAGCAACGTCCTCGGGATGTCCACAGCAGACTGCGTGCCGAGTCAGCGTTCGCGCACGAACAGGGCCTGCGCTGTCGCCCCCACCGGCCCTTCAACGTCGTGCACGGTGCTCGTCGCCACCCCGACGCCGTCCGGCCCGATGGTGGTGCGCGCGTCCAGGCCGACCCACTCGCCGACGGGACGGCGGTGCAGGTGCACGGTCAGGTCGGTGTTGATGGCGTACCACTTGCGGATGTCCACGCGGGACGAGACACCGCTGGAGGAGTCGACGACGGCGAACAGCCGTTCCAGCGGGGTGATGGGGGAGCCCTCGACCACGTCGACCAGGGGGCGGGCCCACACCAGGGCGTCGCCGGGGGTGAAGATGCCGCCGGACAGGGAGAGCCACTCGACGGCGGAGAGGTAGCCGCCGCCCCAGTGCTCGGGGACCTCCATCGGCACCGCTGCCGACGGCGGGGGCAGCGGGACGCCGGAACCGCCGGCCACCGGGGTGGTGTCGGAGGTCGAGATGCGCCAGGCGCGGGCGACGAGGGCCGCGCGGCCGTTGTGGGACAGGGTGGCGGAGGCCAGCTCCACGGAGCGGCCGGGCCGCTCGACCGCCGTGGTGACGGTGAGGTCGGCCACCGGGACCGGGCCGAGAACCTCGAACGTCACGCGGGCCAGCAGCCGGTCGGTGTCCGACAGGGACCGCACGAGCAGTGCGGAGGGCGGGCCGAGGTGCTGGCTGTCCGGGCCCCACGGGCCGACCGTGTGCGGGGTCGAGCGGTAGGTGTGCTCGTCCAGCGGGAGGTAGAAGGCGGGCATCAGTCGCGGTCCTGGAGGGGTTCGGTGTCGTCGGGCTCCGGCCAGCCGGGGTAGGGCGGCGGGGTGCCGTCGAACGCGGGGCAGAACGCCTTGTGGTCGCAGTAGTCGCACAGGCGGCTCGGCGACGGGCGGAAGTCGCCGGTCGGCGCAGCGCGCATGATGGCCTGCCAGATGGCTTCCAGCGTGCGTTCGAAGCGGGCCAGCTCCGACTCGTCCGGCGTGTAGGCCAGGGCCTGGCGGTCGGCGAGGTACATCAGGCGCAGCTGGCGGGGAACCACACCGCGCAACCGCCACAGCACCAGGGCGTAGAACTTCATCTGGAACAACGCCTTGGCCTCGCCGATCTCGCGCGGCGCTGCGCCGGTCTTGTAGTCCACCACCCGGATCTCGCCCGTCGGCGCCACGTCCACCCGGTCGATGTACCCGCGCAGCAGCACGCCGGAGGGCAGCTCGGACTCGACCAGCAGCTCGCGCGACTCCGGCTCCAGGCGGCGCGGGTCCTCCAGGCCGAAGTAGCCGTCCAGCAGCTTCGTGGCCGACGCCAGCCACTCCACCTCCTCCTCACCACCGGGGACCTCGAAGAGCGTGGCGAACTCGGGCCGCTCGGCCTTCACCCGGTCCCACGCCGGCGCGATCATCGACCGCGCGCGGTCGGGCACCCGCTCGGCGGCGGGCAGTGCGAACAGGTCCTCCAGCACCGCGTGCACGACCGTGCCGCGCACCTGCGCCTTGGTCGGCCGCTCCGGCAGGCGGTCGACCGCGCGGAAGCGGTAGAGCAGCGGGCACTGCTTGAAGTCCCCTGCCCGCGACGGCGACAACGCGGGCCTGCGCAACGTGGTGCTCATGGTCCTGACCCTAGGACAGGGGTCTGACAATTCCGGGCACCCCCTGGTCAGCCGCCCCCCGGCGCGGTACACCGCGAGATCACACCGCTGCCTCTACAGTGCACTCGTGGCCGCGCGGATCAGCGAGAAGGAGGGCGGCCTGCTGCTGTTCCGGGTGGCGGGCATCCCGGTGCTGCTCGCGCCGTCGTGGTGGGTCGGCTCGGCGATCGTGGTGGCGTTCTACGCGCCGCTCGTGGACGACCTCGCCCCCGGCACGCCCCCGGCGGTCGGGCTGCTGCTCGCCACGCTCTTCGCGATCTTCCTCGGCCTCAGCGTGCTCGCACACGAGCTGGGCCACTGCGTCGCGGCACTGCGACTGGGCCTGCCCGTCAGGAGGCTGCGGCTGTACCTGCTGGGCGGGTTGTCGGAGATCATGCGCAGCCCCGGCAAACCCGGCCACGAGGGCATTGTCGCGGGGGCGGGCCCGGCCGTGTCGGTCGTGCTGGCCGTGCTCTTCGGCATCGGCGCGTTCGTCATGGAGCCCAGCAACGTCATCTGGCTGCTGGTGGCCCAGATCGCCGCCGCCAACGTCGCGGTGGCCGTGTTCAACCTCCTGCCGGGGCTCCCGCTCGACGGCGGCCGGATCGTGCGGGCGGGCGTGTGGGCCGTGACCGGTCAACGCGCGACGGGCACGCGGGTCGCCGTCGTCGGCGGTTTCGTCGTGGCGTTCGCGCTCGTCCTGTGGGCGGTCTACGGCATCGCGGAAGGCGCGGAGGACCGGTGGCTGCGCTTCGGAGTGTGCGCGCTCACGGCGTGGGTCGTCGTCGCCGGCGCACGCAGCGAGCTCGCCGGCGAACGGCGCCGCACCTGGCCCGCCGGCGTCACCCTCGACGACCTGATCCTGCCGGTGCTGCAGCTGCCGGCCGAGAGCCCGGTGGCGGACGCGCTGAGCACCAGCGCAGGACGGGGCGTGGTGCTGGTGCGGGCCGACGGCGTCGCGGCCGGGCTGCTCGACGCGGAGGCCGCGCGCAAGCTGGCCGCCGCGAGCCCGTTCGCCCCCGCGGAGCAGGCGGCGGAGCCGATCCTGCCGGAGACGGTGCTGCTGGCCGACGAGCCCGGCGAGGAGATCGTGGAACGCGTCCAGGGCACCGCAGCGTGGCAGTTCCTCGTCGTCGACCTGGAGGGCCGTCCGGCCGGTGTGCTGCGCAGGGAGGACCTGCGTGCGGCCATTGAGAAGGGCGTTTGACACCATTGCGCGGTGATTAGCGCAAGTGGACCGTTCCAGCCGGGTGACCGGGTTCAGCTGACCGACCCCAAGGGGCGGCACTACACGGTCGTCCTCGAACCCGGCAAGGAGTACCACACCCACCGCGGCGCCATCCCGCACGACCTGCTCATCGGGCAGCCGGAGGGGTCGGTCGTGCAGTCCGTGGGCGGCACGAACTTCCTGGCGCTGCGCCCGCTGCTGCCGGACTACGTGCTGTCGATGCCGCGCGGGGCGCAGGTCATCTACCCGAAGGACGCCGCGCAGATCTGCATGTACGGCGACATCTTCCCGGGCGCGCGCGTGCTGGAGGCGGGCGCGGGTTCCGGCGCGCTGTCGTGCTCGCTGCTGCGCGCGGTGGGGGAGAAGGGCAGCGTTCAGTCCTACGAGGTGCGCGACGACCACGCGGTCCACGCCATCCGCAACGTGGAGACGTTCTTCGGCGAACGGCCCGGCAACTGGTCGATCACCGTTGACGACGTGAAGAACCACGAGGGTGAGGTCGACCGGGTCATCCTCGACATGCTGTCGCCGTGGGAGGTCCTGCCCACGATCGCGAAGAACCTCATCCCGGGCGGTGTCCTGGTCGTCTACGTGGCGACGACGACGCAGCTGTCCGTGATCACCGAGGCGCTGCGCGAGATGACGTGCTGGACCGAGCCGCACGCGTGGGAGACGCTCGTGCGCCCGTGGCACGTCGTGGGCCTTGCCGTGCGCCCCGAGCACCGGATGATCGCGCACACCGCGTTCCTGCTGACCACCCGCCGGCTCGCGGAGGGCGTGACCGCGCCGAAGCCGCAGCGCCGCCCCAGCAAGGGCTGAGAACAGCGGAAAGGGGGTCCCTCCGGCCGGAGGGACCCCCTTTCGCTCACGACGTCACTTGGTCGGCGCCGTGGGGAGCTTCAGGTCCTTGACGAGCTGGCAGTACTTCCACTTGCCAGACTCCTTCTTGAACGTGTAGTCGATGTCCAGGTCCTGCGTCTGGCCGCTGTACGACGAGACGCTGTTGATCTTCACCTTCGCGGTGTCGCCGGACACGTCGGCGCCCTTGTAGGTGAGCTTGGGCACCGGCAGCTTCTTGAGCTCCTCCGCGAGCTTCTTCTGCTCCTCGGTGAGGTTCTTCTCCAGCGCCGCCGCCTCGTCGAGCACCGCCTTGCAGGTCAAGGACTTGGCCTTGCTCTCGTTGCGGGTGCTGGCCGCGGCGATGTACTCCTCGGCGACCTTCTTGACGTCGGCGTCGTCGTCACCGGACTTGCCGTCGCTGCTGCCGGGTTCGGACGTGCTGCTGGCGTTGTTGTCCGAGTCGTTGCCGGAGAGCAGGACGGCGGCCGTGATGCCACCGCCGAGCACGACGACGACCGCGGCGACCACGCCGATGATCAGGCCGGTCTTGCTCTTCTTGGGCGGCGGGCCGCCGTAGCCGGGGCCACCGAAACCGGGCTGGGGCTGCTGCCCGTACGGGCCGGGCTGCTGGCCGTAGGGGCTCTGCTGGAAACCGCCGCTGGGCGGGCCGAACGGGTCCTGCTGCGGCTGGCCGTAACCGGGCTGCGGCGCGCCGTAGCCCGGCTGAGGGGGCTGCTGGCCGTAGCCGGGCTGGGGCTGGCCGTATCCGGGCTGCGGCTGCTGGCCGTAACCCGGCTGCTGCGGCGGCTGCTGCCCGTACGGACCACCGGGCTGCGGCTGCTGCCCGTGCGGACCGGGCTGCTGCGGCGGGTAGGTCATCGGAAACTCCCCCGAACTGGATGATGTGGTGCTGAGGTGGAAATCTGGGTTCGACGCGTCAGCCGGTGGAGCGGCTTTCCTCCACCGCGGACCCGCCGCACACGAGCCAGCCGGAGTCCTTCTTCTGCAGCGTCATGCCGTACAGGATGAAGCCCTTCTCACCCTCGGCGTTCACCAGGTCGTCCATGCGCAGGTCGAAGGTACCCGTCTCACCCGACACGGCCACCTCGCCGACGGTCACCCCGGGCGCGGTCTGAGCGGGTTGCCTCGCGCCCTCGCCCTCCTTGAGGAAGCCGGGACAGGCCACGTCGGCGAACCGGTCCGTCGTCATGGAGCCCTGCCACTCGCTGTTGCGACGGGGTGACGCGGAGGTCCTGGCTGATAACGATTGCGGCACTCCGGCGGGAATCGAGTGCGATGCACTGCGCTGTCGGGTGGTGCGCCGGTTGCGCCGGCAAGACCACCCGGTTGGCCGCAGGCCCGCTGAACGCACCGGAGCCCTGCTCGAGCGGGTCCTCCGACGAACGGGAACGAGGTGGGTAGCGGTGCGTGACCGCCGAACGGGGCACGTCGTGGTCCACCTGGTGGGATCGCGACACGTTCGTGCTCGTCGCCGAACTGTGAACCGTACCAAGCGTGCCTGCGAATGTCTGAGGGTGGTCGCGCATCGTGGGGATGGGGCAGCCGAGTCGGTGTCCCGATCATCCCCCCGTCGGACTTCTCGCAGGTCGGCGGGCGTGTCGCGACACGAAAGGCCGGTGCTGGTTTTCGGGACGCACGGTAGCGGGAAGCCGGGCGAACCGGGCACCGGGATGGAGCAGTTGACCTCTGTTGGAGGCGGGACCGTTGCGTCACACGAGCGAAGATGATGTTGTGAGTACCCCATTTTGTCGGTGATCGCCGGTACCGTAATCGGTACGTACACGGGAGGAGGGTGCCGACATGCAGCACGGTCATCCCGGCAGCCAACCCGATGAGGGTGGCGAGCTGAACCATGGCAACAACTCTGCTGAGCTGAACGCGCAGATCAGGTTCCTCGAGGACGAGATCGCGTCGTTGCGCCGCAAGCTGACCGAGTCCCCCCGCCACGCGCGGCTGCTGGAGCAGCGGCTGGCGGAGGCGACCGAACGCGTCAGCCAACTGACCGAGCGAAACACGAAGCTCATAGACACCCTCCGCGAAGCACGAAGCCAACTGCTCGCGCTGCGTGAGGAGGTCGACCGGCTGGCGCAACCGCCCAGCGGGTACGGCGTCTTCATGGCGCGGTTCGACGACGGGACGGTGGACGTCTTCACGTCCGGCCGCCGGATGCGGGTCGCCGTGTCCCCGGCGGTCGAGCCGGAGAAGCTCTCCTTCGGCCAGTCGGTGCGCCTCAACGAGGCGCTCACGGTCGTCGAGGCCGGCGGGTTCGAGCGGTCGGGTGAGGTCTGCGCGCTGCGGGAGGTGCTCTCCGAGGACGGGGAGGACCAGATCGCACGGGCGCTGGTCGTGGGGCACGCGGACGAGGAGAGGGTGGTCTGGCTCGCCCAGCCGCTGCTCGACGCGCCGCTCAAGCCCGGCGACTCGCTGCTCGTCGACTCGAAGGCGGGCTTCGCCTACGAGCGGGTGCCCAAGGCCGAGGTCGAGGACCTCGTGCTCGAAGAGGTCCCGGACATCGACTACAGCGACATCGGCGGTCTGTCGCGGCAGATCGAGCAGATCCGCGACGCGGTGGAGCTGCCGTTCCTGCACGCCGACCTGTTCCGCGAGTACGAGCTGCGCCCGCCCAAGGGCGTGCTGCTCTACGGCCCTCCCGGCTGCGGCAAGACGCTCATCGCCAAGGCCGTCGCGAACTCGCTCGCCAAGAAGGTGCGCGAGATCCGCGGGGAGACCGACAAGCAGGCGAAGTCGTACTTCCTCAACATCAAGGGCCCGGAGCTCCTCAACAAGTTCGTCGGTGAGACCGAGCGGCACATCCGCCTGATCTTCCAGCGGGCTCGGGAGAAGGCCTCCGACGGCACCCCGGTGATCGTGTTCTTCGACGAGATGGACTCGATCTTCCGCACCCGCGGTTCCGGTGTGTCGTCCGACGTCGAGACGACGATCGTGCCCCAGCTCCTCGCCGAGATCGACGGCGTCGAGGGCCTGGAGAACGTCATCGTCATCGGCGCCTCCAACCGCGAGGACATGATCGACCCGGCGATCCTCCGCCCCGGCCGCCTCGACGTGAAGATCAAGATCGAGCGACCGGACGCCGAGGGCGCGAAGGACATCTTCAACAAGTACCTGACGCCGAACCTCCCGCTGCACGCCGACGACCTCGCCGAGTTCGGCGGGGACCCGAAGGCCTGCATCGAGGGCATGGTGCAGCACACCGTGGAGCGCATGTACGAGGAGTCAGAGGACAACCGGTTCCTGGAGGTCACCTACGCCAACGGTGACAAGGAGGTCCTGTACTTCCGGGACTTCAACTCCGGCGCCATGATCCAGAACATCGTCGACAGGGCGAAGAAGGCGGCGATCAAGTCGCTGCTGGACACCAAGCAGCCCGGGCTCTCCGTCCGGCACCTGCAGGCCGCCATCCTCGACGAGTTCGCCGAGAACGAGGACCTGCCGAACACGACGAACCCGGACGACTGGGCGCGCATCTCGGGCAAGAAGGGCGAGCGGATCGTCTACATCCGCACGCTCGTCACCGGGAAGAACCAGGACGCCGGCCGCGCGATCGACACGGCCACGAACACCGGCACGTACCTGTAACACCGCTTCGAACCGAACCGCCCCGGTCGCTCCTCGCGACCGGGGCGTTTCCACGTGCCGGTACCCCCTCCCCGCTTGTCTGCTCAGGCATCTGCAAGTACCACCAACACATGATCGAATCGCCGTTGACCACCACCAACCTGTTCGCCGCCAGTCGAACCAGGCCAGGGACCGCAGGGGTCAGCGGGCCAGGCCGGACTCGTAGGCCGCGATCACCAGCTGCGCGCGGTCCCGCGCGTGCAGCTTCGCCAGCAGGTTTCCGATGTGCGTCTTCACCGTGCCGGTGCTGACGTGCAGCTCGGCCATGATCTCCGCGTTCGACAGCCCGCGCGCGATCAGCCGCAGCACCTCCTTCTCGCGTTCGGTCAGCACCTCCAGCCCGCGCACCGGTGGCGCCGAGGGCCGCCGCACGAACTCGGAGATCAGCTGCCGGGTGACAGACGGCGACAGCAGCGCCTCGCCGGAGGCCACCACGCGGATCGCTGCCAGCAGCTCGGCCGGTGGTGTGTCCTTCAGCAGGAAACCCGAGGCACCGGCGCGCAGGGCGCCGAACACGTACTCGTCGAGGTCGAACGTGGTCAGCACCAGCACGCGCGGGCCGTCCAGCAGCCGCGTGGCCTCGATGCCGTCCATCTCCGGCATGCGGATGTCCATCAGCACCACGTCCGGTCGCAGGGACGCGGCCAGCGCCACGGCCTCGGCTCCGGTGCCGGCCTCGCCCACCGCGGTCAGGCCGGGTTCGTTGTCGACGAGCAGCCGGAAGCTCGCGCGCAGCAACGCCTGGTCGTCGACGATCAGCACGCTGGTCATCGGATCGGCAGCTCCGCGTGGACCCGGAACCCGCCACCCTCGCGTTGTCCCGCGCTGAACGTCCCGCCGTACACCGCCACGCGTTCCCTCATCCCGACCAACCCGTGCCCTGTCCCCAGCTCCCGCACCCCGGGACCGTCGTCGGTGACGTCGACCACCACGGCCTCCGCCGTGATCCGCACCAGCACCGTGCACGCCGCGGGTGCCGCGTGCTTCACCACGTTGGTCAGCGCCTCCTGCACGATCCGGTACGCCGACAGCGCGATCCCCTCCGGCACGACCGTCCCGCCCGTCACCTCCAGCGCGACGCGCACCCCGGCGAGCGACGCACGGTCGGCGAGGTCGGCCAGCCCGTCGAGGCCGGGGGAGGGCGCCAGGTCGGCGTCGGAGCGCAGCACGCCCAGCAGCCCCCGCATCTCGGTCAGGGCCGCACGGCTCGTCTCGGAGATGACCTGCAACGCGCTGTACGCGTGCTCGGGTGAACGCACGTGTGCGGCGTTGCCGGCCTGCACGGCGATCAGCGAGAGGTTGTGCGCCACCACGTCGTGCAGCTCGCGGGCGATGCGCAGGCGTTCGTCGGCGAGTGCCTGCTCGGCCTGCCGGGACGCCTCCCGCTCGATCATCGAACGCCGCAGGCGGGTGGTGTAGCCAATTGCCCACACCGCGCCCAGGGCGGCGAACGCGACCAGGACGTTCTCGGGTTCACCGCCGGAGACGACGGCGGTGGCGGTGATCGCCACCAGGAACGCGCCCAGCGACCAGACCCGGTCACGGTCGACCGCCATCGTGTAGAGGCAAAAGCAGACAGCGCCCAGCGGCGCGCCGAGCGCCGGGATCGGCAGCACCTGGCTGATGACCGAGAACACCATCGCCGCGGTGCTCACCGCCAGTGACAGCTCCGGCCACCACCGGCGCACGGCCACCGGAGCGGCGACCAGCCCGGCCACCGGTACCGCGACCCACGGCGACGGGTGCTGGTGCGGTTCGAGGATCGCGTAGGCGACGAGGACCCAGATCACCAGCGCGGCCGCCGCGTCGACCAGGTAGAGGTGCAGCTTCGCCATCACGGGACCGAAGGTAACGACCCGCGGGACCGCACGCCTCGGACCACGGTCCGATTCGGGAGATCGGAGCACGGTCCGATCCGGTGGAGCGCGCGACCGCCGACTCTTCTCCGCATGATCGAGGTGCGGAACCTGACGAAGAGATACGGCGGCACCACGGCGGTCGACGACCTGTCGTTCACCGTCCGGCCGGGACTGGTGACGGGCTTCCTCGGCCCGAACGGCGCCGGCAAGTCCACGGCCATGCGCATGGTCGTCGGCCTGGACCGGCCCACGAGGGGCGAGGCGCTGGTCTGCGGCAGGAGGTACGCGGAGCTGGACCAGCCGCTGCGGCACGTCGGCGTGCTGCTCGACCCGGCCGCGGTCCACCACGG
Source organism: Lentzea sp. NPDC042327 (assembly GCF_040647275.1). Taxonomy (NCBI): domain Bacteria; kingdom Bacillati; phylum Actinomycetota; class Actinomycetes; order Pseudonocardiales; family Pseudonocardiaceae; genus Lentzea; species Lentzea sp. NPDC042327. The sequence goes on from NZ_JBEZBX010000003.1 coordinate 259,463, forward strand.
CCGCAGGGCGCTCGACCACCTGCGCTGGATCGCCGCGAGCAACGGCATTCCCCACCGCCGCGCCGAGGAGCTGGTCGAGCAGGTCGGCCTTGGCGGCGTGCGGCACAGGCGGATCCGGGCGCTGTCGCTCGGCATGAAGCAACGGCTCGGCGTCGCGGCGGCGTTGCTGGGCGACCCGCAGGTCCTGATGTTCGACGAGCCGGTCAACGGCCTCGACCCCGAGGGCGTGCGGTGGATCCGCGAGCTCATGCGGTCGCTCGCGGAGCAGGGCCGCACGGTCTTCGTCTCCAGCCACCTGATGAGCGAGATGGCGCTGACCGCCGACCACGTCGTGATCGTCGCACGAGGACGGCTGGTCGCGGAGACACCGATGGAGGCGTTGACCCGCAACGGTTCGCTGGAGGACGCCTACCTCGACCTCACCTCCGGGAGGGGCCTGTGAGGAACGCGTTCGCCGCCGAGTGGATCAAGCTCCGGACGGTCAGGTCGTCGCACGGGCTGGTCATCGCGCTCGGTCTGGTGCTGGCCGCGGGGGCGGTGCTGTCGTGGCTGATCGTGCAGGACTACGACGCCTCGCCGGCCGTGGAACAGGCGAAGTTCGCCTCCGCCGACAGCAGCGTGGTGATCACGCCGGTCGCGCAGTTCCTGGTCGCCGCGCTCGGCGCCCTGGTCGCGACGTCCGACCCGCGGCTCACCGCGCTGACCGCCGTGCCGGACCGGAAGCGCCTGCTGGCCGCCAAGACCGCCCTCGTCGCCACCGCGGCCGTGGTCCTCGGCACCGCGGCGCTCGCGCTGAGCATCGGCAGCAGCCGGTTGTTCATGGGGGACCGGCCGCCGCCGATCGCGCCGTGGGAGGACCTCGGCGACGTGCTGCCGTGGACGGGCGCGGCGGTGCTGTCGATCCTGGTCACGGGGCTGGTCGGCCTCGGTCTGGGACTCGCCGTGCGGTCCACGGCCGTCGCGGTCGTGGTCGTCGGCGTGCTGCTCTGGGGCATTCCCGCGATCACGCCGATGCTGCCGCCGCCGTGGAACGTCGACGCCTCGGCGGTGATGGTGCCGTACCTGGTGTGGGAGGTGGCGGGTGTCGTCGAGGACGCGCCGCTGAGTGCGCCGGCCGCCGTCGCAGTTTTGGTGCTTTACGCACTGGTGACTCTCGGTACCGGAACTGTGACTCTTCTGCGACAAGATGCTTGACGCACTCTTGGGGCGGCTTTAAGGTCATCTATACCTTTAATCGGTAAGGAAACTTACCTAACTAATCGCCGCCCGTCCGAGAGGAGACGCTGAATGGCTTGGCAGAAGTCTGTGGTGGCGCTCGCCGCGGCAGTCGTGCTCCCCCTGACCGGTGTGACGGCGGGCAGTTCGGCCGCCGCCGACGTTTCCGCCGCCGCGCTGCCCGCGGGGTCGCCCGCGGCGGTCAACGGCCAGCTGAAGGTGTGCGGCGTCAAGCTGTGCAACAAGAACGGCAAGCAGATCCAGTTGCGCGGCATGAGCACGCACGGCATCCAGTGGTACTCCCAGTGCGTCAAGACCGCGTCGCTGGACGCGCTCGCCAACGACTGGAAGGCCGACGTCCTCCGCATCTCGATGTACGTCCAGGAGGGCGGCTACGAGTCGAACCCCCGGAAGTTCACCGACCTGGTGCACGGCTACATCGAGGAGGCCACCAAGCGCGGCCTCTACGCGCTGGTCGACTGGCACCAGCTCTCGCCGGGCGACCCGAACCACAACACCGCGCGCGCCAAGACGTTCTTCAAGGAGATCGCCCAGCGCCACAAGGACAAGACGAACATCATCTACGACATCGCGAACGAGCCGAACGGCGTCACGTGGTCGCGGGTGAAGTCCTACGCGGAGGCCGTCATCCCGACGATCCGCGCGGAGGACCCGGACAGCCTCGTGCTCGTGGGCACGCACGGCTGGTCGACGTTCGGCCTGTCCGACGGCCGCGACGTCAACGAGGTCAGCCGCAACAAGGTCAACGCCTCGAACCTGATGTACACCTTCCACTTCTACGCGAAGGACCACCGCGACTCGTACCTCAACGCGTTGCGCACGGTCTCGAGCCAGGTGCCGGTCTTCGTCACCGAGTTCGGTTCGCAGGAGGCCTCCGGTGACGGTCCCAACGACTTCACCATGGCGAACAAGTTCATCGCGTTCATGAAGGAGGCCAAGATCTCCTGGACGAACTGGAACTTCTCCGACGACCACCGCACGGGCGCGGTGTTCAAGAGCGGCACGTGCTCGGGCAGCGGCTTCTCCGGTGAGGGGCCGCTGAAGGACTCCGGCAAGTGGGTGCGCAACCACCTCCGCACGGCCGACGACTTCTGATCGGCGGAGCTCGACCGACCCCGGCGGGTCAGGTGAACGGCGGTCCCCAGGGGCCGCCGTTCGCCGTGACAGGGGTCGTTTTACGGTAGTCGGCATGGCACAGCTGGCACTCGGTCTCGCGTCCCTCGGTCGTCCCGCCTACATCAACATCGGTCGTGAGGACGCTCTGCCGCGGGTGCGGGACGTGGACGCCATGCGAGCGCAGTGCCACCTCGTGCTCGACGCGGCGTACGAGATCGGCATCAGGTGGGTCGACGCGGCCCGCTCCTACGGCCTGTCCGAGCAGTTCCTGAGCGAGTGGCTGCCCGGCCACGACGACGTGACCGTCTCCAGCAAGTGGGGCTATGCCTACACCGCGGACTGGCGGGCCGACGCCGAGGTGCACGAGGTCAAGGAGCACTCGCTCGCCCGCTTCTCCCAGCAGTGGCAGGAGACCCGCGCGCTGCTGTCGCGTGTGGACCTCTACCAGGTGCACTCGCTGACCGCCGACAGCCCGTTGTTCGACGACCGGGCGTTGCAGGAGGCGATGGTCGCGACCGGTGTCCCGCTCGGGTTCTCCACGTCGGGACCGAACCAGGCCGAGGCCATCCGCAAAGCGCTCGACCTCGGCATCTTCACGTCCGTCCAGTCCACCTGGAACGTGCTGGAGACCTCGGCGGCGGCCGCTCTGGGCGAAGCGCACGCCGCCGGGCTCAAGGTCGTCATCAAGGAGGGCATGGCCAACGGCCGGCTCGCCGTGCAGGCACCCGGACCCGTTGTCGCGCAGGCGAAGGAGCTCGGCATCGGCACGGACGCCGTAGCGCTGGCCGCGGTCGCCCAGCAGCCGTGGGTGGACGTGGTGCTGTCCGGCGCGGCGAGCCCCGAGCAGCTGCGCTCCAACGCCAGGGCCATGTCCGTGGAGGTCGTGCTGCCCGACCTGTCCGAACCGGCCGAGCAGTACTGGGCGACCCGCTCAGCCCTCCCCTGGCACTAGCGTCCGCAGCCACTCCCGGCTGATCGCCCGCGCGTCGGGCACCAGCGGCCAGTCCGGGTCGTCGATCCTGCGGCGCAGCTCGCCGAGGTCCATCCACCCGCCCGACGCCACCTCCTCCGGCTGGTGGGTGAACGGCCCGTCGGTGCTCACCTCGTACACCCACGCGTGGTAGCGCGTCCGGTCGTCGACGTACCGGGTGCGGAAGAGCTCCTTCAGCGGCACGCCGGAGACGCCGAGCTCCTCGGCGAGCTCGCGTTCCGCGGCCGGGCCGGGCGCCTCGCCCGCGTCGATCACGCCGCCGGCCGAGCAGTCGTACAGGCCGGGGAAGATGTCCTTGGTGTCGGTGCGGCGGTGCACGTACACGCGGGAGCCGTCGAGCGAGCGGACGAAGATCAGGACGCAGCCGTGCCAGAGGTTCTCCGCCCGCATCCGCGCGCGGGAGACCTCCCCGACCGGGTTGGCGTCCTCGTCGTAGAGGGTGATCATCCCCGTGTCCTCCTGTGGTCGTACGCCAGCTTGCTACCGCAGTCCGACGCCCGCTGATCGGCCCCCTTCCTACCTTCGTGACCGTCAGACGTCACCGAGGAGGATCCGTGTCCACTTCCCTGCGGCTCGGCGTCGCCGAGTTCCGCGCCCGGCCGGGCCGCGCGCTGCTGCCCGGAGTCGCGCTCGTCGTCGGCGTGGCCTGCCTGCTGGCCGCCCTGGTGCTGAGCGACGCGCTCACCAGGTCGGTCGACGAGGGGGCACCCGGCACACCGTCCTCGGTAGGGCACGTGGTCGAGGTCAGGCAGCAGCCCTACGACGCCACCCCGGTCGCCGAGGCGGACCGCCCGAAGCTCGACGACGCCCTGCTGACCAAGCTCTCCGCCGTCGGCAGGGCGGTCCCCGTGCAGGTGGCGCAGGCCGACCTGCTGGACGCGAACGGCCGCGCCGGGCAGCACCGCGCCGAGGTGCACGTCCAGCAACCGGACCTGGTGCGCTGGCCGCTGGCGGAGGGGAGGCAGCCCGCCGCCGGCGGCGAGGTCGCCGTCGACAAGATCACCGCCTACGAGCGCGGTCTGAAGCCCGGTGACGAGGTCTCGCTGGCCGCCGCCGACGGCACACCGCTGCAGGTCACCGTCAGCGGTGTCCTGAAGAAGGGCGGGATCGACGCGCGGCCCGTCCTGGTCGCTGGTCCCGACCTCGCGCGCGAGCTCGACCCGCAGCCGTTGACCAAGCAGGTGTGGGTCATCGGCGGGGCGCGCGACGCGGTCAAGACCGCCGCCGGAGCCTCCTACGCCGTGTGGGACCCGGAACCCGACGCCGACAAGATCGGCAACGACCTGACGTTCATCCTGCTGCCGTTCAGCGTCCTGGCCCTCGCGACGGCCGTGTTCGTCGCCGCCGCCACGTTCCGCGCGGTCTACGCGCAACGCCAGCGGCAGACGGCGTTGCTGCGGTGCATCGGCGCCCAGCGCGGGCCACTGGTGCGCAGGAGCCTGGTCGAGGCGCTGCTGACGGGTGCGGTGGCCGGCATCGGCGGTGCGCTGCTGGGCGGGCCGATGGCGTGGGTGCTCGCGCGGACGTTCGACGTCACCGGCATCTCCGTGCTGTTCGGCGCGGTCGAGCTCAGCCCGGAGCTGCTGCCGTCGCTCGGGTACGTGGTCCTCGGGGTCGTCGTCGCCGCCGTGCTCTCGGTCGCCGCCGCCGTCCGCCCCGCGATCAACGCCGCCCGCGTGTCGCCCCTCGCCGCGTTGCGCGACGCCGACAACGAGATGCCGACACGGTCCGTGCGCCGGCTTCGGCTCGTGTTCGGTCTTCTGTTCACCGGTGGTGCCGCGTTCCTCGCGCTGGCGGCCATCGCGGCCAAGGGCACGGCCGCGGCGCCCCTCGCCGTCACGTTCTCCGCGATCGCCGCGGTGACGGGCCTGTTCTGGATCCTCGGGCCGGTCACGGTGCCGTTCATCGCGCGACTGTTCGGCAAGGCCGGCGGTGCGCGGTGGACGCAGTGGAAGCTCGCCGGGGCCGAGGTGCGCAGGATGCCGCAGCGGTCGGCGTCGGTGGCGCTGCCGTTGCTGCTGGCCAGTTCGATGGTGACGTTCTTCCTGGTCCTGCTGGGCACCGCGCAGGAGATGACCTACTCGTTCGCCAACGAGGAACGGCCGGACGCCACCGTGGTCGACGCGGGGGAGCGGCCGCTGCCGGCGATCCCCGCGCAGGACGGCGTGGCCGCCGACGTCGTGCTGCACAAGGCCGAGAACGGGTCCGGCGCCGACCCGGAGGAGTTCAAGGCGTGGCTGAAGGCGCAGAACGTGCCCGGTGCCGAGCGGTTCACCGCGGGCACCGCGATCGTGCCGCCGCACTGGGAGGACCGGCCGTTCGTCGAGTCCGGCGGCAAGCGCTACGAGGTGGTCGGGACCGTTCCCGGCACGCTCACCGGGTACACGCCCGTCCTCGGCGGCCTGACCTCGGGACCGGCGGAGAAGGTGCTGGTCGCGCTGCGGCCGGGCACCGACCCCGCGCAGTTCCGGGCGGGTCTGCAGGCCGCGCTGCCGGACCACCCGACCGTCATCGTGCAGACCGACGCCGACGAGCGCGCGGAGGCCGACCGGTACATGCACCTCGGCACGGTGCTGATGATGGTGCTGCTCGGGCTGTCCGTGGCGGTCGCCGTGACGGGCATCGGCACCGCGCTCACGATCTCCGTCCAGGAGCGCCGCAAGGAGCTCGCACTGCGGCGCGCCTTGGGCGTCACTCGCGGCGGACTGCAGGGCGGGGTGATCGCCGAAGCGGTCGTGCTGGCCCTCGTCGGAGTCGTCGGAGGGGGTGTGCTCGGGTTCGGGTACGCGGTGATCGCGATCCTGGCCATCGGGATTCCCCTCGTCCTGCCGACCGCGTCCGTGGTGTTGCCGCTGGTCATCGGCGCGCTGGCGGTAGTCGTGCTCGCCGTCGTGGCCGCGTTCGGACCGTCCAGGGGCGCTTCGCGGATCCGGCCTGCCGCCGGATTGGCGTCCGGGTGAATAGGCTGGGGGGAGCTTCAACGCGAAGCTCCCCTCACGCTGTTGCCGGGGATCAGGTCATAAGGTGTTGCGCATGCGGCGGATCATGGGAACCGAGGTCGAGTACGGCATCGCGGTGCCGGGAGACGCGACCGCGAACCCGGTGCTCACTTCGACACAGGTGGTGCTCGCGTACGCGGCGGCGGCGGACATACCGCGGTCCAGGCGCGCGCGCTGGGACTACGAGGTGGAGTCGCCGCTGCGCGACGCCCGCGGGTTCGACCTGGGCTCGCCGGGCGGCCACCCGGCCGACTCCGACGTCGAGGACCTGGGCGCGGCGAACGTCATCCTCACCAACGGTGCGCGGCTCTACGTAGACCACGCGCACCCCGAGTACTCCGCGCCCGAGGTCACCAACGCGCGCGACGCGGTGATCTGGGACAAGGCGGGAGAGCGGGTGATGGAGGAGGCCGCGATCAAGGCCGCCTCCGTGCCCGGCCAACCCCGCCTGCAGCTGTACAAGAACAACGTCGACGGCAAGGGCGCGTCGTACGGCACGCACGAGAACTACCTGATGCAGCGCTCGACGCCGTTCACGGCCGTCATCGCGGGCCTCACGCCGTTCTTCGTGTCGCGCCAGGTCGTGACCGGGTCCGGGCGCGTCGGCATCGGTGCCGCCGGCGAGGAGGCCGGCTACCAGCTCTCCCAGCGCGCCGACTACATCGAGGTCGAGGTCGGCCTGGAGACCACGCTCAAGCGCGGCATCATCAACACCCGCGACGAGCCGCACGCCGACGCGGACAAGTACCGGCGCCTGCACGTCATCATCGGCGACGCGAACCTCGCCGAGTACTCCACGTACCTCAAGTGCGGCACCACCTCGCTGGTGCTCGACATGATCGAGGCCGGGCAGCGGTTCGACGACCTGCGCCTGGTCGACCCGGTGCGCGCGGTGCACCAGATCAGCCACGACCCGACGCTCAAGACGAAGGTCGAGCTGACCGGCGGCCGCAAGGTCACCGGCCTGGACCTGCAGTTCGCCTACCTCGAGCGCGCGACGGCGTTCGTCGAGAAGGAGGGCACCGGCGACCGCGACGTCCTGCGGATCTGGGGCGAGGTCCTCAACGACCTGGCCAAGGACCCGTCGCTGTGCGCGGACCGGCTCGACTGGGTGGCCAAGCTGCGGCTGCTCGAGGGCTACCGGCAGCGCGACGGCCTCGCCTGGGGCTCCGCGCGGCTGAACCTCGTCGACCTGCAGTACTCGGACGTGCGCCTGGACAAGGGCCTCTACAACCGCCTGGTCGCGCGCGGCTCGATGAAGCGCCTGGTCAGCGAGGAGGAGGTGCGCGCGGCCATCACGACGCCGCCGGAGGACACGCGTGCGTACTTCCGCGGCCGGTGCCTGGAGCGCTACCCGACCTCGGTCGCGGCCGCGTCGTGGGACTCGGTGATCTTCGACCTCGGTCGCGAATCACTCGTGCGGATTCCGACGCTCGAACCGCTGCGCGGGACGAAAGCGCACGTCGGAGCCCTCCTGGAGGCCTCGGACACCGCCGAGCAGCTGGTCGATGCACTGACCCGCGGGTGATCGTCTACCCGAGTGGCTGAGAGTTTTTGTCGGTGCCGCTGGGTAGTGTTCTTGTCAGGCGAGTCAGTGGGAGGCCGAGATGTCCCAGGAACAGAAGCAGCGCCAGGGCGGTGGCGACGGCGACGACGGCGCCGGTGACGCCGCAGGAGCCGGCCAGGAGCGTCGCGAGAAGCTCGGCGAGGACGTGGACGCGATCCTCGACGAGATCGACGACGTGCTGGAGGAGAACGCGGAGGACTTCGTCCGCGCATACGTGCAGAAGGGCGGTCAGTAGGCCGTCGTGGCCTGTTGACCACCTCGGGGACGGGAGAACAACCAACACATGGACCACAGCTCGACCGGGCGTTACCCGGCCGCGGCGCTGCCTTCGGCGTACCTGACGCCGGGCTCGTCGTCGTTCACGGACTTCCTGCGGGCGCAGGCACCGGACATGCTGCCTTCCGCCAGGAAGCTCCCGGAGGGGACCGTCCAGGCCCCGCACGGGACGACGATCGTCGCCGTCACCTACAAGGGTGGCGTCGTGATCGCCGGTGACCGGCGCGCGACGATGGGCAACGTGATCGCCCAGCGCGACATGAAGAAGGTCTTCGTCACCGACGACCACTCCGCCGTCGGCATCGCCGGCACGGCGGGCATCGCGATCGAGATCGTGCGGCTGTACACGGTCGAGCTGCGGCACTACGAGAAGATCGAAGGCGTTCCGCTGTCGCTCGACGGCAAGGCGAACCGCCTCTCGGCGATGATCAGGGGCAACCTCGACGCGGCCATGGCCGGCCTCGCCGTGGTGCCCCTGTTCGCCGGGTACGACACCTCGTCGACCGACCTCGACCGCGCGGGCCGGATCGTGTCCTACGACGTCACCGGCGGCCGCTACGAGGAGTCGCAGGGCTACCAGGCGGTCGGTTCCGGCTCGCTGTTCGCGAAGTCGTCGCTGAAGAAGCTCTACGACCCGGACGCGGACGTCGACGGCGCTGTCCGCGTGGTCATCGAGGCGCTCTACGACGCGGCCGACGACGACTCGGCCACCGGCGGCCCCGACCCGGTCCGCCGCCTCTACCCGGTCGTGGTCACGATCAACGGTGTCGACGGTGCCGTCGAGGTGCCGGAGTCGCAGGTCCAGACGATCGCCGACGCGGTCGTCGAAGGCCGCCGGTCCCGCCCAGCAGGCTGAGTCCCCATCAGGTTCGACGTCAGGAGCACCACCCATGACGATGCCGCTGTACGCATCGGCAGAGCAGGTGATGCGCGACCGCTCCGAGTACGCCCGCAAGGGCATCGCCAGGGGTCGCAGCGTCATCGTGCTGAAGTACGCGGACGGCATTCTGTTCGTCGCGGAGAACCCCTCCAGCACGCTGCACAAGGTCTCGGAGATCTACGACCGCATCGGTTTCGCGGCCGTCGGGCGGTACAGCGAGTTCGAGAACCTCCGCCAGGCGGGCATCCGGTTCGCTGACGTGCGCGGGTACCAGAACGACCCGCGGGACGTGACGTCCCGGTCCCTCGCGAACGTCTACGCGACGACCCTCGGCACCTACTTCACCGAGCAGATCAAGCCCTTCGAGGTGGAGATCTGCGTGGCGGAGGTGGGCGACTCCGCCGACTCCGACACGCTGTACCGGTTGACCTACGACGGTTCGATCGTGGACGAGCCGCAGTACATCGTGATGGGCGGCACGGTCGACGCCGCCAACACGGCGCTGAAGGAGTCGTTCGCCGACGGCCTGACCCTGGCCGAAGCCGTCCCCGTGGCGGTGAAGGCCCTGTCGGCGGGCTCCTCGTCCACCGGCAACGGCGCCGCCGAGGTCCTCCCCGCGGCCAAGCTGGAGGTGGCGGTGCTGGAACGCGCCCGCCCCCGCCGCGCCTTCCGCCGCATCGCGGGCCCGGCCCTGGACCAGCTGATGCCGGCGCCGACCAAGGACGGCAAGGACGTGACGGACGTGGAGCTGCCCTCGTCGGACGACGAGCCGAAGTAGCCCCGCGGTTCGCTTGGTGTGGAAGGCCTCCGGCGGTGACGCCGGGGGCCTTCTCGCTGTGTGGCGGGGTGTGCGGGCGCGGTTGACGGTGGCGGTGGCGCCTGCTGGCGGTGCAGTGGCGACGGCGCCCAGATCGGGGTGCGTGCGTTGCTCGTCGCGGTGCTACCGAGGGTTGGAGCCGAGCGTTGCGTCGCCGACACCCTCGTTGTCAGGCGGTCGAAGCCTCGCTCAGCTCCACCAGCAACCCGGCCAACCCGAGCCGGAGGGCCCCGTCACGGCGACCAGCTCGCCGGGCCCGACGGTGAGCGACACGCCCTGGAGCGCGTTCACGGCCGCCTCGCCGCTGCCGTGGACGCGGTGGACGTCACGCAGTTCGAGGACGCTCATCGTGGCACCTCGACGTCCGCCGGCTCGGCCACGGGCCGGGGCCGGTAGCGGAGCAGGCTCGCCTCGCAGTGGTCGAGCCAGCGCAGCTCCGCTTCGGCCTGGAAGATCATCGCGTCGAGCACCAGCAGCCACGGCAGCTCGCCCGGCCCCGTCTTGAGCCGCGTGTACTCCTGCAGCGTGCGCGTGGTCGCGGTGCGCTGGGTCGTGACGACCGCGGCCACGTCGACGCCGGGCGTGGTGATCGCGAGCGCGAGCTTGATCGCCATCTCGTCGCGCGGCCGGTCACCCCGCCGCACCGGCGCGCTGAACCACCGCCGCACCTCGTCGCGGCCCTGTGCGGTGAGCTCGTACGGCCGCTGGCCGTCGTTCTCGGGCAGCGCGGCGACCAGGTCGTCGCGTTCCAGGCGGGACAACGTCGTGTAGACCTGCCCGATGTTCAGGGGCCACGTGCCACCGGTGGCGGAGTCGAACGCCGCCCGGAGCTGGTAGCCGTACATGGGCCCGCGTTCGAGCAACGCCAGCAGACCGTGTTTCACCGACATGCGTACCGAGTGTGCATACCGGGTATGTCCCTGGCAAACGGTGACCTCGAAACTCACGTGCGCGCGGGTCGCGCATCCGGAATCCTGGGGCGGTGAGGTTGCTGGGGGCGCCTATCAAGCCCGCGACTAAGCCAGGTGTGCGCGTTCGGGACTACGAGCCCGCCGATGAGGCGTCGTGGTTGCGCTGCCGTGTGCTGGGGCTGCTGGACACGAGCTACTACGACGACGTGTGGCCGGCGCGCAGACGTGCCGACCTGGAGCTCGTCGTGTGCTCCGACAACGTCGTCATCGGCGCGCTGGACGTGTCGGTGCAGGGCGCGGAGGCGACGATCGACCTGGTCGTGGTGCACCCGGACCACCGGGGCCGCGGCATCGCGACCGCGCTGCTCGACGAGGCGGTGCGCCGGCTGGTGCGCTGCGGTGCCACCGAGGTGGACGCGTGGACGCGGTCGGACGAACCCGCGCTGAGGTGGTTCGCGCGCAACGGTTTCACCGAGACGAGCCGGTACCTGCACGTGCACGTGTCGGCGGACGAGGTCGGCACGGTGGTGACCGCGCGGCACGGCCTGGTGCCGGCCGGGGCGTTCCTGCACGCCCGGATCGAACGGGAGGCCGAGCTGCGGCAGCGGTTCGAGCGCGTCCACGTCTGCCGCAGAGTGGTGCGCGCGCTCAAGCCGTGATGCCGGCCGTTCCACCCGGCACTCGAACGGCCGGGTGGAACGCGCCGTGGCGACTTCAGGAGGCGAGCAGCTCCGACACCCGCGTGCGGACCTCCGGCGAGTCGAGCCCGCGGACCATCACGGTGGTGCGGCGGCGCAGCACGTCGTCGACCTCGGTCGCCCACTCGGTGCGGCGGGCGTGCTCGACCTGGGCCCAGATGTCCGGGCCGTCCGGGTGCACGCGCTCCAGCAGCGCCGGGTTCTCCAAGCCGAGCGCGACGACCTCGTGCGACGTCGTGCCGTAGTGCGTGGCGAGGTGGCGGACCACGTCGTCGGGCAGTGCGTCGAACGCGTGGTTCAGCACCGAGCCGACGGTCTCCGGTGATGCCGAACCGGGCAGCGCCACGCCGTCCAGCGGGCCGTCGAAGGTGCGGCCCAGCTCGGAGTTCACGCGGGCCAGGACCGTCGCGCCGATCTTGCGGAACGTCGTCCACTTGCCGCCGGCCACGCTGATCATGCCGCCGGACCCCGCGGTGATCACGGTCTCGCGCTTGGCGTGCGAGGTGTCGCCCGGACCGCCGGGCAGGACCCGCAGGCCCGCGAACGTGTACGCGATCCGCGAGCGGTCCAGGCCCGTGACCGCGGTGCCCGCCTCGCCGAGGATCTGGTCGACGTCGGCGTCGGTGCACGCGACCGCCGCCGGGTCGCCCTCGTAGGCCTCGTCGGTCGTGCCGAGCAGGAGGTGGCCCTCCCACGGGATCGCGAACGACACGCGCACGTCGTCGACCGGGATCGTCAGCGCGGCCTTCCACTCCGACGTCTGCCTCAGCACCAGGTGCGAGCCCTTGGACAGGCGGATCGACGGGTCGGCGGAGGGGTCCTCCATGCGCCGCAGCACGTCGAGCCACGGGCCGGTCGCGTTCACGACGACCTTCGCGTCCACCCCGAACTCACCGAGCGGGTCGCGCAGGTCCACACCGGTGACCTTCGCGCCGGTCTTGCGCAGGCCCACGACCGAGATGTGGTTGAGCAGCACGGCACCGGCCTCGGCGGCGGCGCGCGCGGCGGTGATCGCCACGCGGCTGTCGTTCATCTGGTGGTCGTAGTACATCGCCGCGCCGCGCAGACCGTCGGCGCGCAGGTCAGGCACCCACTCAGCTGCCCTGCGCGCCGACAGCACCTTCCCCATGCCGTCGCCGAAGCCCGACAGCGCGGAGTACAGCGTGACGCCCGCACCCAGCACGAACCGGCTGTGCGGGCCGCCCTTGTAGACGGGGACGAGGAACGGCAGCGGGCGCACCAGGTGCGGGGCGAGGTGGTCGCCCAGCGCACGCCGTTCCCTGTGGTTCTCGTGCACCATCGGCACGGCCGACGGGCCCATCGCGAGGTAGCGCAGGCCGCCGTGCACGAGCTTGGAGGAAGCCGACGAGGTGGCGCCGGCGAAGTCGCCGCTCTCCACCAGGGCGACGCGCAGGCCGGAGCGGGCCGCGGCCCACGTCGTGGCGATGCCCAGGATGCCGCCGCCGATCACGACGACGTCGAACTTGCCGTGCTGCAGCTCTTCGCGGGCGCGTGCCCGCTGTGTTGAGTCAGTCATCGTCCTCGTCCATCCACCCGACGGTCCGCTCGACCGCCTTCTTCCACTTCCGGTAGCCGCGGTCCCGCGCCGCCGGTTCCATCGACGGCTCCCATTCGGCCGCCTTGTGCCAGTTGGCCCTCAGCTCGTCGGTGCTGTTCCAGTAGCCGACGGCCAGACCGGCCGCGTACGCCGCGCCCAGGCACGTCGTCTCCGCGACGATCGGGCGCACCACCGGCACGTCGAGCACGTCCGAGAGGAACTGCATGAGCAGGTTGTTCGCCGTCATGCCGCCGTCGACCCGCAACGTCGTGAGGTCCACGCCGGAGTCGGCGTTCATCGCGTCCACGACCTCGCGGGTCTGCCACGCCGAGGCTTCGAGCACGGCGCGTGCGAGGTGCCCGCGCGAGATGTAGCCCGTCAGCCCGGCGATGACACCGCGCGCGTCGGAACGCCAGTGCGGCGCGAACAGCCCGGAGAACGCGGGCACGAAGTACGCGCCGCCGTTGTCGTCCACCGTGCGCGCCAGCGTCTCGATCTCCGCCGCCGACGAGATCAGCCCGACCTTGTCGCGGAACCACTGCACCAGCGCGCCGGTCACCGCGACCGCGCCCTCCAGCGCGTACACGGCCGGTTCGGCGCCGATCTTGTAGCCGACCGTGGTCAGCAGGCCGTTCTGGCTGCGCACCGGCTCGTCACCGGTGTTGAGCAGCAGGAACGCGCCCGTGCCGTACGTGCACTTGCCCTCGCCGGGCGCGAAGCAGGTCTGGCCGAACAACGCCGCCTGCTGGTCGCCGAGCGCGGACGCGACGGGCACGCCCTCGTAGGTGCCGTAGACCTCGGAGGAGGACCGGATCTCCGGGAGCATCGCGCGCGGGACGTCCATCGCGGCGACGAGCTCCGGGTCCCAGTCGAGGGTCTCCAGGTTCATCAGCATGGTGCGCGACGCGTTCGTCACGTCGGTGACGTGGTGGCCGGTCAGGTTCCAGATCAGCCAGGTGTCCATGGTGCCGAACAGGACCTCGCCCCGCTCGGCCCTCCCGCGCAGGCCGTCGACGTTGTCGAGCAGCCAGCGCAGCTTCGGCCCGGAGAAGTAGGTGGCCGGCGGCAGACCGGAGCGCTCGCGGAACCGGTCGTGGTCGCCGAGGCGCTTGACCAGCGCGTCCGTGCGGGTGTCCTGCCAGACGACGGCGTTGTGCACGGGCTCGCCGGTCGCCCTGTCCCAGACGACCGTGGTCTCGCGCTGGTTCGTGATGCCGAAGGCGACGATGTCGGAGTGCGTGAGGGAGGCCTGCGCGAGGGCGTCGCGGACGACGGCCTGCACGTTCGCCCAGATCTCGGCCGCGTCGTGCTCCACCCAGCCCGGCCTGGGGAAGATCTGCCGGTGCTCGCGCTGGGCGACCGACACGATCCCGCCGGACTGGTCGAACACGATGCACCGGGACGACGTCGTGCCCTGGTCGATCGCCGCGATGTGAGCCACGTTGCACACTCCTCTGTGTGAACCATTCGACATTGTCGAACGCTTCCACAGTACTACCAGGAGAGGCCACCCAGCTCCCTGGACACGCTGCGAGCTGCCTCACGTACGTAGGACACGAGCTCCAGGCGGGGTGGCTGGTCAGGCGACTCGCACAGCCGCTCCACCGGTCCCGACACGCCGATCGCGCCGACGACCACCCCGCGCCGGTCGCGGATCGGGGCCGCCACGGACGCCTCGCCCTCGACCAGTTCGTGCAGGTCGTAGGCCCAGTCGCGGTCGCGGACCAGCTCCAGGGCCGCGGACAGCGCCTCCTCGTCCAGCGTGTGCCGGGTGAACCGCTGCAGCTCGCCCTCCGGCCGCTCGCCGAAGGCCACCAGCGCCTTGCCCAGCGCCGTCGCGTGCCACGGCAGCAACGCACCGGTGTCGAGCGCCTGCCGGCTGTTGTCCGGGCGGAACACGTGGTGCACGACCAGCACGTGCCTGCCGTGCGGCACGCCGATGCGCACCGCCTCGCGCGCTCGCATCGCCAGCGTGTCCGACCAGTTCAGCGCCTTGGCGCGCAGCTCGTTGCCGTCGAGGTAGGAGGTGCCGATCTGGAACAGCGCGGCCCCCAGGCGGTACTTGCCGCCCTCGACCTCCTGCTCGACGAACCCGACCTCGTGCAACGTCCGCAGGATGCCGTGCACCGTCGGTTTCGCGAGGTCCAGCGCGCGCGAGATCTCGGCGACGCTCAGCTGGTGCGCGCCGCCGTGGGCGAGCAGCTTGAGGACCTCCGCCGCGCGCTGGATGGACTGGATGGGTCCGGGCACGCACCCCACTCTACCTGCGGGCGTTCGACAATGTCGAACATCAGGGGCGGTAGATGCCCAGTGCGGCCGGACGTGAGCGGAACTCGAAGTGGTTGGCCCGCTCGCGCACCTCGCCGTCCGTCGCGATCGAGATGGGCGCGCCGTGCACCTCGACGGTCAACGACGCCACCTCGAAGTGCTTGTACACGCGCGAGTGCTCCAACGCCCCGAGCAGGGCGCCCAGGAAGAACCTGGTCCGCGAGTACTTCCGGTCCGCGCGGACGTAGCGGACGTCGAGCAGCCCGTCGTCCAGCCGCGGGCGCATCGTGGGCGCGAAGCCCTTCGGCCGGTACGGGCCGTTGCCCACGAACAGCAGCCAGACGAGGTGGTCCTCGCCG
This sequence comes from Lentzea sp. NPDC042327, assembly GCF_040647275.1. Taxonomy (NCBI): domain Bacteria; kingdom Bacillati; phylum Actinomycetota; class Actinomycetes; order Pseudonocardiales; family Pseudonocardiaceae; genus Lentzea; species Lentzea sp. NPDC042327. The sequence goes on from NZ_JBEZBX010000003.1 coordinate 275,139, forward strand.
TTGATGGTGATGTCGAGCGGCTTGGCCCGTTGCAGCACGCGGAACAGCGCCATGCCCGCCGCGGGCCACTTGCCCCAGCGCCTCTCCGTCTTCTCGCGGATCCGCACCATGTCCGGGTAGCCACCCAGCGAGGCCGTGTTCACGAACCACTGGCCGTTGACCTGCGCCAGGTCGACCCGCACGCCCACGCCGTCGGCCACCGCCTGCGCCGTGTCGTGCAGCCCGGTGATGCCCACGTCGCGGGCGAAGTGGTTGAGCGTGCCGGAGGGGATGAGCACCATCGGCAGGTCGCGCTCGGCGGCGACCGCGGCCACGGCGGCCACCGTCCCGTCGCCCCCGGCCACGCCCAGCGCCTTGGCGTCCGGCAGGTCGTCGAGCTCCTCGACCGCCACGATCCGCGCCTTCGGCCACTCCTCCGTGATCTGCGGCGTCGGGTCGGGGCCGACCCCCGAGTGCGGGTTGACCACGACGACCAGCCCGTCGCCCTCCTGCAACGACGTCAGGTCGGCGTGCTCGTAGGCCGACGCGGGCTCGTTCATCCCGAGCGGCCACCAGCGGCGCGTCAGGTACGCGGCCCCCACGCCGACCGCCGCACCGGCCACGACGTCGGTCGGCCAATGCACGCCGGTGTGGACGCGTGAATAGGCCACGGCCGCCGCGATCGGAGCCACCACCGCGCCTGCTTTGGGCGATTCCAGGGCCACCGCGGTGGCGAAAGCGGCCGCCGACGCGGAGTGCCCGGAAGGAAAGGACGACGACGTCGGCCGTTTGGCCAGGCGGCGTTCGAACGAGATCAGGTCAGCGGCGGGCCTGCGACGCGGAAAAAGTGACTTCCCGACCAAGTTCGCGCTGGCAGAGGCGCCGGCGATGGCCGCGAGACCGCGCAACGCGCCACGCCGGAGCGGCCCTTTGCCCGTGGCCAGGATCCCCGCGACGACGAACCACAGCAGGCTGTGGTTCGCGGCTTTGGAAAGCCTCTTCAAACCCCTGTCGAGCCTGCTCGGAGGCAGTCCGGCCGAGGAGCTCATGAGCTTCTTGTCGAGAGCGCTGACCCGTTTCCACACGCTGTTGACACTAAACCGCAACCGGCGTGCCGCCCGAACGGATCACCCACCTCCGCCTGCGCGTCGCCTACTGTTGAGGGATGCAGCGGCGGATCTTCGGCATTGAGACAGAGTTCGGGGTGACCTGCACCTTCCACGGGCAGCGTCGACTGTCCCCGGACGAGGTCGCGCGGTACTTGTTCCGCCGGGTCGTGTCCTGGGGGCGTTCGTCCAACGTCTTCCTGCGCAACGGCTCCCGGCTCTACCTCGACGTCGGCTCGCACCCCGAGTACGCCACGGCCGAGTGCGACGACCTGGCCCAGCTCGTCACGCACGACAAGGCGGGGGAGCGGATCCTCGAGGACCTGCTCGTCGACGCCGAGCGCAGGCTCGCCGACGAGGGCATCGGCGGCGACATCTTCCTGTTCAAGAACAACACCGACTCGGCGGGCAACTCCTACGGCTGCCACGAGAACTACCTGGTCGCACGGGCCGGCGAGTTCTCCCGCATCGCGGACGTGCTGCTGCCGTTCCTGGTCACCCGCCAGCTGATCTGCGGCGCCGGCAAGGTCCTGCAGACCCCGCGCGGCGCCGTGTACTGCCTCTCGCAGCGCGCCGAGCACATCTGGGAGGGCGTGTCGTCCGCGACCACGCGGTCCCGCCCGATCATCAACACCCGCGACGAGCCGCACGCCGACGCCGAGCGCTACCGGCGCCTGCACGTCATCGTCGGCGACTCGAACATGTCCGAGGTCACCACGCTGCTCAAGGTCGGCAGCGCCAACCTGGTGCTGGAGATGATCGAGCAGGGCGTCCAGTTCCGCGACTTCTCCCTGGACAACCCGATCCGCGCCATCCGCGAGATCTCCCACGACCTGACCGGCCGCCGCACCGTCCGCCTGGCCGGCGGCAAGGAGGCCTCCGCGCTCGACATCCAGCGCGAGTACTACGAGAAGGCCGTCGAACACGTCGCCAAGCGCTCTCCCGACCCGATGGCGCAGCGCGTCCTCGAACTGTGGGGCCGCACCCTCGACGCCGTCGAGTCGCAGGACCTCTCCAAGATCGACCGCGAGATCGACTGGGCCATCAAGAACCGCCTGATGGAGCGGTACATGGCCAAGCACGACATGGACCTGTCCAACCCCCGCATCGCCCAGCTCGACCTCGCCTACCACGACATCCGGCGCGGCCGCGGCGTCTTCGACCTGCTCCAGCGCAAGGGCCAGGTCGAACGCGTGACCGACGACGGCGAGATCGAGGCCGCGAAGGACACCCCGCCGCAGACCACCCGCGCGAAGCTGCGCGGCGACTTCATCGCCGCGGCGCAGGCCGCCGGACGTGACTTCACCGTGGACTGGGTGCACCTGAAGCTGAACGACCAGGCGCAGCGGACCGTGCTGTGCAAGGACCCGTTCCGCGCGGTGGACGAGCGGGTGGAAAGGCTCATCTCGTCGCTTTAGCAGCGTTGTGAGAACTGGCAGAGTGCCGTCGCATGAGGATCATCGCGGCGGCACTCGCTGCTTTTCTGCTCCTGCCCGGGGTCGCGGCAGCGGCCCCGGACCCCTACTGGGAGCTGACCCCCACCGGCACCGACGCGCGGCTGCGCGGCCTGTCCGCCGTGAACGGCCAGGTCGCGTGGGTCAGCGGGTCGAAGGGCACCGTCCTGCGCACCACGAACGGCGGGCGGACGTGGGAGTCCGTCGCGCCGCCGGGCACCGCCGCGCTGGACTTCCGCGACATCGAGGCCTTCGACGCGCGCACCGCGGTGGCGTTGTCGATCGGTGAAGGGGAGACGTCGCGGATCTACCGCACGAGCGACGGCGGCAAGACGTGGCAGGAGGAGTTCCGCAACACCGACCCCAAGGCGTTCTACGACTGCATGGCGTTCTTCGACCGGTTCCGCGGGCTGGCGTTGAGCGACCCGGTGGACGGGAAGTTCCGGGTCCTCAGGACGTGGGACGGCGGCCGGTCGTGGCACGTCAACGACCCCAAGGGCATGCCGGACGCATTGCCGGGCGAGTTCGCGTTCGCCGCGTCCGGGCAGTGCGTGACGACGGCGGGCAACCACGCCTGGATCGCCACCGGCGGCGGTGCGCAGGCACGGGTGCTGGAGTCGCGCGACGGTGGCCGGTCGTGGCGAGCGGATGAGGTGCCGCTGCCGGCGGGGGAGGCGGCCGGGGTGTTCGCGGTGGCGTTCAAGACGCCGTGGCGGGGCGTGGCGATCGGCGGCGACTACCTCAAGCCGACGGATCCGACGCCGGCGTTCGCCACCAACGACGGACGCGGCTGGAAGGCCGGGACGACGGCTCCGGTCGGGTACCGGTCCGGGATCGCCTACCGGGGCAACGGGCTCGTCGCGGTCGGTCCGTCGGGGACGGACGTGTCCGGGGACGGGAAGAGCTGGCGGGTGGCCGACGCGGGCAGCTTCGACACGGTCGACTGCGTCGGCGGGGCCTGCTGGGCCGCGGGGGAGAAGGGACGGGTGGGGCGGAACTAGTTTCCGCTTGCGGTGCGGTGGGGTAACCAGGGCGCGTGTTCGAGGGATTCTCGTTGCGCCGCATCGATGTCGGCGAGGCAGTGCTGCGGGTGAGGACCGGTGGTGCAGGGCCGCCGGTCCTCCTGCTGCACGGCCACCCTCGCACGCACACGACGTGGCACCGGGTCGCGCCGCAGCTCGCGGCCGACCACACCGTGGTGTGCCCGGACCTGCGCGGCTACGGCGAGTCCAGCAAGCCCGGCGACTACTCGAAGCGGGCGATGGCCCGCGACTTCGTGCGGCTCATGCGCGAGCTCGGCCACGAGCGGTTCGCCGTCGTCGGGCACGACCGGGGTGCGGCCGCGGCCATCCGGCTCGCGCTCGACCACCCCGAACGGGTCACGCGGCTCGCGGTGCTCGACGGGCTGCCGGTCGGGGCGCACCTGGCGCGGTGCGACGCGCGGTTCGCGCAGGCCTGGTACCACTGGTTCTTCCTCGCGCAGCAGGACATCGCGGCCGCGATGATCAGCCAGGACCCCGGCCTCTGGTACGGCGGGCGGTACCGGGACACGCCCGCGGCCATGGGGGTCGAGAACTGGGCGGACTACCAGCGTGCGATCAACGACCGCGACACCGTGCACGCCATGTGCGGCGACTACCGGGCCGGGCTGGAGGTCGACCGCGCGCACGACGACGAGGACCTCGCCAACGGGCGCAAGATCGCGTGCCCGGTGCTCGCGCTGTGGTCGACCGAGGACGACCTGGGCGACCTCTACGACGACCTGCCGGGCATCTGGAGCGAATGGGCCGACGACGTCCGTGTGCGGCCCATCGACTCCGGGCACCACGTGGCCGAGGAAGCGCCGGACGAGCTCGTAAGAGAGTTGCGCACACTGCTGTGACGTGCGGGTCAACGCGCGCAGTGCGCTGAACGGACCGTTCACGACAGGTGGTGATTAGGTTTCAGCACGTGCGAGGTTAGGGTTACTGCCGTGGCCATCGCACGCGCCGAACGCCTTGTCAACCTGGTGCTGTGCCTGCTGTCGACCCGCCAGTACCTGACAGCGGAGCGCATCCGCGCCATCGTCCCCGGCTATCACGAAGCGCCGACGGACGAGGCGTTCTTCCGCATGTTCGAACGCGACAAGTCCGAGCTGCGGGACCTGGGCGTGCCGCTGGAGGTGGGCCGCCAGTCGAACGTCGAGGGCGCGGAGGACGGCTACCGGATCGCGCGCCGCGACTACGAGCTCGGCGACATCGACCTCGAACCCGACGAGGCCGCCGCCGTCGCGCTGGCCGCACGGCTGTGGGACTCACCGCAGCTCACGGGTGCCGTGCACGGTGCGCTGATCAAGCTGCGCGCGGCCGGTGTGGACGTCGACCAGGACGCGCCCGCGGCCGTCGAGCCCAAGGTCAGGGCCAACGAGCCCGCGTTCCCGCCGCTGCTGCAGGCGGTGCAGGCGGGGCAGGCCGTCGCGTTCGACTACCGCAAGCCACCGCCGGGCGGGCAGAAGGAGCGCACGGTCGAACCGTGGGGCGTGGTCGCGTGGCGTGGCAAGTGGTACCTCGTCGGCTGGGACCGCGAACGCCGCGACACCCGCTGCTTCCGCCTGTCACGGGTGGTCGGGCAGGTCAGGACCGTCGGCAGGCCCGGCGCGTTCACCGTGCCGGAGGGCACCGACCTGATGAGCCTCATCGCCCGCACCCAGGCCGACCCGCACGAGACGGCGCCGGCCAGGATCTGGGTCGCGAAGGGCAGGGCGCAGGGCGTGCGCAGGCACGCGAAGGTCGTGGAGCACCGCGACGGCGGCGACGTCGTCGAGATCGACCTGAAGTTCCCCGACTCGGCGGCCAAGTGGCTGGCCGGGTTCGGGCCCGACGTCGTCGTGCTGGAACCCGAGGTGCTCGCCAAGAGCGTCCGCGACCGGCTGCAGGGTGCACTGGAGGGAGCGCGGTGACCGCGTCCAACGAACGGCTGCCGCGGCTGCTCGCACTCGTGCCGTACCTGCTCAACCGGCCGGCGATCACCGTCAAGGAGGCCGCCGCCGACTTCGGGATCACCCCGAAGCAGCTGCGCAAGGACCTCGAGCTGCTGTGGATGTGCGGCCTGCCCGGCTACGGCCCCGGCGACCTCATCGACCTCAGCTTCGAGGGCGAGACGATCACCGTCAGCTTCGACGCGGGCATGAACCGGCCGCTGCGGCTCACCGCGGCGGAGGCGTCGTCGCTGCTCGTGGCGCTGCGGGCGCTCGCGGACACCCCGGGCGTCGTCGACACCGACGCCGTGCAGCGGGCGCTGGCCAAGATCGAGTCGGCGGTCGGCAAGGCCCAGCCCGCGGGCATGGTCGTGGGGCTCGCGGCGTTCGAGCGCGAGGAGACCGCCGAGATCCGCGCGGCCGTGCAGGACGCCGTGAAGCGCGAACGGGCCGTGCGCATCCGTTACTACTCGCAGTCGCACGACGCGATGAGCGACCGTGTGGTCGATCCGATGCGCCTGTTGCTGCTGGAAGGCCGCGGCTACCTCGAAGCGTGGTGCCGGTCCGCGCTCGGCGTGCGGTTGTTCCGGCTCGACCGCATCGACGGGGTCGAGGTCCTGGACGAGGCGAGCGTGCCACCGCCGCACGCCAAGCACACCGACACATCGGAGGGGTTGTTCCAGCCGAGGGACAACCAGAAGATCGCGGTCCTCCTGCTCGAACCGGACGCGCACTGGGTGGCGGAGTACTACCCGGTGGACCACGCGGCGGAGATCTCCGACGGCCGCACGCGTGTCCTCATGCGCTACGACGACCCGTCGTGGATGGTTCGCCTGCTCCTCGGGCTGGGCGGTGACGTGCACGTCGAACAGCCGCCGGAGCTCGCGGCCGAGGTGGTCCGGCGGGCAGAGGAGGCATTGCGCCGGGCAGATCACCTGCTGTCCACCTGAGCCGTATAACGTGGGGTCGTGCCGTACACACCGACCCTGGCGCTGCTCGTCCTCGGCCTGATCGTGCTCGTCGTGATCGGCAGGCTGGTCCTCCGATCCTTGCGTCGATTCGCCAGTGCCCGCACTCTGGTGGGGGACAGGGTCGGCGACGGAGTGGGCCTGCTCAAGGCGCGATCAGCAGCGCTGAAGGTGGCCCTCGCCGAGCGGCGGCGCACGGAACAGGTCCCCACCAGGGACGACCCCGCGTACGATCGTCGTGGCGGGGGAGACAGGAGGATCACCAATGGGTAACCTCGGACCCACCGAGCTGATCATCATCGCAGTGGTGATCATTCTGCTGTTCGGTGCGAAGAAGCTTCCCGACATGGCCCGTTCGCTCGGCAAGTCGGCCAAGATCTTCAAGGCGGAGACCAAGGGCCTGCGCGACCAGGACGCGGACGACACGCCGGTCCAGCAGCAGCCCGTGGTGCAGCAGCCCGTCCAGCAGCTGCCGCCGGCCCAGCCGCAGGTGCAGCAGCCCGTTCAGCCCGTTCAGCCCGTCGTGCAGCAGCCGCAGGTGGCGCCCCCGATCGAGCAGACCGCGCAGAACAAGGCCAACAACATCAACTGACCTCCCCCGGTCTCCGACTTCGTAAGGACGGTCACCGAGGTGGCAAGTCCGTTCCGGTGGTTCGCGGAGCGCCGGGAACGCGCCAAGCGCCGTCGAGCCAACGCCGACGGCACCATGTCGCTCAAGGATCACCTGTACGAGCTGAGGCACCGGCTCGGCCTGGCGATGCTGATCATCGCGATCGGTGCCATCTTCGGCTGGATCTGGTTCGACGTGCGGCTGGGGCCGGTCCCGTCGCTGGGCGAGATCATGACCGGCCCCTACTGCCAGCCCGACCTCGAGCCCTACCGGGTCAAGTTCCCCGGCGAGGAGGGCTGCAAGCTGCTGCAGACCGAGCCGTTCGAGGTCTTCATGATCCGGCTCAAGGTCGGTGCGGCGGCGGGTGCGGTGCTGCTCAGCCCGTTCTGGCTCTACCAGTTCTGGGCGTTCATCACGCCCGGCCTGTACGCGAAGGAGCGCAACTTCGCGCGCACCTTCGTCTCGTTCGCCGCCGTGCTGTTCGCGGCGGGCGCGGTGCTCGCGTACTGGGTCGTGCCGCAGGGCCTGCAGGTGCTGATCAGCTTCGGTGGCGACAACTTCATCACCGCGCTGACCGGTGAGAAGTACATCTCGTTCATCATCACGATGCTCTTCATCTTCGGCGTCAGCTTCGAGCTGCCGCTCGTGGTCGTGATGCTGAACCGGGCGGGCGTGATCACCTACGAGGCGCTCTCGAAGTGGCGGCGCGGCCTGCTCATGGGCCTGTTCGTGTTCGCCGCGATCGCGACGCCGGGCACCGACCCGATCTCCATGATCGCGCTGGCGATCGCGTTGTCGCTGCTGTTCGAGATGGCCATCCAGATCGCCAGGATCCACGACCGGCGCGCCGCCAGGCTGCGCGCGGCCGACGGCTGGGACGCGCTGGACGACAACGAGGCGGCCCCGTTCCACTACACGCCGTCCGACGCCGACGGCAACGACGCCGACGACAAGGGCGCCGGGCAGAAGGCGGTCGCTTCGGAACCCGCGAAGCGCGTGAACTACGACGACGCCACGTGACACGGGCGGCCCTGCTGGTCTGCCCCGCGTCGGGCAAGGGGCGGGCGGCCCGGATCGCCGGGTCTACCGCCGCCGCGTTGCGACCGCACGTCTCCGAGCTGCGCCAGCTCGTCGCCCACGACGCCGGGGGCACGCTCGCGCTGGCGCGCCAAGCCGTCGCCGACGGCGTCGACCTGCTGGTCGTGCTGGGCGGTGACGGTGCCGCCCACCTGGGCATCCAGGCGTGCGCGGGCACGTCCACGGCACTGGGGATCGTCCCGGCGGGCACCGGCAACGACCTGGCCAACGCCATCGGGTCCCGGTCGGTCGAGGACGTCGTCCACGGCACGAAGAAGACTCTCGACCTCGGTCGGCTGTCCACCGGCCAGTGGTTCGCCACGGTCCTGTGCGCGGGCTTCGACTCCGCGGTGAACGAGCGGGCGAACGTGATGCGCTGGCCCGCCGGCCCGCGCCGCTACGACCTCGCCGTGCTGGCCGAGCTCACGTCACTGCGGTCGGCTCCGCTGCTGGTCACGACCGAGTCCGAGACGTTCTCGCTGGACGCGACGCTGGTCGCGGTGGGCAACACGCCGAACTACGGCGGCGGCATCCCGGTGTGCCCCGACGCCGACGCCGCCGACGGCTTGTTCGACGTGACCGTCGTGGAACGCGCGAGCCGCTCGATGCTGGTGCGGATGCTGCCCACGTTGCGCACGGGCCGGCACACCGACCATCCGGCGGTGCGCACGTTCCGCGCCCGTGAGGTCTCGTTGGCCGGGGGCAACGGCTGGGTCGCGTACGCCGACGGCGAGCGTCAAGAGGCGTTGCCCATCTCCGTTCGGACGGTTCCTGACGCGCTCACCGTCGTGGGTCGCTAACTTATAGGGCTGTTCGGTCCGCTTTGATCTTTTCGGTAGGGATGTATGGAAACCCTGGAGTTCCAGAGCGAGGCTCGCCAGCTGCTGCAGCTGATGATCCACTCGATCTACTCGAACAAGGACACGTTCCTGCGCGAGCTGGTGTCGAACGCCTCGGACGCGCTGGACAAGCTCCGGCTGGAGTCCTTCCGCGACAAGGACATGGTCGCCGACACCGACGACCTGCACATCGTCATCGAGTCCGATCCCGCCGAGCGCACGCTGACCGTGCGCGACAACGGCATCGGCATGACGCGCGAGGACGTCGTCCGGTTGATCGGCACGATCGCGAAGTCCGGCACCGCCGAGTTCCTGGGCAAGCTCAAGGAACAGCAGTCCGGCAACGCCTCGGACCTGATCGGCCAGTTCGGCATCGGCTTCTACTCGTCGTTCATGGTGGCCGACAAGGTCACGCTGGTGACGAAGCACCCGCACGCCGAGAAGGGCGTGCGCTGGGAGTCGACCGGCGAGAGCACCTACACGATCGACGAGGTCGACGACGCGCCGCAGGGCACCTCCGTCACGTTGCACCTCAAGCCGTCCGACGACGAGGACCAGCTGCCGGACTACACCGAGCCGGCGAAGATCCGCGAGATCGTCAAGCGCTACTCCGACTTCATCACCTGGCCGGTGCGCCTGGGCGGTGAGGAGATCAACTCCCGCAAGGCGCTGTGGGCGCGCCCGGCCTCCGAGGTGACCGAGGAGGAGTACGCCGAGTTCTACCGGCACATCAGCCACGACTGGAACGCGCCGCTCGAGACCATCCGCATGCAGGCGGAGGGCACGTTCGAGTACCAGGCGCTGCTGTTCCTGCCCGCGCAGGCCCCGATGGACCTGTTCATGCGCGACGCCAGGCGCGGTGTGCAGCTCTACGTCAAGCGCGTCTTCATCATGGACGACTGCCGCGAGCTCATGCCCGAGTACCTGCGGTTCGTGAAGGGCGTCGTCGACGCGGCGGACCTGTCGCTGAACGTCTCGCGGGAGATCCTGCAGCAGGACCGCCAGATCCAGCTGATGCGCCGCCGGCTCGTGAAGAAGGTGCTGTCCTCGATCAAGGCGTTGCAGGGCAACCGCCCCGACGACTACGCCAAGCTGTGGGGCGAGGTCGGCGCGGCGCTCAAGGAGGGCCTGCTCGCCGACGCCGACAACCGCGACGCCATCCTGGAGATCTGCTCGTTCGCGTCCACGCACTCGGCCGACGCGCCCACCACGCTCGCCGACTACGTGTCGCGGATGAAGGAGGGCCAGGAGCACATCTACTACATGAACGGTGAGTCCCGCGCCGCCGTGGAGCACTCGCCGCACATGGAGGCGTTGCGCGCCAAGGGCTACGAGGTGCTGATCCTCACCGACGGCATCGACGAGATGTGGCCGGAGTCGGTGCCCTCCTTCGACGGCAAGCCGTTCCAGTCCGTCGCCAAGGGCCAGGTGGACCTGGAGACGGAGGAGGAGAAGTCGGCGGCCGCGGCCAAGGCCGAGGAGTTCGGCGACCTGCTCACGTGGCTGCAGGGCCTGCTGGAGGACAGCGTCAAGGAGGTCCGGCTCTCCTCGCGCCTCACGACCTCGCCGGCGTGCGTGGTCGGCGACGCGCACGACATCACGCCCACGCTGGAGAAGATGTACAAGGCGATGGGGCAGGAGCTGCCGAAGATCAAGCGGATCCTGGAGCTGAACCCGTCCCACCCGCTGGTCGAGGGCCTGCACCGGGCGTTCGCCGCGGGTGAACGCGACTCGCTGACCGACACGGCCGAGCTGCTGCACGGCCTGGCCCTGCTGGCCGAGGGCGGCGAGCTGGCCGATCCGTCTCGCTTCGTGAAGCTGGTGGCCGACCGCGTCCAGCGCACGTTCTGAGTGCACGCGGGGAGCTTTCGTACTCTCCTGGCGCACGCGGGGGCCCCGCGTTACCCACAGGGGAACGCGGGGCCCCCGCGTGACAGGAAGAACTGCGGTGGGCTTGGCGAGGGGAGTGGGGTTTATGGGTTCAGTGAGGGCTGAAGTTAATCTATCTCGGCGGCAATTGTCGGTGGTGTGTGACAGCCTGGAGGGGTGTCACGTGCTTCGCGGTCCCCGGCCGAGGCCTACGCCCAGTCACGGCGTAACGCTCAGCGGCCCAAGCTGACCGACTTCGGCTCCGTCATCTCCTTCGAGCTGGACCCGTTCCAGCGCCAGGCCTGCGAGGCCCTCGAGGACGGTCACGGAGTGCTCGTCTGCGCCCCGACCGGTGCCGGCAAGACCGTCGTGGGCGAGTTCGCGGTGCACCTCGCGCTGACCGAGGGCCGCAAGTGCTTCTACACCACCCCGATCAAGGCGCTGTCGAACCAGAAGTTCGCCGACCTCACGGCGCGCTACGGCGCGAAGAACATCGGCCTGCTGACGGGCGACACGAGCATCAACGGTGGTGCGCCGATCGTGGTGATGACCACGGAGGTGCTGCGGAACATGCTGTACTCGGGTTCGTCCACTCTGGACGGCCTCGCGTACGTGGTGATGGACGAGGTGCACTACCTCGCCGACCGGTTCCGCGGCCCGGTGTGGGAGGAGGTCATCCTGCACCTGCCGGAGCACGTGCAGGTGGTCGGCCTGTCCGCGACGGTCAGCAATGCCGAGGAGTTCGGCGAGTGGCTGGTCGAGGTGCGCGGCGACACGGCGGTGGTGGTCGACGAGCACCGGCCGGTGCCGCTGTGGCAGCACATGCTGGTGGGCAACCAGATGCTCGACCTGTTCGAGGGCGACGAGACGCACGCGCGGATCAACTCGCAGGTGCTGCGCAAGACCGAGGAGCTGGCGCGCTACCACGTGCCGTTCAGCCGCGGCCGCAACCGCGGTGGCGGCGGTGGTCCCGGCAGGCCGGCGCGCGGCAGCGGGTTCAAGCCGCCCTCGCGCATCGACATGATCCAACGGCTCGACAACGCGAGCCTGCTGCCCGCGATCGTGTTCGTGTTCAGCCGGGCCGGGTGCGACGCGGCGGTCGCGCAGACCGCGCGGGCCGGGTTGCGGCTCAACACGCCGGAGGAGACCGAGGAGGTCCGCCGGATCATCGACGAGAAGACCCGCGACCTGCCAGAGGCCGACCTGATGGTGCTCGGGTTCTGGGAGTGGCGGGAGGCGTTGGAGCGGGGCATCGCGTCGCACCACGCCGGGTTGCTGCCCGCGTTCAAGGAGACCGTCGAGGAGCTGTTCGTCCGCGGCCTGGTGAAGGTCGTGTTCGCCACCGAGACGCTGGCGCTGGGGATCAACATGCCGGCGCGCACGGTCGTGCTCGAGAAGCTGGTGAAGTACAACGGCGAGGCGCACGTCGACCTCACGCCGGGCGAGTACACGCAGCTGACCGGCCGGGCGGGCCGCCGCGGCATCGACGTCGAGGGCCACGCGGTCGTCGTGTGGCAGCCGGGCATCGACCCGAAGGCGGTCGGCGGGCTCGCCTCCACGCGCACGTACCCGCTGCGCTCGTCGTTCCGGCCCGGCTACAACATGGCCGTCAACCTGGTGTCGCAGCTGGGCGCCTCGGCCGCGCGCGAGATCCTGGAGCAGTCGTTCGCGCAGTTCCAGGCCGACCGCTCGGTGGTGGGCCTGGCGCGGCGGATCGAGCGCAACAAGGAGGCGCTGGCGGGCTACTCGGAGTCCATGACGTGCCACCTGGGCGACTTCGCGGAGTACGCGGGGCTGCGCAGGCGGGTCGCGGACCGGGAGAAGCAGCTCGCGAAGCAGAACACGAACGCGCGGCGGATCGAGACGGCGAAGTCGCTGGAGACGTTGCGCAAGGGCGATGTGATCGCGGTGCCGTCGGGGCGCAGGTCCGGTCTCGCGGTCGTCATCGACCCCGGCATCGAGCCGCTGGGCGAGGCGCGGCCGCTGGTCGTCACCGAGGACCGCTGGTCGGGCCGGCTCACGTCGGCGGACTTCCCGGCACCGGTCGAGGTGCTGGGGCACGTGAGGCTGCCCAGGCAGGTGGACGTGCGGTCGCCGAAGTCGCGGCGCGACCTGGCCGCGACGATCCGCAACACGGGCATCACGGTGCCCTCGCGCGGCCGCCGCAAGACCACCGCGGACGACGACCCCGAGCTCGCGACACTGCGCCGGGCCCTGCGCGCGCACCCGTGCCACGGCTGCGACCAGCGCGAGGACCACGCCCGGTGGGGGGAGCGCTACCACCGGCTGCTGGCCGAGACCGAGCAGCTGGAGCGCAAGGTCGCGGCGACCACGCACTCGCTGGCCCGCCAGTTCGACCGGATCAGGGCGTTGCTGCGCGAGCGCGGCTACCTCAGCGAGGTCGACGAGGTCACGGCCGCCGGCAAGCGCCTGACCAGGCTCTACAGCGAGTCGGACCTGCTGGCCGCCGAGTGCCTGCGCCACGGTCTGTGGAAGGGTCTCAAGCCAGAGGAGCTGGCGGCGGTGGTGTCGTCGCTGGTCTACGAGGCGCGGCGGGACGGTCCGGTCGAGGCGCGGTTGCCGCAGGGCCCGGTCGCGGACGCGATGCTCAAGACCGTGCGGCTGTGGGCGGAGATCGAGGACGACGAGCGCCGTCTGAAGCTCGAACGCATCACCCGCCAGCCGGACCCCGGCTTCGCGTGGCCGGTGTACCGGTGGGCGCGCGGCGAGTCGCTGGAGAAGGTGCTGAGCGCCGCGGAGGCGGGCGGCAACGAGCTCGGCGCCGGTGACTTCGTGCGCTGGTGCCGGCAGGTCATCGACCTGCTCGACCAGATCCGCGACGTGTCCGGCAAGGGCGACCCGGTCGGGGCGGCCGCCTCGAAGGCGGTCGACGCGCTGCGGCGCGGTGTCGTGGCGATGATGTGACGTTCGCCTGACAAAGGTTTTGCGAGTCGGAGTGAAGACTGACCACAACGGTGTGGTTGGATCGCGCCGCAACGTCGTACACACGGAGGTCGACAGATGAGCAGCCCGTACGGACCGTCCGGAGGGAACGATCCGCAGCAGCCCTGGGGCCAGCCGCAGCAGCCGCAGCAGCCCTACGGTGGCGGTTTCCCTCCCGGCACCCCGTCCGGCGGCTTCCCGGCTCAGAACCCGTACGGCCAGCCGCAGCAGCCCCAGCAGGGCCAGCCGCAGCAGCCGTACCCCGGGTTCGACCCGTCGCAGCAGCAGACGCAGCAGTACGGCGTGCCGCAGGGGGCCCCGCAGTCGAACCCCTACGGCAACCCGGCGCAGGACCCGTACGGCCAGCAGGCGCAGCAGTACGGTCAGCAGCCCAACCCGTACGGCCAGCAGCCGGGTTACGGCCCGCCGGTGCAGCAGAAGAAGAAGTCCAGCGCGGCCATCTGGGTCGCGGCGGTCGTCGTCGTGCTGATCGTCGGCGGTGTGCTGTTCACCGGGTTCGTGTCGCCGGCGTTCTTCAAGAAGAAGGTCTTCGACAACACCTCGGTGCAGAACGGCATCGTCCAGATCCTCAAGGACGAGTACAAGATCTCCGACGTCGGCAGCGCGACCTGCTCGGGCGAGAACGAGGTCAAGCCCAACACCTCGTTCGAGTGCAAGGTGCAGGTCGGCGGCAAGGACAAGAAGGTCAAGATCGTCGTCAAGACCGAGGACGGCGAGTACGAGGTCGGCCAGCCCACCGGCTGACCTGCGGAAGTTTCCGGAAGACCTTCCCACGGCGTTGCCGGGGGAAGGTCTTCTTCGCGTTGGTCCGCGTTCACGGCGGCGGGTGCGGAAACTGAGGTGCGCCCGTGGTCGTGCTGGGTCACGATCGCGGTCGTGACCGAGATCCGTGTGCTCACCGACGAAGCGCAGTTCCGCACCCACAGCGGCGTGTTCCGCCGCGCCATGCACTGGGGCCCGCCCACCGACGAGCAGTGGGAGGTCATCAAGGCGTCCTACGAGCCCGGTCGCGTGCTCGCCGCGTTCGACGGTGACGAGATGGTCGGCACCACGCAGTCGTTCGGCTCCTCTCTCGTGGTGCCCGGCGGCGCCGTGGTCCCGCATGCCGCCGTGTCACGCGTGGGCGTGCGTGCCGACCACACGCGCCGTGGCGTGCTGACGGCGTTGATGCGCGAACAACTCGCCACGCTGCCCGACCCCGTCGCCACCCTGCGCGCCTCCGAGGGACGCATCTACGGCCGCTTCGGCTACGGCCTGGCCGGTCGCGTCCGCCTCGTCGAGATCGATGCGCGGAAAGCCGTCGTCCCCGGCACGCCGACCGGTCGCGTGCGGATGCTCGACCAGGACACCGCCGACGAGCTGCTGCCCGAGCTGCACGCCACCCTCGGCCTCACCCGCCCCGGCCAGATCGGCCGCTGGACCGGCTGGTGGGCCCGTGCCCGCGACCGCAAGGGTGACGCGGAGAACTCGGTCACCGTCGTCCACACCGGACCCGGCGGTGACGACGGTTTCCTGACCTACGTCGTGAAGACGGAGGAGGAGTTCAAGCACCGGCTGTCCATCCACGACTTCGTGGCGGCCACCCCCGAGGCGTGGCGCGACCTGTGGCGCTACGCGGCACGGCTGGACCTGGTCGACCACATCGAGTGCGAGGTGCCGCTCGACGAGCCGGTGACGTGGCTGTTCGAGGACCCGCGCGTGGTGCGGACCAAGGACGTGTTCGACGAGGTCTGGCTGCGGCTGACCGACGTGCCGCGCATGCTCGCCGCCCGCACGTACGGCCACGCCGACCCGGTGGTCGTCGAGGTGCGGGACAGGCTGCTGCCCGCCAACGACGGCCGCTACCGGGTGACGCCCGACGGCGTGGAGCGGGTCGACGCGGCCGCGGACGTCACGGTGCCGGTCGACCTGCTGGGGGCGTGCTACTTCGGGGACACGACGTTCTCGCAGCTCGCCGCGACGGGCTGGCTCACCGGGACGAAGCTGGCCGAGGCCGACGCGCTGTTCGCCGTCGCGCGGGCCCCGTACTGCGGCACGTTCTTCTAGGCGCGCCGCTCCATCGCGTTCACCAGGCGCGGCACCGACGAGCCCAACCCCCAGCGCTGCGTCAGCTCCCGCAACCGCTCGGGGTCGGCGGGCACCCGCGGCACCTCGTCGGACCGGTCCAGCACCACCGGTGCGTCCAGGGCCGTGCGCACGACCACCGGTGCCGCCGCCAGGTACTCCTCTGCGGCGATCAGGGCGTTGCGGGCCTTGGTGGTGAGCTTGCGGTCCATCGGGTCGGCCACGGCCTTCAGGACGGCGTCGAGCGAGCCGAACTCGGTGATGAGCTTCGCCGCGGTCTTCTCGCCGATGCCCGCCACGCCCGGCAGGCCGTCGGAGGGGTCGCCGCGCAGCACGGCCATGTCGGCGTAGGCGGAGCCGGCGTTCTCGACCGGCAGCGAGTACTTGGCGGCCAGCTCCTCGGGGCCGAGAACCTCGACCTTGTTCCAGCCGCGGCCCACGTACAGCACGTGCACGGGCGTCGGTTCGGAACGCACGACCTGGAACATGTCGCGGTCGCCCGTGACGACCTCGACGGGTGACTTCTTCTCGTGGTGCGCGAGGGCGCCGATCACGTCGTCGGCCTCGTAGCCGGTGGCCTCGCCGGTGCAGATGCCGGCCGCGTCCAGCACGTCGAGGATGATCGGGATCTGCGGCGTGAGGATGTCCGGCACCTCCTCGGACCCGTCGTCGGCATCGGAAGCGACGCGGTGGGCCTTGTAGGAGGGCAGCGCCTTCACCCGGAACTCGGGGCGCCAGTCGGCGTCCAGGCACGCGACCAGGCGGGCGGCGCCGCGGTCGGTGATGACACGGGCGATCGTGTCGACGAAGCCGCGCACGGCGTTCACCGGCGTGCCGTCGGGCGCGGTCATCGAGTCCGGCAGCGCGTAGAACGACCGGAAGTAGAGGCTCGCGGAGTCGAGCAGCACCAGGGGAGAGCTCACAACCCGACAAGCTACTAGGCTTCGGCCCATGGCAACGATCACCGGGCCCATCGACGTGTCCGCGCTGCGTGCGCGGCTCGACCGCGCTTCCGCCGCCGCGCGGCAGGCGGGCGTGGACGCCCTCCTCATCTCGCCCGGCTCGGACCTGCGGTACCTGATCGGTGCCGGTGGCGACTCGTTCGAGCGGCTCACGTGCCTCGCGCTGCCGGTCGACGGCACGCCCACGCTCGTGGTGCCGAAGCTGGAGCAGCCCGGCTACGCGGGCATCCCGACCGACGAGCTCGGCGTCGAGGTCGTCACCTGGGTCGACGGCGAGGACCCGTACGCGCTGGTCAAGGCCGCGGTCAAGGGCAACCGCACGGCCGTGGCGGACATGATGCCCGCCCTGCACACCATCAAGCTCGGCAACGCCATCGGCGGGCCCCAGTCGCTGGCCGGCCCGATCATCCGCGAGCTGCGCATGCGCAAGGACGCGAGCGAGGTCGCCGCGCTGCGCAAGGCCGGTCAGGCGATCGACCGGGTGCATGCGCGCATGGGCGAGTTCCTGCGCGTCGGCCGCACCGAGCGCGAGGTGGCCAAGGACATCGCCGCCGCCATCGTGGAGGAGGGCCACACGGTCGCGGACTTCGTGATCGTCGGCTCCGGCCCGAACGGCGCGTCACCGCACCACCGCGACTCCGACCGCGTGATTGAAGCGGGCGAGGTCGTGGTCATCGACATCGGCGGCCCGGTCGCCGAGGGCTACAACTCCGACTCCACCCGCACGTACGTCATGGGTGAGCCGAAGCACGACGACGTGTGGGACACCTACGCCGTCCTCCAGGCCGCGCAGAAGGCCGCCGTCGAGGCGGTCAAGCCGGGCGTGACCTGCGAGCAGATCGACGACGTGGCCCGCCAGGTCATCACCGACGCGGGCTTCGGCGAGTACTTCGTGCACCGCACCGGCCACGGCATCGGCCTGGACGTGCACGAGGAGCCCTACATCGTCAGCGGCAACGCGCTGCCGCTCGAAGCGGGCATGGCCTTCAGCGTCGAGCCCGGCATCTACCTGCCCGGCCGCTGGGGTGCCCGCATCGAGGACATCGTCGTCGCGACGGAGGACGGCGTGGAGTCCTTCAACAACCGACCTCACGAGCTGGTGGTGCTTTGACCCTCGAGCAGATCGACAGAGCGATCCTGAAGGAGCTCGCGGCCGACGGCCGCTGCAGCTTCACCGACCTGGCCGAACGCGTCGGCCTGAGCGTGTCGGCGGTGCACCAGCGGGTGAAGCGGCTGGAGCAGCGCGGCATCGTGAAGGGCTACGCGGCCCGGCTGGACGGCGCGGAGGTCGGGTTGCCGATGTCCGCGTTCATCTCGCTCTTCCCGATCAACCCCTCCGAGCCGGACGACTACCCGAGGCGGCTGGAGCACCTGCCGGAGATCGAGGCCTGCTACTCGGTCGCGGGGGACGCCTCGTACGTCCTGCGCGTCCGGGTGGCCTCGCCGGTGGCGCTGGAGGAGCTGCTGCAGAAGATCCGCGAGTCGGCGAACGTGTCGACCCGCACAACGGTCGTGCTGTCCACTCCGTACGAAGACCGCCCACCGGCCGTCTGAGCACTTGGGCCGGAAGTCTTGCCCGCCCCCTCCTTGCAGACGCCGGCAAAGCAGGGGGCGGGGACTTGGGGCGTCACAGGCACAACAGCTGGAAACCTGCTCAGGTCAGGCCGGACTGCACGGCGAACACGACGAGCTGGGCCCGGTCACGGGCCCCCAGCTTCACCATCGCCCGCGACACGTGCGTGCGCACCGTCGCAGGGGAGATCACCAACGTGGCCGCGATCTCGTCGTTGGACGCCCCGGACGCGACGTGCCGCATGATCTCGCGTTCGCGGTCGGTCAGCTTGTCCAGGTGCGGCACGGGTCGCGCGCTCGCGCCCGAGGCGAACCGGTCGATCACCCTGCGCGTGACCGACGGGGACAGCAGCGAGCCGCCGTCGGCGACCACGTGCACGGCGCGCAGCAGGTCGGCGGGGTCGGAGTCCTTCACGAGGAACCCGGACGCGCCGGTGCGCAGCGCCTCGAACACGTACTCGTCGAGGTCGAACGTCGTGAGCATGACGATCTTGACCTCGGCCAGTGCGGGGTCGGAGGAGACACGGCGCAGCACCTCCAGGCCGTCCATCAGCGGCATGCGGATGTCGAGGAACACCACGTCCGGCTTGAGCGACCGGATCAACCCCAGCGCCTCGCGCCCGTCCGCGGCCTCACCGGCGAGCTGGACACCGTCCTCGGTCTCGATGAGCGTCCGCAGCCCCATCCGCACCAGGGCCTGGTCGTCGGCCACCACCACGCGAATCATGCGGGCAACGGTATCCGTGCGACGACCGTGAAGCCGTGCGTCGTGCGGATCTCCAGCGTGCCGCCCAGCGCCTCGGCCCGCGACCGCATGCCGGTGATGCCGTGGCCCTCCTCGACCGGTCCCGGCGTGCCGGTGTCGCTCACCTCGACCACGAGCACACCGCGCGCCTCGTACACCTTCACCGCCGCCGTGACGCCGGGGGAGGCGTGCCGCAGCACGTTCGTCAGCGACTCCTGCACGATCCGGTACGCGGCCAGCTCGTAGGTGCCGGGCACGGCGACCCCGTCGGCCTCCACCGACACCTCCAGGCCCGCCTCGCGCATCCGGGACGCGAGCGCCGGCAGGTCGGCCAGCGAGGTGGTGGGCCGCAACGGTGCCGAGCCGCGCAGGGTGTCCAGTTCGGACCGCAGGCCCTCCAGCGCCTCCTTCGAGGTGGCGCGGATCGCCTCCAGCGACGCGCGGGCCTTCACCGGGTCCCTGTCCAGCACGTACAGCGCCACCCCGGCCTGCATCGCGATCACCGACAGGCCGTGGCCCACGACGTCGTGCACCTCCTGGGCCAGGCGCAGCCGTTCCGAGATCACGGCCCGCTCGCGAACGTCCACAGCGGACCGCCGGCGCAGCCGCATCAGCACACCGGCCGCGGCGGGCAGCAGGATCCAGCCCGCCGACCAGGTGATCCACGACGTCACCGAGTCGTTCCACCACGGCAGGATCGCCAGCGCGTACACCAGGACGCTCGCGGCGGCGAGCTCGATCCGCGCGTACACCGCCACCGCGTACATCGCGGCGACCCCGCTCACCAGCACCGGCCCGAACGGGTACCCCATCGCCAGGTACGCCGTGATGGCCGCGGTCGTGATCCCCACCGTCCACAGCGGACGGGTCGAGCGGAGCAGCAGACCGGCGGCCGCGACGGTGATCAGCACGTACGCGAGGACGTCCACCTCGAACGAGCCGGTCTGCCACCGCGCGGCGAACCGCGTGCCGCCCAGTCCGAAGAACACCAGCGCCGCGGTCAGCGCGATGTCCTGCCACTTGATGCGCATGCCGCCGACGATACGACCGGGGACGTACGCAGATGTGCGTATCTTCCTGCCGCTCCGGAGCGGACGACCGGAGTCTCTGCCAGGCACAGGCTTGGCCGCATGATCGTGACGACGGAGAAGCTGACGAAGCGCTACGGCGACCGCGCCGTGGTGGACGAGGTCGGTCTGTCCGTGCGGCGGGGCGAGGTCTACGGGTTCCTCGGCCCCAACGGCGCGGGCAAGACGACCACGATCCGCATGCTGCTGGGCCTGGTGCGGCCGACGAGCGGCACCGCGACCGTGCTCGGGCGGCCACCGGGCGACCCGGCGGCGTTGCTGAAGGTGGGGTCGCTGATCGAGGGGCCGGGTTTCTACCCGTACCTGTCCGGCCGCGACAACCTGCGGGTGCACGCGGCCCGCCGGGGAGCCAGCCGGGCCGACGTCGAGGCCGCACTCGACCAGGTCGACCTCACCACGGCCGCGAACGAGAAGTTCCGCCGCTACTCGCTGGGCATGAAACAACGGCTCGGTGTCGCCGCGGCCCTGCTCGGCCGGCCGGAACTGCTGGTCCTCGACGAGCCCACCAACGGCCTGGACCCGGCGGGCATGGCCGACATGCGCGACCTGGTGCGCGCGCTGTCCGCGCAGGGCCAGACCGTGCTGCTGTCGAGCCACCTGCTCGGCGAGGTCGAGGAGATCTGCGACCGGGTCGGCGTGATCGCGAACGGCAAGCTCGTCGCCGAGAGCACGGTCGAGCAGCTGCGCGGCGACAGCGTACTGCTGGTCAAGGCCGACCCGATCGAGAAGGCGCACGTGCTCATCGAGGGCAGCGAGCTGCGCGGCGACGTGCTGCACGTGCGGGAGCCGGACGCCGGGGCGCTGGTGCGCGCGCTCGTGCACGCCGACGTGGACGTGCAGGAGGTCCGGCCGCTGCGTCGGACGTTGGAAGAGGTCTTCTTCGAGATGACGGGAGCGGCGTGATGGGCAGCGTGAAGGCGGAGCTGCTGCGGCTGTGGAAGTGGCCGGCGACGTGGGTGCTGGTCGGCCTCTGGCTGGTGCTGACGCTGACGTTCGGCTACGTGTTCAACTACCTCGCCCTCAACGGCGGCTCCACCACCCGCGACCTCACCCAGCAGCAGCTGGTCAGCGCGATGCAGCCGGAGAACGTCGGTGCCGCCGTCGTGCGCGGCCTGCCGATGTTCGGCGGCGCGCTCATCCTGGTGCTGGCGGCGCTCGCGGTCGGCTCCGGGTACGGCTGGGGCACCTGGAAGACCACGCTGACCGCCGGTCCGCGCCGGGTGTCCGCGATGGCGGGCACCCTGGGCGCGTTGGGGATCGTCGTGGTCGTCCTGGTGGCGCTGACGTTCGTCGTCGACCTCGGCGCGGCTGTCACCGTGGCGTCGCTGGAGGGCTGGGACTGGAACCTGCCGGGCACCGGTGCCCTGGAGGCGCTGGGCGCGTCACTGCTGATCGCCGCGATGTGGACGGCCTTCGGCGTGTTCCTCGGCGTGCTCACCAGGGGACCCGCGCTGGCCGTCGGGCTCGGGCTGATGTGGGCGATCGTCGTCGAGAACCTGCTGCGCGGCGTCGGGTCGCTGCTCGGCCCGGTCGGCGACCTGACCGAGGTCCTGCCCGGCGGCTCGGCCGGCAACCTGGCCGGTGCGGTCGGCGGCACCGGTGCCCCCGGCGTGCTGACCGACCTGGGCGGACCCACCGCCGCGCTGCTCCTCGTCGGCTACGTCGTGTTCTTCGCGGGCACGGCGACGCTGCTGAAGGTGCGCCGCGACCTCGTGTAGCGCCACCGCCGCCCAGACCAGGCCCAGCACGACCGCGACTCCGAGGGGGTAGTCGCGGTCGTGCAGCCCGGGGTTCACCGGCCCGCTGTGCTCCCGCCACAGCACCGGGACCGCGATCAGCAGCACCACACCGGAGACCGTCAGGCCGATGCCGACCGACGCGCGCTTGACGACGAGACCGGACGCACCGACCAGCGGGGCGATCACGAGGTCGTGCAGCACGACACCGCCGCCGAGCCACGCGAGCAGCTCCGCGGTGACCTGGGGGAGCAGCAGCCACGCACCCCACGCGCCGAGTCCGATGCCGGCGAGGGCGAGCGCGGTCCTCACCGGACCTCCAGGGACGTGACCCACTTGGTCTGCAGCACGCCCGGCCGGTTGGGCGCGATGAGCCGGCACGGGAACCCGTGGTCGGGGCTGAGCTCCTCGCCGTCGAGCCGCAACGCGAGGAGGGTCAGCGGGTCCCGCGCGAACGCCTCCGGCAGCGTCGTCGCCCGGTAGAGCCCGTCTTCCTCCAGCGACTCGACGCGGACGTCACCGCCGCTGATCAGGTCGCGCACCCGGACACCGGTCCAGGTCGCGGTCTGGCTCCAGCCCTCCACACACGCGATGGGCAGCTCGACGGTGGTCTGCGGCATGGCCCGCAGCTCGGCGAGCGAGTAGGCGCGGTCACCGACTTCGAGCTGCCAGTCCGGTGGCACCACGATGTTCGCGGCCCGCGCGGTCCGGTTCACCGGCAGCGTGCCGTCGGAACGCCAAGCCAGCACGGAGACCTTGCGCAGCCACGGCACCGTGACACCCGCTGTCGCGACCACGGCGACACCGGTGGTGAGCGCGGTCGTGCGCAGGAAAGCCCGGCGGGACAAGACGGTCCTGTGCTCGGAAGCGGGTTCGAGCGAACGCCGGATGAGAGGAATCTTCACCGCGATGTGCACGAGCAGCGAGCCGATCACGATCCACGCCACCGCGTAGTGGGCGGCCGGGAAGTAGAACGACCACGGGTAGTTCTGCGCCGCGTTGAACAACCCGGTGACGACCTCGAAGAACGACGCCGCGACCAGCACGAGGATCGAGCCGCGCTCCAGCGCGTGCGGCACGGATGCGACCAGCGGCCGCTCGAACAGCTTCGGGTACACCGACCACAGCTTGGCCAGCAGCAACGGGATCGAGGCCACGCCGGACAGCACGTGCACGCCCTGCGTGACCCGGTAGAGGTCGACCGGGCGGGTCGGCCACGGCCAGTCGTGCTGCACGCCGTGGCTGAGCAGACCGGTGACGAAGCACAGGCCGAACGTGATGCCCAGCCACGTGCCGACGCGGCTGGTGACACCGGTGTGGTGCGCGGGCGACCGGAAGGCGGGGGTCCTCACAGCCGCTCCCAGCAGGCGAACCAGCGGCCGGCCCGTTCCCGGTGCCACAACCGGAAGAACCCGTCCGCGGGCACCGAGTCGGCGTCGCTCCACGCCCACGGGAACCACGGGCCGGGCTCGCCGCCGGCCCGGACCCGCGCCTGCCCCCGCGTGAGGCCGGAACCGGGCGTCTCGACCTCGGCGACGACGGTTCCGCCGGTCCGCAGCAACTGCCGGACCCGCAGCAGGAGCGCGGCCGGGTCGCCGCCGATGCCGATGTTGCCGTCGGCGAGCAGCACGTGCTGCCAGCGGCCCTCGCCGGGCAGCAGGTCGAACACGTCGCGCCGCAGGGCGAGACCGCCGCGGTCGGTGGTGCGCCGGACGGCCACGGGCGACACGTCGACGCCGAGCGCCTGGACGTTGCGCGCGAGCAGTGCCGCGACGAGCCGGCCGGGGCCGCAGCCGACGTCGAGGGTGGGCCCGGTGCACGCGTCGAGCAGGACGTCGTCGCCGTCGTCCGCGTCGGCGTGCCAGCGGGCGACCGGCAGCGGGCGCGGGGCGGTGCCTGCCAGGTCGAGCCAGCCGGGGTGGCCGTCGAGGGCCTGGTCGAACATCATCGCGCCACCACCGCGCCGCGCGAGGCCGACGCCGCGCCGAGACGCCCCAGGACCCGCGCGAACCGCGACCCCGGCACCTGCGCCGCCACCGTCAGCGCGTCCGCCACGGTGTCCACATCGGACAACGGCGGCAGCGCGTCGACCTTCATCCCCCGCAACGCTTCCAGCGTCTGCGCCCCGGTGTCGTCCCGCGACATCGGCACGTCCAGCAGGACCGAGGCCCGCAGCGGGTCCCGCAACCCCAGCGCCCACCAGCCGCCGTCGAGCGCGAACCCGAGCGCCGCCTCGTCGAACTCCGCCGCGGACGCCAGCAACGACGGCGTCACCTGCGGTGTGTCCATGCCGACCTGCAGCACCGGCAGCCCGAACCGCGCGACGTCCGCGTGCGCGTTCACCAACCTCTCGTTGAAGCTCCGGCCGCGTTGCGGGACCACCACGCACCCGCCCAGGGCGTCCCGCACGTCCTCCCGCCGCACCACCCCGGCCAGCGCCACCACCGGCACCGCGCCGGGAGTCGCCAGGGCCGCGTCGATCGTGTCGAGCAACGCCGCCGCCGCCACCTCCGCGGCCTGCTCGGGCGTCAGCGGCGGGCACAGGCGCGTCTTGACCTGGCCGGGCACCGGGGACTTCGCCATGACCAGCAGGCAGAACCTCATCGCAGCACCCCCGCCATGTCCCGCGCAGCCCGCAGCGTGCCGCGCACCGAGCCGGACACCTTCGACCGCGTCCCCGCGGCCCGCGGCCGGTAGGCGACGTCGACCTCGCGCACCCGCCACCCGGCGGCGGCCGCGCGGACCAGGAGCTCCAGCGGGTAGCCGAACGCGCGGTCCCGCACGTCCAGCGCCAGCAACGCTTCCCGCCTGACCACCCGCAGGGGTGCGATGTCGTGCACGGCGAGGCCGCGGCGGCGCAGCAGGGAGGCGATCACGGCGTTGCCCGCGCGGGCGTGCCACGGCCACACGCCCGCCGACACCGGCACCCGGCGGCCGACGACGAGATCGCAGGACGGCAGCAGGGCGGCCATCGCCGGCAGTTCGGCGAGGTCCAGCGAGCCGTCGCAGTCGGCGAACGCGACGAGGTCGGAGGTGGCGGCCAGCAGCCCGGTGTGCACGGCGGCCCCGTAACCGCGGCGGGGCTCGTGCACGACCAGGGCGCCGAGCTCGCGGGCCACGGCGGGAGACCCGTCACCGGAGCCGTTGTCCACGACGATCGCGCGGTGTCCGGGAGGCAGGGAGCTCAGCACGGCGGGCAGTGCGGCGGCCTCGTCGAGGCAGGGCAGGACGACATCCATGCGGTCCATCCTGGACCGGCGGAAAGTGTTGTGGTGCTTACGGAATTGTGACGCGCGGAAGAGTTCTTACGGTTGTCTTGCGCCCTTGGCGGACACCGCCCGGGACCCCCTAGGTTGGGAGCGGTGCGCCTCCTCGTCGCCGGGTTGCTCGTCGTCGCCGCCGTCGTCACCGGACTGCTGGTCAACCTGAACCACCCCGGTCTGCTCTTCGCCTCCGCCGCGCCGCTCTTCGGCGACTGGCGGCCCCACGTCGGACCCGGCACGCCCGCCGCGGTCCTCCTCGCCTTCCTCGTGGTGGCGAAGGGACCCGAGCTGGCCCGGCACCGGCACGCCCTCCCGATCGCCTACGCGACGTCGGTGGCGTTCACCCTCTCGCTGGCCATGGTCGACGGCTGGGACCACTTCACCACCCGGCTCACCACCGAGGACGAGTACCTGCACGAGGTTCCCCAGATCACGGACGTCCCGGCGATGGTGCGCGAGTTCGCCCACCGCATCCCCGACTTCCAGCCCGACTCGTGGACCACGCACGTCTCCGGCCACCCACCGGGCGCGCTGCTCACGTTCGTCGCGCTGGACCGCATCGGGCTCGGCGGGGGAGCGGCCGCCTCCCTCTTCTGCGTCCTCGTCGGCTCGCTCGCCGTCGTCGCGATCCCCAAGGCCCTCGGCGACACCGCGGTGCTGCCGTACCTCGTGCTGTTCCCCGGTGCGGTGTGGGTCGGCGCGTCCGCGGACGGCATGTTCATGGGCGTCGCCGCGGTCGGCCTCTACCTGCTCACCCGGTGGCCGCTGCTCGGCGGGGTCGTGCTCGGCTGGTGCGTGTTCCTGTCCTACGGCCTGGTGCTGCTCGCCCCGCTGGCGATCGTGGCGGCAGGGCGCAGGATCGGCTGGGCGGTCGCGGGCGCACTCGCGGTCGTGGCGGCGTTCGCGCTCGCCGGGTTCTGGTGGCTCGACGGCTACGAGCTCGTCAAGCTCCGCTACTACCAGGGCATCGGCGACGTCCGGCCGTACTGGTACTGGGTCTGGGCGAACCTGGCCGCGCTCGCACTCGTGCTCGGCCCCGCCGGCATCCAGGGGCTGCGCAGGGACAGGTGGGTCGTCGCCGCCGGCATCGCGGTCCTGGCCGCCGACCTGTCCGGGCTGAGCAAGGCCGAGACCGAACGCATCTGGCTGCCGTTCGCCGTCTGGCTCATGGTCGGCGCGGCCAGGCTGGACCACCGCAGGAGGTGGCTCACCGCGCAGGCGTTGACGGCCCTCGCGGTGAACCACCTCGTGCTCACGAACTGGTGACCGCCGCCCGCAACGGGTCCGCAGCGAACGCCCGCACCCCGTCCTCGAACCGCACGGACGCCTCGAACCCCAGCACGTCGGCCGCCTTCGCGGGCGAGGCGACGACGTGCCGCACGTCGCCGGGCCGGGCACCACCGACGATCTGCGGGGCAGGTCCGTCGCACGCGTCGGCCAACGCGAACGCCAGGTCGCCGATCGTGTGCATGGAGCCCGAGCAGACGTTCACGGCCTCGAACCCCGGCCGTGCCGACGAGAGCGCCAGCACGTTCGCCCGTGCCACGTCGGTCACGTGCACGAAGTCCCTGCGCTGCCGGCCGTCCTCCATCACCCGCGGCGCGCGGCCGTTCTGCAGCGCGGACCGGAAGATCGACGCCACCCCGGCGTAGGGGGTGTCGCGCGGCATCCGCGGGCCGTAGACGTTGTGGTAGCGCAACGCCCACACGCTGCCGCCGGTCTGCCGCGCCCACGCCGCCGCCAGGTGCTCCTGGGCCAGCTTGGTCGCCGCGTACGTGCTGCGCGGGTCCAGCGGCGCGTCCTCCGGCACCAGCTCGGGCACCAGGAAGTCACCGCAGGCGCACCTCGGCTCGTACCGGCCTGCGGCGAGGTCGGCGGGCGACCGCTCCCCGCGCACGATCCCGTGCGTCAGGCAGCGGTACCGGCCCTCGCCGTAGACGACCATCGACGACGCCAGCACCAGCCGCGACACCCCGGCCCGGTGCATCTCGGCCAGCAGCACCGCCGTGCCCAGGTCGTTGTGCCGGGCGTAGGAGGGCGCGTCGAACGGGTCGACCCCGTGCCCGACCATCGCGGCCTGGTGGCAGACCACGTCCACTGTGGACAGCAGTGGTCGCAGCACGTCCGGGTCGGCGACGTCGCCGACGACCAGCTCGTGGTCCAGCACCGGTGCGGCTCCGTGCGCTTCGGGCAGCAGGGCGTCCAGCAGGACGCAGTCGTGGCCCTGGGAGGTGAGCTCGTCGGCGACGTGCGACCCGATGAACCCGGCCCCGCCGGTGATCAGTACTCGCATGTGTCGACGGTAGGGCCGCCAGGGGGTCCGGGCGGCCCCGAACGGTCAGCCGTCAGAACTCCGTAAGACCAGCTCCACCACGAACCGCGCACCGACCGGCACGCGGTCCTCCACCCACACCCGCCCGCCCAGCCGGTGCACGTGCTCGCGGACCAGCGCGAGCCCCAGCCCGCTGCCGGTGTCGTCACCCCTGCTGCCCGCCATCACACCTCGCGCGAACCGTTCGAACACCTGCTCGCGCAACGGCTCCGGCACACCGGGCCCCTCGTCCTCCACGGCGAGCCGGACGTGCCCGCCGTGCCGCCGCACCGACACCAGCACCGCTCCGCCCGCGTGCCGGTCCGCGTTGTCCAGCAGGTTGGTCAGCACCCGGTCGAGCCGCCGCCGGTCACCCAGCACGACCGCCGGTTCGAGCTCCACCGGCACCGGGGCCCGCGTCGCGGCCACGTTGCGCACCAGCGCGTCGAGCGCGATCTCCTCGTGCCGCGGGTCGTCGGTCTGGTCGGCCCGCGAGATCTCCAGCAGGTCCACCACCATCCGGGCGAACCGGTCCACCTCCGAGGTCAGCAGCTCCAGCGCCGTCCCGGCCGTGCCCGGCAGGTGCTCGCGCCGCCGTCGCAGCACCGCACCGGCGTTCACCATCGTCGTGAGCGGCGACCGCAGCTCGTGCGACACGTCGGAGGCGAACCGGGCGTCCCGCAACGCCCGCTGCTCCAGCGCGTGCGCCGTCGAGTTGAACTTCGCCGCCAGCGCCGCGAGGTCCGGGTCGTCCCGCACCGGCAACCGGGCACCGAGGTCGCCACCGGCGATCCGCCCCGCGGCCGAACTGAGCTCCGCCAGCGGCCGGAGCGCCCGCTTCGACGCCCACGACCCCAGCGCCGCCCCCAGCAGCGCCGAGGCGACCGTGCCGCCGATCAGCGCCGCGCTGAGGAACCGGGACGCGCGGTCGAGCTGCTCCAGCCCGAACAGCTCCACGTACACGGCGTTGCCCGCGACCGGGCGGACCACGGCGAGCATCGGCTGGCCGTCCACGGTGATCCGCCCGCCACCGGGCGGGTGCCGCACCAGCCCGACCGGCAGCAGGCCGGGGTCGACCGGCCGGCCCGCGGTCACCAGACCGCCCGGCGTGATCACCAGGATCGTCGAGTCGGGGCCGGTGGTGAGCCCGGTCAGCAGCTCGTCGAGGCCGGGGGAGGCGAGCGAGCGCTCGACCAGCCGCACGTTCACCTCGGCCTGGCGGGTCGCGGAGGCCTCGCGCTGGCGCATCATGTAGCCGCAGGCGAGGTTCCAGGTGGCGAACGCGAGCACGCTCGTGACCGCGAGCAGCCCGAAGCCGAACGCCAGCGCCACCCGCCACCGCAGCGTGAGCCTCACGAACGGATCCGGTACCCGGCGCCGCGCACCGTGAGCACCAGGGCCGGGTCGTCCGGGTTCGCCTCGACCTTGCGCCGCAACCGCCTTATGTGCACGTCGAGCAAGCGGGTGTCGCCGAAGTAGTCATATCCCCAGACCCGGTGCAGCAGCTGTTCCCTGGTGACGATTCGGCCGGCCGCACCAGCGAGTTCCAGCAGCAGCCGGAATTCCGTTCTCGTGAGGTGAACGCGTTCCCCCGCCCGGTGCACGAGACCTTCCTGCGGACGGATTTCCAGATCGCCCACCCGAACGGTGTTGCGCCCCGGTCCGCGGCGCCGCAACAACGCGCGGATGCGGGCCGCGAGAACGCCGCCCATCAACGGTTTCGTCACGTAGTCGTCGGCGCCCGCCTCCAGTCCGGCGACCACGTCGCAGGCGTCCGTCCGCGCGGTGACGACGATTATCGGCAGGTCACCGCGCCCGCGGAGGGTGCGCACGACCTCCAGCCCGTCCACCCCGGGCAGGGTCAGGTCGACCAGCACCACGTCGAACGACTCGGATTCCAGGCGCCGCAACGCCACCTCGCCGGAACACGCCTCGTCGACGGTGAATCCCTCGTCTCCCAGCGCAAGGCGCAACGCCTGGCGGATTCGCTCGTCGTCTTCGACCAGCAGGACCCGTACGCACACGACGACTCCACTGTGTGAGAGCCGCGGCGACGGCGCCTCACACAGTGGAGTGAAAGTCGATCAAAAGCAAGAAAGCTTTGGTTTAAAATGCTGTCAGGGTGATTTTGGCCGATCGCGGGTTCGGTTCGTGAACGAGCGACTCGAACGCGCCGACGTCGTCGAAGGCGAACCCGTAGGCCTTCCCGTCGACCATGTTCCGGTGCACGATCTTCGAGAAGTGGTTGGCCGTCGCGCGGGTGTAGAACTCGGCGGCGTCGTAGGTCGGCTGGGTGTGCAGGTACCCGAGCGTCGAGCGGTTGAGCGCGGCGCACAGCGACCGGGAGATCGCGCCGACGTCGTTGTTGGGCGCGGCGAGCCGGCCGTCGCAGTTGAGGACGTCCCGCGTCGAGGGCTGCTCGAACGACGCCACCTGCTGGCCGGCGGTGTTCGTGAACCGCAGGACCCCGCCGCTGGTGCGGCCGGTGAACTTCCGGTTCGGCTCGTTCCGGTACGGCACCACGGTCAGCGGCGTGTTCTGGTACGTCGACCAGGCGCTGCTGACGTAGCCCGCGTAGTAGGAGCTGGAGAACAGGCCCGCGTCGAGGCCCTTGCTCGGGTTCAGCACGCGCAGCCGGGTGCCGTCCGACCGCGTGTGGACCAACCGCGACCAGTCACCGCCCATCTGCTGGTGCTGGTCGAAGATCCGGTTGCGGCCGCCGCTGACCAGCACGCCGGTGCGCTTGGTCGCGCCGGCCTGCGAGGTCGCCTCGACCGCGTGCGGGACGCTGAACATGTCCACCTGCGAGCTGTTGAGCCACAGCCCGCCGCCGTTGTAGGTGAACTCGCTCCAGTCGAACAGGATGTCGCGGTTCGGGTCACCCGCCGCCCACGGCGCCGGCTGCACGAGGCCGCCCGGCACCAGCGAGAACTTGAGCTTGTCGCGGAAGGACATGTAGAGCCGGCCGCCCGCGAGGTTGAGCGGGATCTGCAGGGTCTTGCTGGCCCCGTTGACGGGGCCGGGGATCGAGACGTCCGGCGCGGGCGAGGGCGGGATGCTCCCGCCGGACCAGGCCGTGAACTGGCCGTTCGCGTTCACGTACCCGAGCCGGCCGCCCATCTCGCCGAACACGTACAGGTGCACGGCGTCGCCGCGACCGGAGGTGTTCTGGACGGTGAGCGGGAGCAGGCTCGGTGGAGCGGCTTGAGCAGGTGCAGACAACGTTGTCAGCCCGACCAGGGCCGATGTCGCCAGCAGCAGGAGCTTGCGCATCGACTATCTCCTCACAGACAGGGTTGCGTGAGAGCGCTCCCATGGTCAGCGCGATCGGGTCGGCATGTCAAGAATGGATCTCATGCGCGCACTCACGGTAGATCCCGCACGAGCCGGCTCCCTGTCGCTGACCGAACTCCCCGACCCGGTGCCGGGACCGGACGAGCTGCTGGTCGAGGGTCTGGCGATCGGGATCTGCGGGACCGACCGCGAGATCGTCCGCGGCGAGTTCGGCACCGGTGGCGAACTGGTGATCGGGCACGAGTCGCTGGGCAGGGTGATCAGCGGTCCCGGCTTCGCGCCCGGCTCGCTGGTCGTGGGCGTGGTGCGCAGGCCGGACCCGGTGCCGTGCGCGCCCTGTGCGCGCGGGGAGTTCGACATGTGCCTCAACGGCCGGTACACCGAGCGCGGGATCACCGGCATCGACGGCTACGGCGCTACTTTGTGGACGGTGCCGGCGCAGTACGCCGTCGGTGTCAGCTCACGGGCCGGTGTGCTGCTCGAACCCGCGTCGGTGGTGGTCAAGGCGTGGGAGCGGCTGGAGCGGTTCGCGTTCTTCGACTTCGACAGCGTGCTGGTCACCGGTGCCGGTCCGATCGGGCTGCTGGCGGCCATGATCGGCGTGCAGCGCGGGCTGGACGTGCACGTGTTCGACGTCGCCTCGGACGGCCCGAAGCCGGACCTCGTCGAGTCGCTGGGCGCCACCTACCACCGGACGCTGCCCGACCACGAGGTCGTGATCGAGGCGACCGGTGCGCCGCAGCTGGTGGCGCAGCTGCTCGGACGGCGGCTGGTGTGCCTGACCGGGGTGCCCTCGACCGAGGTGGTACCGGTCGACCTCGGTCAGGCGAACCGGGACCTGGTGCTGCGCAACGGGATCACGTTCGGGACGGTCAACTCGAACGTCCGGCACTACCGCGAGGCCTCCGCGGTGCTCGACCGGGCGGACGACGCCTGGCTCTCGGCGATGATCACCAGGCGGGTGCCGCTGGAGTCCTGCGCGGAGGCCTTCGAGTCACGCCCCGGCGACGTCAAGGTGGTGCTGGAGCTGGACTGAGAACAACTCCGCCACCGTCGCGGAACGCTCGTAGGCTGAGCCTCCCAAGCAGGAGGGAACAGGTCGCACCAAGCCGAAATTGCCCGCCGGGAACCGCTGTTGTGCTGGTCAGTTCCACTCACGCTGCGAAAGGGCGAGGACATGACCGGCAAGGTCGCAGTGATCACGGGCGCGTCGCAGGGAATCGGTGCGGCGTTGGTGACCGCTTATCGCAAGCTCGGCTACTCGGTGGTCGCGGTGTCGCGGTCCGTCGAGGCCTCCGACGACCCCGAGGTGCTGGCCGTGCGCGCCGACCTCGCGGTACCCGGGGAGGGCGCGCGGGTCGTCGGGGAAGCGCTGGCGCGGTTCGGCCGCGTCGACACCCTGGTGAACAACGCGGGCGTCTTCGTCGCCAAGCCGTTCACCGAGTACACCGACGAGGACTACGAGACCGTGCTCGGCACGAACCTGCGCGGGTTCTTCGACATCACGCGCAGCGCGGTGAGCGCTATGGAAACCACCGGCGGGCACGTCCTGAACGTGTCGACCGCCCTGGTCGACCACGCTCTTTCCGCCGTGCCGTCGGCACTCGCGTCGCTGACCAAGGGTGGCATCAACGCCGTCACCAGGTCGCTCGCGGTCGAGTACGCCACCCGCGACATCCGCTTCAACACGGTCGCGCTCGGCATCATCCGCACGCCGATGCACGCCCCGGAGACCCACGAGGCGCTGGCCTCGCTGCACCCGGTCAAGCGGATCGGCGAGGTCGACGAGGTGGTCGACGCGGTGCTGTTCCTCGAACAGGCCGGGTTCGTCACCGGCGAGGTCCTGCACGTCGACGGCGGTCAGAGCGCGGGGCACTGACATGGCCCTCATCGACGTCATGGACCGGTGGAAGGCCGCCGTGGACGCGCACGAACCGCAGCGCGTGGCGGAGCTGTTCACCGAGGACGCGATCTTCCAGGGCCTCAAGCCCTACGGGGTGGGACGTGAGGCGGTCGCCGCCTACTACGACTCCCAGCCGATCGGCCTGAAAGCCGAGTACGAGGTCCTCGAAACGCGAGAACTGGCGGAGAACCTGACGCTCGGCTATCTCGCGGTCGACTTCTCGTTCGCCGACCGGCCGGCGGTCGCGGTGAACCTGAGCGTGCTGGTGCGGGGAGACCTGATCACGCACTACCAGGTCTCCCCACTGCCCTAGCGCTCCGTGCCCGGCTGTCCGGGAGCCGCCCTGCGCGGCTCCCGGCCGTACGGGCCCTTCGGCCGTTCCAGCTCCGGCGCCGGCGGGAGCGGCATCGTCACCGGGTTGCCCTCGGTGATCGTGATCCGCTCCCCGTGGTGCCTCGTCGTCAGCTCGGTGCCGTCGACGATCCGGTAGGTCGCCTCCGTCTCGGTCACCTCGACCCCGATCCTGGTGCCCCGGAACGACATCCGGAACGAGAACCGGCGCAGCGCGGCGGGCATCCGCGGCGCGAACGTCAGCTCGCCGCCGTGGTCGCGCATGCCGCCGAACCCGGCCACCAGCGCCAGCCACGCACCGGCCAGCGAGGCCATGTGCAGTCCGTTGTGGACGTTGTCGTGCAGGTCGTGCAGGTCGGTGAACGCCGCCTCGACCAGGTAGTCGAACGCCAGGTCCAGGTGCCCGACCTCGGCCGCGATCACCGCCTGCGTCCCGGCCGACAGCGATGAGTCCCGCACGGTCCGCGCCTCGTAGTAGGCGAAGTTGCGGGCCTTCTCCTGCGCGGTGAACGCGTCACCGCGCAGGTGCATCGCCAGCACGAGGTCCGCCTGCTTCACCACCTGCTTGCGGTACAGGTCGAAGTACGGGTAGTGCAGCAGCAGCGGGTACTTCTCCTGCGGCGTGCCCTCGAAGTCCCACTCGGCGTGCTTGGTGAAGTTGTCCGCCTGCGGGTGGACCTGGAGCATCTCGTCGTAGGGCAGCGCCATCTTGTCCGCGGCCCTGCGCCACTCGGCGATCTCCTCCTCGCTCGCCCCCGCCCGGTCCGGGTGCCGTTCGGCGGCGTCGGCGGCGGCACGCAGGTTCTGCTGGGCGATCAGGTTCGTGTAGACGTTGTTGTCCACGATCGCCGAGTACTCGTCCGGACCGGTGACGCCGTCGATGCGGAACCCGTCGTGCGGGTCGTGGTGGCCGAGCGAGGTCCACAGCCGTGCGGTCTCGGTGAGGATCTCGACGGCCTCCTCCCGGTCGAAGTCCTCGTCGTTCGTCGCGTTGAGGTACTGCTGGGTGGCGTAGGCGACGTCGCCGGAGACGTGGAACGCGGCCGTGCCCGCCGGCCAGTACGCGCTGCACTCGGCACCGTTGATGGACCGCCACGGGAACGCGGCACCCCCGAGCCCCAGCACCTTCGCGCGGTCGCGGGCCTTGTCCAGCGTGGAGTGCCGCCACCGCAGGGCGTCGCGGGCCGCGTCCGGGACGGTGTAGGTGAGCACCGGCAGCACGAACGTCTCGGTGTCCCAGAACGCGTGCCCGTCGTAGCCGGGACCGGTCAGCCCCTTGCCCGGGATCGCGCGGGTCTCCCCGCGGGCACCGGCCTGCAGGATGTGGAACAGCGAGAACCGGATCGCCTGCTGCAGCTCGTCGTCACCGTCGAGCTCGATGTCGGCGACCTCCCAGAAGTCGTCCAGGAACGCCCTCTGCTCGGCCAGCAGCCCGGTCCAGCCGGTCTGCAGCGCACCGGCGAGCGCGGCCTCGACCTGCGCCCGCAGCGAGGGCGTCGACCGCTGTGCCGACCAGCCGTAGCCGAGGTACTTGGTGAGCTTGAGGCTGCTGCCCCCGGCCACGTCGACCGCGACGGTGAACCGGGCCAGGTCGTCCTCGGCGCGGATGTCCGTGCGCGGGTCCACACCGCCCGCGTCGACCTCGTGGTCCATCGCCGCGGCCATCCGCAGCCCGGACTCCCTGGTGTGGTGGCAGAGCACCGCCCTGGCCTTCTCGGCCGTGACGAAGTCCGCGACCAGCGGTGCGTTCAGCGCGGCCGCGACGCGGGGGTCGTTGGTGCGCTTCTCGATGGGCTCGTTGACCAGCAGGTCGGACTGCACGACGAGCTGCACGTCGTCCACCGGCTCGACCTCGTAGCGGATGGCGGCGACCGCGCGTTGCGTGAACGACACCAGCCGCTCGCTGCGCACCACCACCCTCCGGCCGGTCGGGGACTCCCACACCGTGCGGCGGCGCAGCGTGCCGGAGCGGAAGTCCAGCGTCCGCTCGTGCTCCAGCGCGGTGCCGTAGCGCATGTCCAGCGGCTCGTCCTCGACCAGCAACCGGATGATCTTGCCGTCGGTGACGTTGACGACCGTCTGGCCCGCCTCCGGGTAGCCGTAGCCGCCCTCGCCGTAGGGCAGCGGGTGCTCCTCGTAGAAGCCGTTGAGGTAGGTGCCCGGCAGACCGCGCGGCTCACCCTCGTCGAGGGTGCCGCGGAAGCCGATGTGCCCGTTGGCCAGGGCGAACGTCGACTCGGTCCGGTGCAGCTGGTCGACCGCGAGGCCCTGCCAGCGCAACTGCCACGGTTCGATCGCGTAGCTCATGACAGCAGCTCGTCGAGCTCGTCGACCACCTGGTCGGCACCGTGTTCGCGCAGGGCGTCGCGCTGGTTGCCGCGGTCGACGCCGACGACGAACCCGAACCCGCCCTTGCGCCCGGCCGCGACACCGGCGAGCGCGTCCTCGAAGACGGCGGCGTGCTCCGGTGCCGTCTTCAACCTCTTCGCGCCCTCGACGAAGGAGTCGGGTTCCGGTTTGCCGCGCAGGTTGTCCGCCGCGATGACGTTGCCGTCCACCAGCGCGTCGACGTAGTCCAGCAGGTTGCCCGAGCGCAGCACGCGCATCGCGTTCGCCGAGGACGTGACCACCCCGATCGGCATCCCGGCCTCGCGCGCCTTCTGCAGGTAGCGCACCGAACCGGGGTAGGGCGTGATGCCCTCCTCGTCGATGATGTGGTTCACCAGGTCGTTCTTGCGGTCACCGATGCGGCGGACCTCCTCCTCCGGCGGCGTGAGCCCGCGCGAGGCCAGGAAGCTCCTGACGCCGTCGTAGCGCGGCTTGCCGTCCACGTAGGAGAGGTAGTCCTGCTCGCTGAACGGCTGACCCATGTCCTCGAAGGTCTGCCGCCACGCCTTGCGGTGCAGGACCGCGGTGCTCGTGAGCACACCGTCGAGGTCGAACAGCAACGCCGTGATCCGGTCCGGGATGCCGAGGCTCATGTTGTGATCATGCACCCGTCTCGTCGTTCTCGCGCCGTTCCTCTTGAAGGCGTTCGTCGAGCGGCCGGGGGTGGGCCTGCTCGTACTCGGTCGTCCCGTACCGGTCGGCCCCCGCCCAGCCCTCCGGCGGGTCCATGCCCTCCTCCAGCGGGTCCTTCTGGAGGTTGTCCTCGTCGAGGGCCTCGAAGTCGTCGGTGTCGGCGGGTGCGTAGCTACCCCTGTCTTCACTCATGGCGCACCTGTACCCGCATTCGGTCTATCCGATGCTTTGGCCCACGAGCGCCCCGACCGCGTAGGTGATGCCCATGGCGATCAGGCCGCCCACGACGTTGCGCAGGACAGCGCGCTGCTTCGGCGCGTTGCTCAGGCGCGCGCTGACGTAGCCGGTCAGCGCGAGGGTGGCTATCGCGGCGATGACCGTCACAGGCACGCGCAGCGACGGTGAGGTGGTGGCGATGGCGATGAGGGGGAGCAGCGCGCCGATGGTGAAGCTCACGAAGCTGGCGATGGCGGCGGCCCACGGGTTGGTGAGGTTGTCGGGGTCGATCTTGAGCTCGACGTCGGCGTGCGCGGCCAGCGCGTCGTGCTCGGTGAGCTGCTCGGCGACCTGCCGGGCGGTCTCGGCGTCGAGGCCCTTGTCCCGGTAGATGCCCGCGAGCTCCTTCAGCTCCTCGTCGGGCGTGTCCCGCAGCTCGCGCTTCTCCTGCGCGATCAGCGCGCGTTCGGCGTCGCGCTGGCTGCTGACGCTGACGTACTCGCCGCTGGCCATCGACATCGCGCCCGCGAACAGCCCGGCGAGGCCAGCGACGAGGATCTGGGTCCTGTCCGCGGTGGCGCCCGCGACGCCCACGACCAGGCTGGCGGTGGAGACGATGCCGTCGTTCGCGCCCAGGACCCCGGCGCGCAGCCAGTTCATCCGGTTGCCGCTGACGTCGTCGTGGGGCTCGTGATGCGTCATTTCCGCAGGCTATCGTGCACTGTTCAGGCGTGCTTCGACCGGTGTTTGCCCAGGTCAACCGGTTGGACGTCGTTTTTTGTCAGACCCCGGTGGCACACTGTCGAACAGATGTTCGTCACGGTGCTTCCAGGAGGTCAGTCCAGATGCAGATCGAACCCAGCCGCTGGCCCGGCCGCGTGGTCCCCGCCACCGACGCCGACGTGGCCACCGCCGTCGAGTCGCTGTGCGTGCGCGCCTCCTGGCCCGACGCGAACCGCCACTGGGTCCGCCGCACCCTCGAACCCTGGTTCGCCGCCGGCTGGTCCGTCGACGCCGTGCTCGCCGCGATCGACACGCACCCCGACGGCACCCGCCAGGGCCGCCCCCGCTCCCGCTCGCAGGTGGCGCACGAGTTCCTGCGCGCCCGCCTGCGCTCGTGGACGGCGGACGGCACCCTGGCCCGCCCGCCGTTACCGGGCATGACGCTGGGCGAGTGGTTCCGCGTGAACCGCCGCAACGCCCTGCTCAACACCCCGCGCCGCGCCCGCGAACTGGGCACGGAGGGCGAACGCGCCCGCGCGGCCTCCCGCGCCCTGGCCCACCGCCGCGACCCCGTGGAACGCAGCCGCGAGAAGGGCCGCCGCCGCCAGGAGTCGCTGGACAGCCTCCTGGTGCCGGGCGTGCAGGCACCGAGCTTCGCCGACTCGTGGCGGCTGGTCGCCGAGCTCGTGCCGGTGCCGCGGGTGTGCTCGGCCTGCGGCCACGTGCGGCAGGAGACCGCTCGTCCCGCGACGCACCGGGTGGCTTAGGGGCCTGTTTCGGCTCTTGGGCTGCCCGGTGCGGGCGGTGGGAGCGGGCGTGGGCGTGCCGGGGTTCGGGTTGCGGGCGACGTGCTGGGACGCGGGCGGCGCGTTCCGGGTACGGGTGCCGTGCTCGGACGCTGGGCGCGTGGGGAGTGTTGAGCGCGGGTGCCGTGCTGCGGGCGCTGGGCGCGTGGGGAGCGTTGGGCGCGGGTGCCGTGCTGCGGGCGCTGGACGCGGGTGGCCGCGCTGTCCGCTGCGACCGGTCCGCGTCGGAGTCCCTCCACCGGACCCTGGCGGTTGATCCGCTCGATTGCCCCGCCGAGCCCGGTGATCCGCCCGTTCGCCCCGTCCGCCCTGGCCCCGCCACCGATCTCGGGCCTTCTACCTGCGCGTTCTCCACATCCATCGGCATCCGATGGTTGAGGCAGGTGCTCACCGGGAACACGGGGCGCGTTCGTTGTTTCCAGACAAAGGGGCCGACATGCTCGAAGTGACGCCGGTGGCTGCGGAAGTCATCAACGAGCTGACTTCACAGTCCACCACCAACGACGACGTCGGCCTGAGGTTCGCTCTCGCCACCGAGCAGGACAGCCAGGCGGCGCTCGAGCTCTCCCTCAGCGAGCCGGTGGACGGTGACCAGGTGGTGACCGCCGACGCGGGTGCCAAGGTCATCATGGAGCCGGCCGCCGCGGAGTTCCTGGACGACAAGGTCCTCGACGTGCGGCAGGACGAGGAGGGCAACCCGGCCTTCGCGATCGCCCGCCAGGCGCCCGAGGACGGGGTCGCCTCCGTGTAGACGCCACGTGCGCGAACGGGCCGGTCCTCCGAGGAGAGGACCGGCCCGTTCGCGTGTGCGCGGGAGCTCAGGGCATGCGCAGGACCTGGCCGGGGTGGATCAGGTCGGGGTTCTCGATGCCGTTGGCGGCCGCGACGTCGGTGTAGCGGTTGCCGTCGCGGTACCAGCTCTCGGCGATCGCCCACAGCGAGTC
This sequence comes from Lentzea sp. NPDC042327, assembly GCF_040647275.1. NCBI lineage: Bacteria > Bacillati > Actinomycetota > Actinomycetes > Pseudonocardiales > Pseudonocardiaceae > Lentzea > Lentzea sp. NPDC042327. The sequence goes on from NZ_JBEZBX010000003.1 coordinate 313,960, forward strand.
GCCGGGCTGCACGGTGTAGGTGAGCACCTCCGGTGCCGGCGGGGCCTGTTCGGCCGGGGCCGGTGCGGCGGGGGCGGGCTCTGCGGCGGCCGGGGTGGACTGCGGCGTGTCGGTGTTCGTGCCGCTGGCCCACTTGGCGCTGCCGTCGCCGCCGACCACGACGAGGTTGCGGTCGTCCTGCAGCACGAGGCGCGAGCCGGTGTTGCCGGCGGTGTCGGTGGCCCACACCGGGTTGTTGTCACCGTTGTAGAGCACGAAGTTGCCGTCGTCCTGCAGTGCGGCGCGCACGGCGCCCCTGCCGTTGGTGCCGCTGGCCCAGACGGTGCCGTTGTTCTCCGTCAGCACCAGGTTGCCGTCGGACTGGAGGGTCAGGGAGTAGCCGTTGGCAGTGGTGAGCTGCTGGCCGGTGGTGAGCTCCTGGCCGGCTTCCAGAGTGTTCATCGACGCTCCACTTCGCACGCGAAGGCCGCCGGGTCCGGGCGGCCACCCGGACCGTAGTGCGGTGCGGCCGGGACCGCAGGGTCAGCGCGGCTCCTGCACCCGATGCGGTGATGGACGCACAACGCCCCCGTCCCGGGGCAGCGGGACGGGGGCGTTGCGGAGAACCTGGTCAGCCCTCGATGCGGCGCATCCCGGTGACCGGGCCGATCGAGTTGATGTCGGCGATCTTCACCGGCTGGCCCTCCGTCGACGCGTGCACGGCGCGCACGTTGTCGATCGCCATGGCCACGTGGGACTGGCTGGAGTAGTAGACGATGATGTCGCCCGCCTTGACCTCGCTGCGCGAGACCGGGCGACCGGCTGCCGCCTGGGCGTAGCTGGTGCGGCCGATGGACACGCCCGCGTAGGCGTAGGCCTTCTGGATCAGCGAGGAGCAGTCCCACGAGTCCGGGCCGTTGGAGCCGTAGACGTAGGGCTCACCGCGCTGGGCGAGGGCGAACTCCAGGGCCTTGCCGGCGGTGCCGGCCGGGACCAGGATGGTCGACATGTCGCCCTTGCTCTTCAGGGCGTTCTGGGTCGCGGTGTTCAGCTGGTTGTACTGAGCCCGCACTTCCTCGATCTGCTTCGCGAGCGCGGCCTTCTTCTGCTCGATGTCCGCGAGCAGCTTCTTCGACGCCTCGGTGGCCTCGTTGGCCGTCCTGGTGGCGGCGTCCGCGGCCTCGACGGCGTCGGTGAGCTTCTTGAGGGCTTCCGCGTTGTCCGTGGCCAGGATGTTGATGGCCGTCATGCGGTTGAGGAAGTCCTGCTGCGAGTTGCTCACGAGCAGCGCGGAGAGCTGGTTGAAGCGGGCTCCGCCGAACGAGGCCTCGGTGAGCAGGTCGACCTGGCCGCGGAGGGTTTCCTCCGCCTGCTTGGCGACGACGAGGTCGTTCTTCGCCTTGTCCAGCTCGCCCTGCTTGGCCTTCAGGTCGTCCTGGGCCTTGAGCTGGTCCTGGTTGATCTGCGACGCCTGCTCGTTGAGCTCGTTGTACTTCTTGAGCGCGTCAGCGGCCGTCGGTTGTGCGGTGGCCGGGGCCGTGGGCAGTGCGGCGGCGACGACAGCAGCCGCCACGATCGCTCCACGCACGGTACGGCGTGAGGGTTGCGACACCACGTCGCGGGTCCTCCTTTTTCCTGGCAGCCGCCACGCTGAGAACTACTGCGCGTGAGGCGGCAACCTTGGCGTGTGCCCCGAGTGGGTTAACTGCTGGGCCGAAGGTCTCGGACAGGTTACGGAATGACCTTGTGTTCGTCTACCACCGGATCCTCACCAGTTCGGCGAACGCACGCTCTCACAGTCGTCTACGTCGGCTTATCGCGGGGTGGAGAGACGCGTCACCCGACGACGCGGCGAATCACCGAAATGGGACCGATCGAGTCGATGTCGGCGATTTTGACCGGAATGCCCTCCGTGGACGCGTGCACCGCGCGGACGCTGTCCACGGCCATCGCCACGTGCGACTGACCTGCGTAGTAGATGATGAGGTCGCCCGGCGCGATGGTCGCCCGCGTCACCGCGCGGCCCACCTTCGCCTGGTCGTAGGTGACCCGCGGGATCGAGACGTTCGCGGCCCGGTAGGCGGCCTGCACCAGCGAGGAGCAGTCCCACTGGTCGGGGCCGTTGGCGCCGAACACGTACGGCTCGCCGCGCTGCGCCAGCGCGAAGTTCAGCGCCGTGCCGGCCGCACCCGCGGGCACCGGCACCGCCGAGGTGTCGCCCTTGGCGGCCAGCGTCGCCTGCTGCGGCCTCGACAGCGACTGGTACTTGGCCCGCGCGGTCGCCACCTGCTGGTCCATCGCGGTCTTGCGGGCCGCCACGTCCGCGACGAGCTCGGTCGCCGCCTCGGCCGCCGAGGCCGCGCCGGCCCTGGCCTTCGCGGCCGCCGTCAGCGTGGCGTCGAGCCGGGCCACCGCCTCGTTGTTCTCCGCAGCGAGGACGTTGAGCGCCTGCATGCGCTCCAGGAAGTCCTGCTGGGACGTGCTGGTCAGCAGCGCGGAGATGTCGCTGAACCGCGCTCCCTGGAACGACGCCTCGGTCAGCAGGTCCACCTGGCCGCGGAACTGCTCGGACGCGGTCAGCGCCTGCTTCTCGGTCTCGGTGGCGGTGCCGAGCCGCGTGTTCGCCGCCGCCAGGTCGACCTGCGCCTTGAGGTGGTCCTGGGTGAGCTCCTCGGCGTGGTGGGTCAGCTCCGTGTAGGCCTTCAGCGCGTCGGCGGCCGGTTGGGCGTGCGCGGAGGGCGTCGACACCACCGTCGCGGCCACCACCGCGGCGAGAGCGGCCGTCCTCGCGGTCCTTGCAGCACGTCGGCCGGACACGCGGCCTCCTCAGGAGTCGGGAACAACTTCTGAGGAGGCGTACGGCCGGTGGGCCGACCGGGTTCAGCCCTGGGCGTGATCCAGCATCTCGGCGACGACCGCGCCGTTGCCGCAGTGGTTCAGCACCTCTCCGACCGAGCTGCCGAACACGGGTGCGGTCAGGACGTCCGTCGCGCACACGGCCACGGCGCTGTGGTTCCAGGGGTTCTCGGGCACCTGCACGTCCGGGCCGAACATCGAACCGGGGTCGGCCAGTGCGGGGGACGCGGCGGCGAGTGCGGCACCGGCGGCCGCGAGAACAGAGGTTGCGATACGTGAGTATTTGGACACGACGCGCAACCTAGAGGTGCTCATGGCTCCATTACGGCACCACTCGCCGGTTCGACACCAACACCACCCGATCAGGCACCCTGCGCGGGTTCCATGGGCGCTTGATAGGTTAGGCAAGCCTAAACTCAGGAGGTGGACAGGTGCGCAGGACAGTCGCCGCGGTGCTCTTGCTCGGACTGGTGGCCGGGTGTGGTGGGACCACCCCCGCGGAGCAGCAGCAGGGCCAGTGGTCGTTCAAGGACGACCGGGGCAAGGAGGTCACCGCCGAGAAGCGGCCGGAGCGCGTGGTCGCACAGGTGTCCGCCGCGGGCGCGCTGAAGGACTACGGTGTCAACGTGGTCGGCACGTTCGGCCCGCTCAAGCGCGCGGACGGCACCACCGACCCCGAGGCGGGCAGCATCGACCCGAGCCAGGTCACCGACATCACCGGCCCCGGCTACGGCGAGATCGACATCGAGAAGTTCGCCGCGCTGAACGCCGACCTCGTCGTCGCCGGCTACTACCCCGAGGTCAGCGGGCTCTGGCACCTCACGGCCGAGTTCGAGGAGAAGGTCGCGAAGATCGCCCCGACCGTCGGCATCGGCCAGTCGAAGATCCAGCTGCCGGACGGCATCAAGCGCTTCCGCGACCTGGCCCAGTCCCTCGGCGCCGACGTCGACTCGGCCAAGGTGAAGGCCGACGAGCAGGCGTTCACCAAGGCCGCCGAGCGGTTGAAGGCCATCGGCGCCAAGATGACGGCCGCGAACCAGAAGATCCAGGTGGTCGGCGCCGACCCGAAGCTCTTCTACGTCGCGGTGCCGGCCCGCAACCCCGATCTCGACTGGTACGCGAAGGAGCTCGGCCTGCCGCTGCTCACGCCGGCCACGCCCGACGCCGAGGGCGGCGGCTACTTCCAGTCGCTGTCGTGGGAGAACGTCGGCACGTACAAGGAACACGTGATCATGTGGGACACCCGCCAGCACGTGCTCGACCCGGAGAAGATGAAGGAGGGCCACCCGGTCTTCCAGGCACTGCCCGCCGTGCAGGCCGGCCGGTTCGTGGAGTGGAACGCGGTCGCCCCGCTGAGCTACACCTCCTACGCCGGGATCATGAACAAATTGGCTGACCAGTTGGACGCGGCCTTGGCACGATGACCATGTGCTGACGCTTTTGAAGGACAACGGCCCGTTGCGCGTGCTCACCACCGCACGGGTCGTTTCCGTTGTCGGGGACGCGCTGAGCCTGGTCACGCTGATGCTGCACGTCCAGTCGGCGCTGGGGCAGGCGCTGGCGGTCGCCGCCCTGCTGCTCGTCGGGGACTTCGCGCCGTCGTTGCTCAGCCCGTTCACCGGCCTCGTGAGCGACCGCTTCGACCGGCGCACGGTCATGGTCGGCTGCGAGGCCGCGCAGTGCGTGCTGCTGGCGGTCATCGCGTTCACCCTGCCGCCGTTGCCGGTCCTGCTCGCGCTCGTCGGGCTGCGGGCGCTGCTGGGGCAGGTCTTCCTGCCGGCGTCGCGGGCGGCGGTGCCGAGCCTGGTCGCGGAGGAGGACCTCGGGCCCGCGAACACCGCGCTGGGCTTCGGCACCAACAGCGCGGACGTGCTCGGGCCGCTGCTCGCCGCCGTGCTGCTGACGTTCCTCGACACCCGCGGTGTGCTGCTCGTGGACGCCGCCTCCTTCGCGCTGGCCGCGGTGTTGCTGCTGCGGCTGCCGCGGCTGGTGGTGCCGGCGGAACCGGGGGAGACGGTCCTCGGCGACGCCCGTGCCGGGCTGCGCGAGATCTGGCACAACCGCACGGTGCGGATCGTGTTCCTGGGCTTCTGCGGAGTCGTGGCGTGCACCGCGATCGACGACGTGGCGGTCATCCAGCTCACCAAGGACGTCTTCGGAAGCTCCGACAGCGCGGCGAGCGTGGTGCTGGCCGCGGTCGGCGCCGGGTTGCTCGCCGGGTACGCGTTGCTCGCCAAGGGGTCCGCGCGGCTGGGCATGGTCGCGCTGCTCGTCACCGGGTTCGTGCTGAGCAGCGCGGGCAACCTGCTCACCGGTCTGGCGTGGGGCGTCGCGTCGGCGTTCGCGCTGCAGGCGGTGCGCGGGCTGGGCATCGCGGGCATGGACGTCGCGCACAGCACGCTGCTGCAACGGCTGGTGCCCGCCGACCGGACGGGCCGGGTGTTCGGCAACTTCTACGGCGGGATCGGCGTCGCCGCGGCGCTGTCGTACGTCGGCGGCGGCCTGCTGCTCGACGCGGCCGGACCCCGGCTGACGTTCGTCGTGGCCGGTGGCGCGGGCGTGCTCGTGGCGGTCTGGGTCGCGGTCGCCCTGCGCCGGCACGGCTCGGTAGCCTCGTGATCATGGACCTCCTCGACCACGGCCTGCTCGACGTCGGCGACGGCAACCGGCTCTACTGGGAGGTCGTCGGCGAGCCGGACGCCAAACCCGCCGTGTACCTGCACGGCGGACCGGGGTCGGGCTGCTCGGTCGGCGCGCGCAAGGTGTTGAGCGCGGGCAACTACAAGACGGTCCTGTTCGACCAGCGCGGTTGCGGCCGCAGCACGCCGAACGCGAGCGATCCGGCGACGGACCTGAGCGTCAACACCACCGACCACCTGATCGCCGACGTCGAACGGCTGCGCGAGCACCTCGGCATCGAGAAGTGGCTGGTGTTCGGCGGTTCCTGGGGCGTGACGCTGGCCGTCGCCTACGCGCAGCGCCACCCGGACCGGGTCAGCGAGCTGATCCTCGTGGCGGTGAGCCTGTCCTCGCAGCGCGAGCTGGACTGGCTGTACCGGGGCGCGTCCCGGTTCTTCCCGGAGGCGTGGGCCCGCTTCAGCGCGCACGCGGGCGATCCGCCGGACGTCGTGCGCGCCTACGCGGACCTGATGGAGCACCCCGACCGCGCGGTGCGGGAACGGGCGGCGATCGAGTGGTCGCGGTGGGAGGACACCGTGCTGTCGCTGGAGAACTTCGGCAAGCAGGGCAGCTGGACCGGCCGCCCCTCCGACGAGATGCTCGCGCTGGTGCGGATCTGCGCGCACTACTACGCCAACCACGGCTTCGTCGGCGACTTGGTGGGCGACGCGCACCGGCTCACCGGCATCCCCGGTGAGATCATCCACGGCCGCCGCGACCTGAGCTGCCCACCCGACACGGCCTGGCGGTTGGCGGAGGCGTGGCCGGATGCGACGCTGACCGTCGTGGACGACAGCGGCCACAAGGGCAGTCCCGCGTTCGTCGCCGCCATCGAGGCCGCAGCGAGGAGGTTCTCCCCATGACGCAACGGAAACCGCACGGCATGGACTTCGAGTCGTGGATCGACCGCCAGATCCGCGAGGCCCAGGAGCGCGGCGAGTTCGACGGCCTGCCCAGCGCCGGCAAACCGCTGCCCGGCGCGGGGGAACCGCTCGACGAGGACTGGTGGATCAAGCGGAAGGTGCGCGAGGAGGAGGGGACAGCGGGCCTGCCGCCTTCCCTCGTGCTGCGCAAGGAAGCCGAGAGCGCGAAGGAACGCGCGCTCACGGCTCCCACCGACGAGGACGCGCGCGCGATCATCGAAGCGATCAACACGCGCATCCTCGACGCACTGCGCAAACCGTTGTCCGGTCCGCCTTTGAACCTGATGCCGTTCAACGTCGAAAAGCTGGTACGTGAGCGGAAGGGGACCTCACGTACCGACTAGCTCAGCTCGCGTTGATGTCGATGCAGGAGTAGAACGCCATCGCGGTGTCGCCGATGTTCCACACCGCGAGGACCTTGTGCCGGCCCGCCGACCCCACGTTCACCGTGTGCTGCACGCTCGCCGGCGGCTGCTGGTTGTTGCCGCTGAACGTGGCCACCTTGCGACCGTCCACGAAGTAGTCGTAGTCCCGCGTGCGGTGCCGCGCGGTGAACGTCCAGTTGAACGTCACCGAACGACCGGTCTGGTGCACCTTCCAGCCCTTGCTGTCGTTGCTCAGTTCGGCGAACTGCGGCAGGTTGGCGTGGCAGCTCTGCAGCCCCTTCGGGCCCTCGACCGACTGCGGCTCGTACTTGATGTTGCCGCAGGAGACCACGCCACTGGCGCACTGGGCCTGACGGCTGGCGGGCGAGGACACGTACCCGTGCGCGAACGCCGTGCCGGTGGGGAGAGCCACGACGAGCAACGGTGCAGCGACCACACCGGCCACAGCGGCCGCGACCCTGCGTCGAATTTTCATGTGACTTCCTTTGCCTTGATGTTGCGGGTTGTGCGTTACATCGCGGCGGCGGTGAAGGTCTAGACCATACCGCGAGTGACGAAGGAGCCACAAGGTGTGCCTGCGGATCGGCTGGCGAACTGTCCTGTCCGGGCGAAGACGGCGGTGTTCGGACCTGGTCAGCGGAGGTGGTGGCGGAGTTGGGAAGTACATGGCGGGTGCGTTCGAGGGGGGTGCTCGCCCGTCCGGGTGGTGCCGTCCCGGTATCCCAGACCGGACGGGATGATCGTCCAATGGCGTCGTGGGTCTTCCAGGTGGTAGTGCCGGGGGTGGGGCATGACGGTCCGGGACCAACACGAAGACGACATCGGCGAGGCAGGCCCGCCGGGTGAGCAGCCACCCGTCGTCGAGGTGCGGAACACGGTGGTCGCGACCTCGGTTTCGAGCGCAGGGCAGGCCCACACGGTTACCGGCGGCGTCCACCACCATCACCCTGCTGTTCCGGGGCAGCCGATGCCGCGGCAGTTGCCCGCCGTTCCCTCGGGGTTCGTCGGACGCGCCGCCGAGCTTGACCAACTGACCGCCGCCCTGGCCCCCTCGGCAGAGGTGTTGGTGGTGTCGGCGATCGGCGGGGCCGGGGGCATCGGCAAGACCTGGCTCGCGCTGGCGTGGGCATATCGGCACCTGGAGCGGTTTCCCGACGGGCAGCTGTTCGTCGACCTGCACGGCTTCAGCCCCGCCGGCGAGCCGATGCAGCCGGCGGTGGCGGTGCGCGGGTTCCTCGACGCCCTGGACGTCGAGGCGAACCGCATCCCCAACGACCTCGACGCCCAGGCCGCGCTCTACCGCAGTCTGGTGGCCGGGCGGCGGATGCTCATCGTGCTGGACAACGCCGCCACCAGCGACCAGGTCACCCCCTGTTGCCCGGCTCGCCGACCTGCACCGTGCTGGTCACCGGCCGCCAGAAGCTGGCCTCGCTGATCGACCGGCACGGTGCCCGCCACCTGCCCCTCGGTGCCCTGACCCACGAGGAGGCCCGCGGCCTGCTGGCCGCCCGCCCGGGCGCCGACCGCGTCGTCGCCGAACCCGAGGCGGTGGACGAGCTGATCGGGCTGTGCGGGGCCACCCGCTGGCGTTGTCGATCACCGCGCGCACCGCCGGGCCCACCGTGCTGTCCTGGTCCCTGCGCTGGCTCACCGAACGGGCTGGAGAACGCCTCGCTGCTGCAACGGCGGTCGGGCGGCCGCTACGCCATGCACGACCTGATCCGCCGCTACGCCAGGGACACCGCCCACACCACCCTGCCCGAGCACGTGCGGGAAGCGGCTCCAGAAGCCGCGTGGAGCCCGGATCCGGGTGGGCCGGTGGAACACGGCGTGATCCGACGGGTGGGCGTTGAGCGATTCAACGCCCACTCGCCGCCTCGGCAACGAAGTGGTCGCTCCACGGCGAGCACGCTTGCCACCGGCGGAGGTCGGGGGTGCACTGTCACGCATGAGCGAACCGCACGGTCCGCAGTCGAAATCCACCTTCGGTCAGACGCTCCTGCGCCACCGGACGGCAGCCGGACTGTCGCAAGCGGCGCTGGCCCTGGCTTCGGGCATGAGCGTTCGGGCACTGAGGGACCTGGAGCACGGAAGGGCGGCCGCCGCGCAGGAGCGTTCGACCGAACTGCTGGCGGACGCCCTCGGACTGACCGGTGACGAGCGGGTGTCCTTCGTGGTGCTGGCGACGCAGAAGCGCCGTCGCTCCGCGCACGGGGAGAACAGGGCGATGCTGTACGCGTTGCCCGTCACGCCGAACGTGGTGGGCAGAGAGGACGAGCTCCGCAGCCTGTCCACGATGGCCGATGCGGGCGGCGTCGTGGTGATCGCCGGCCCGCCGGGCGTGGGCAAGACCACGTTGGCGGTCGCGGCCGCGGACTACCTGATGTCCCGGTTCTCGGACGGCACCCTTGCCCTGGACCTGCGTGGCGTCGGCAACCAGCCGATGAGCTCCAGCGTCGCTCTTGAACGCGTGCTGACGTCGCTGGGGGTGCCGCCGGGCCGCATACCCCCGACGCAAGGCGAGCGCAGCTCGCTCTTCCACACCTTGTTGCGGGATCGAAGCGTGCTGCTGATCCTGGACAACGCGATGGACGAAGCTCAGGTCAAGCCGTTGCTGGCCAGCGGCGAGCACAGTTTGACCATCGTGACCTGCCGTCGTGCCCTGGCGGGCCTGGAGTCGGCGCACCGGCTGCCGATCGACATGCTGACCACGGCGAACGCGGTGGACCTGCTCGCGTCGATCGTGGGCGATGACGTGGTCCGATCCGAACCGGAGGCAGCGGATGAGCTCGTCTCCCTCTGCGGGAACCTGCCGCTGGCCGTGCGGATCGTGGGCAACCGACTGGCCACCCGGCGGTTCTCGTCGATCGCCTACCTGGTCGGACAGATGCGGGACCAGCGGAAGAGGCTGAACTCGTTGTCGGTGGGCGATCTGCACGTGCGGGCGGCTTTCGCGACGTCGCTCCAGTGGCTGGGAGAAGGTGAGCGCTCCGCTTTCCGGCGTCTCGCCATCATTCCCGGCGCTCACTTCGACGACGACCTCGCCGCGGTCGCGACCGGCACACCGGCGGACGAGATCGGCGCGGTGCTGGACTCGCTGGTCGAGATGTCGCTGATCAACGTCATCGGCGATCCCGTTCGACTTCAGTTCCACGACCTGGTCCGGCTGTTCGCGTACGAGTGCTGGCTCGACGAGGAACCGGAGGAGGAGCGAGACCGGCTCCGCGACGAGCTGTACGCCCATGTCCTCAGCCTGGGCACCGCCGCCGGCCGGCTCTTCCTCCCGACCGTGCGGGAGATCTCGGAAGACTGTCCGTTCCGGTCGCAGCGGGAGGCGGAGGACTGGCTGGAGGAGAACGTCACGACGTGGTCCGAAGTGTGCAGGGAAGCCGTGCAGCTGGGCTGGCACGAACAGGTGTACGACTTCGTCTGGTCGTTGCACACCTACATGCCCGGCCGGGAGTACGGGTACGGCTGGAACAAGATCTTCGAGTGCGGACTCCAGGCGGCGCAAGCGCTCCGGGACCGCGTCAAAGAAGCCGAGATGCTCGCACTGATGGGCTGGACGCTGCACGCGTCCGCCGGTGAAAGCGACCGCGCGCTCAACGTGCTCCACGAAGCACTGGCTCTCTCCCGGGAGATCGACCACCGGAGGATGGTCCTGGCGTCGCATTCAGCACTGGGGCTCACCTCGGCAGCGCTGGGGCGGCCGGCCGAAGCCGTCGAACACAGCAGACAGGCCTACCTCGTGTCGAAGGACCTCGGTTTCTTCGAGGAGCGCCTGTGGGCGACGCTGTCGTTCGGCACGTCGCTTCTGGCGGCGGGTGAGTTCCAGGAGGCTCTGGAGCTGCACAGCGCGTTGCTCGTCGAAACGAGGGATCGCAGTGATCAGACGAACCACGGCCTCGTGTCGAAGATGGAAGCGCACCTGCTCGCGCTGACGGGTGACTCCTTCGCCGGGCTGAACCGCTGGGAAGAGGCGGCGGAGTCCTACCGCGCGGCGCGGTCACAGCCGGGCATCGACCAGGCCCGCTACCGGAGTGAGGCAGAACTGGCGCTCAGCGAGGGCGTCGCGTGGCGCAACGTGGGCGACGTCGACCGCGCACGCAGGTGCTTGACGTTCGCCCACGCCCGGTTGGACGGACCGGTCAACCAGTCGATGCGAGAACGCGTCGAAGCGGAGTTGGCGCTCCTGCCCGAGTGACCTGGACGCGCGGCTCACACCGCGGCGCGGCGGAGGCCGCCGATCGGTTCGTCACCTGGCGCGCACATCCTGGTCCCTCGAAACGGAGTCCCTGGGAGGACGGGTGCCGGGGCCCGTCCTCAAAGCTGGTTGCTCTGACGTGCTTTGACCTTGTGTCGTGGCGTGATCTGCCGGAGCGGTACGGGCCGTGGAAGACGGTGTGCAACCGGTTCTGGCGGTGCTCGCGCAACGGCATCCTGACGATGCCGGTGTCGAAGGTGCGGGTGATCGCGGAGGCGGTCGACGAGCTGGACCGGGAGGTCTCGGTCGGCTCCAGCATCGTGCGCGCCCATCAGCACACGGCCGGTGCCCGCCGCCGCACGCCTGCGTGCACAGGGGGCGAGCGGGTCGTGTGGCGGGCAGACCGAACCAGATGATCATGCTATCGGCCGGTCACGCGGCGGCCCGTCGACCAAGATCCACCACGCCCTCACCCTGCGCCGCCGCCTCGGCGACGCCTGCGAGGTCGCGAACACCCTCGACCACGTGGGCCAGCCCCACGCCGTCCTCGGCCGGTAGGGGCAGGCCCGCACGGTGTGGCGGGAGGCACTGGAGCTGTACCGGGACCAAGGCCGTCACGCTGACGCCGACCGCGTCCGACAACAGCTCGACGACCTCGACACCCACGATGCCGCTCCGCCGTCCCAGAGCGCCGAAACCGCCAACCAGGTCCGGACAACGGCAGGGATGGATGTCCAGGTCCACCTGGCGGGCTGCAGGTCGGCGAGCTGATGCTCCGCCAGGTTCGTGCGGATCGGCCGGCGAACCCGGCCGAGACCCCGGCCCGTGTCCTGTTCGACGCCGGTTCTGGACAGTTTCCCGGGAACCCGCAGGTCGCCCTCCGGTGCCGCACCGGTTCCGGCCGCGCCGGTGCGAGACTGCCCGCGAACGTGACGAGGTGAAGGAGTTCGGCGTGTCCGCTGACGTCCCGGAAGGACCGGTTCCCGACCCCGGCGAGCGGGGCAACCCGGTGCTCGGCCTGCTCGACAAGGCCATCGGCCTGCAGGCACCGCTGGTGCGCAAGAACATCGCCAGGGCCCGCCAGCGAAACCCGGAGGCCACCCCGGCGGAGGTGGTCCGCACCCTGGAACGGATGTACGTCAGCGCCCTCGCCGGAACCGGTGCCGCGGTCGGGGGTGCCGCCGCCGCTCCCGCCGTGGGGACCGGGGTCGCGATCGCGCTGTCGGCGGGGGAGGCGTTCTCGTCGTTGGAGCTGAGCGCCCTGTTCGTGCTCTCCGTCGCGGAGGTGCACGGGGTGCGCGTCGAGGAGGTCGAACGGCGCCGGACGCTCGTGCTGGGGGTCCTGCTCGGCGAGTCCGGGTCGAAGACGATCGGCAAGGTCGCCGAGCGCACCGGTCAGCACTGGGCGCGCCAGCTCGTCGGCAAGGTGCCGGCGGCGACGCTGCTGCGGATCAACAAGGTGCTGGGCAAGAACTTCGTCACCAAGTACGGCACGAAGCAGGGGATCATCGTGCTCGGCCGGGCGGCGCCGTTCGGCATCGGCGCGGTGATCGGCGGCGGTGCCAACGCCGCCGTCGCCGCACTGGCCGTGCGAGCCGCGCGGCGGGCCTTCGGGCCGGCGCCCGAGGCGTGGCCGGAGGGGGAGGACGGAACGGAGGTCCTGGAGGGCACCGTGGTCGAACCGGACGCGGAGACCGGGTGAGCGCCGTCCGGGGACGGCTCAGGCGGAGGTGACCTCTTCCGCGGGCTCCTCCGCGGCACGGGCCAGGCGGCGCTTGATCACGACGGTGCCCACCACGCCGGCCACCACGGCAATGGCCAGGCCCGCGTACGAGAAGCCCTTCAGCCACTTCTCGGCCACCACGCCGAGGTAGTACACGGCCGCCGTGGTGCCGCCGGCCCAGACGACGCCGCCGAGGGCGTTGGCGACGAGGAACTTCCCGTAGGGCATGTGCATGGAACCGGCCAGCGGGCCGGCGAGAATGCGCAGCAGTGCCACGAAACGACCGAAGAACACCGCCCAGGCACCGCGTTTGTGGAACACGCGGCGGGCGTGGGTGAGCTGTGCCTCGCCGAAGTGCTTGGGGAACTTGCGGCCCATCCACGCGAACAGGCGCGGACCGCCGCGACGGCCGATGAGGTAGCCGAAGTTGTCGCCGATGATGGCGCCCGCGCTCGCCCACACGCCGATCCACAGGGGGCTCAGCTCGTCGTGCTGCGAGGCCAGCAGGGACGCGGTGACCAGCACGATCTCGCCGGGGAGCGGGATGCCGAGCGACTCGAAGCCGATCACGAGGCCCACGATGGCGTACACGAGCAGAGGAGGGATGGCTTCGAGCCACTGTTCGACCGGCACCTCGCAACTCTATCCCCGGTGCCGGAACGGGGCTGCCTCCGCGACATCGCCGCAATCGGCATCTGAGCTGTTCGTCCGTTTCAACATTCGCCGCTTTCCGTGCGGCCTGCCGCTGAACCGCAGGAGGTGCGAGGCCGTAGGCCCAGGCAGGAGGTGAGGACCGTGCGCGTCCTTGGGGTCCTGCTCGCGGTGCTGGTGCTCGCGGGCTGCGCGCAGCCGCCGCCCGCGCCGGAGAAGTTCCAGTTCACGGCCACGACGCTGGAGGGCGCCGAGTTCCGCGGCGACAAGCTCGTCGGGAACCCCGCGGTGCTGTGGTTCTGGACGCCGTGGTGCCCGTCCTGCAACGCCGAGGCGCCGACCGTCGCGAAGGTCGCGGGCAAGCACCACGAGGTGCAGTTCGTCGGTGTCGCGGCCGAGGACCGGCTCGACGCGATGAAGGAGTTCGTGTCCGGCCACCGGCTCGACGGGTTCCCGCACCTCGCCGACCTCGACGGGGCGGTGTGGAAGCGGTTCGGGGTGACCGCGCAGCCCACCTTCGCGTTCGTCCGCGGTGACGGGTCCGTCGAGCTCCTCATCGGCGCGCCCACCGAGGAGCAGCTCGACGAGCGCGTCGCGGCCCTCACGCCGTGACCACCCCGTCCGGGGCGTCGAGCGGGGATCATGGGCTCACCCTGTCGAATCGGGCCGCCCGCGTTCGTGTGGAGGGCGAGAGGAGTCCACCATGACGCAGCAGTACCTGCTCAGCATCTACCAGCCCGACGGTGAGGTCCCGCCCCCCGAGGTGCTCCAGCCGATCATGCGGGACCTCGGCGCGCTCAACGAGGAGATGAAGGCGCGCGGGGCGTGGGTGTTCGCCGCCGGCCTGCACCCGCCGACGACCGCGACCGTGCTGCGGGCGAAGGACGGTGACGTGCTGCTGACCGACGGGCCGTTCGCCGAGGGCAGGGAGCACATCGGCGGGTTCACCGTCATCAGGGCCGCCGACCTGGACGAGGCGCTGGAGTGGGGGCGCCGGCTCGCCACCGTGCTGAGCCCGCTGGCGGTCGAGGTGCGGCCCGTCGCGTCCGGATGATCGAGGAGGTCTTCCGCGCGGAGTACGGCCGCGCCGTGTCCGTCCTGACCCGGTTCCTCGGCGACCTCGACCTCGCTGAGGAGGCGGTGCAGGACGCCTTCGCGACGGCCGCCGCGCGCTGGCCGGTCGACGGCGTGCCGCCCGCACCGGCCGGCTGGATCATCACCACGGCCCGCAACCGCGCCGTCGACCGGCTGCGCCGCGAGGCCAAGGGCCGGGAGAAGCAGTCGGCGCTGGTGCCGCGCGAACCGGAGGTGGAGGACGTGGGTGCCGTGCCCGACGACCGGTTGCGGCTGATCTTCACCTGCTGCCACCCGTCGCTCGCCCTGCCGGCGCGGGTGGCGCTGACGCTGAAGCTGCTCGGCGGGCTGTCGACCGGTGAGATCGCCAGGGCGTTCCTGGTGCCGGAAACCACGATGGCGCAGCGGATCGTGCGCGCGAAGGGCAAGATCCGCGCCGCCCGCATCCCCTACCGGGTGCCGCGCGACGCCGACCTGCCCGAACGGCTCGCGGCCGTGCTCGCCGTCCTCTACCTCGTCTTCACCGAGGGGTACCTCGGCGAAGGAGCGCTGGCCGACGAGGCGGTCCGGCTCTGCCGGGTGCTGGCTTCGCTGATGCCGGACGAGCCGGAGGCGCAGGGCCTGCTCGCGTTGATGCTGCTGGTCCGGTCGCGGCGCGCGGCCAGGCTGGCGGACGGCAGGCTGGTGCTGCTGGCCGACCAGGACCGGTCCCGCTGGGACGCGGACATGGTCGCCGAAGGGCAGGACCTCGTGCGCCGGTGCCTGCGCCGGAACCAGCCAGGCCCGTACCAGGTCCAGGCCGCCATCAACGCCGTGCACAGCGACCCGCCGACCGACTGGACCCAGGTCGTGGCCCTCTACGACCAGCTGATGGCACTCGCACCGAGCCCGGTGGTGGCCCTGAACCGCGCGGTGGCGGTCGCCGAGGTCGCCGGCCCGGCGGAAGGGCTGCGGCTGGTCGACGAGCTGGGGCTGGAGCGGTACCACCTGTTCCACGCGGTGCGCGCGGACCTGCTCGGCCGCCTGGGCGCCGACCCGCGTCCCGCGCTGGAGGCCGCGCTCGACCTGGCCGTGCACCCGGCCGAACGCGACCTCCTGCGCTCACGCCTGCTTGCGGCGGCGGACCAGCAGGAGCGCGCCGACCACCACGACCAGCCCGAGCACGACCCACACCCAGGCGGGCAGCCCGTCTGAGCCCTGCTCGGCCGAGGCCGCCGGGGGAGCGGTCGACGCCGCCGCGGCCGACGTGGTGGTCGTGACCGGTGCCGAGGTCGTGACCGCGACGACGTTCAACGTGAACGCGACCGTGCCCCGGACGACGTCGCCGTCGTCGGCCTGCGCCGCCCACGTGAGGGTGTGCGCCCCGGACTTCGCCGCGGCCGGGTCGACCGTCGCGGTGATGGTGCTGCCGACCGCGGCCGCCCGCGTGACCGGCCACGTTGCGCCGTCCGGTCCGGTGATGACGACCGCGTCGCCCTCCGGCAGGCTCACGGTGTCGCTGAAGACGAGCTCCACCTGCTTGGGCGCGGCGTCGAGCGTGGCGCCCGCCGCCGGGGTGCTGCTCTTGAGTTCGGCGTGGGCCGACGCGGGTCCGGCGGTGCCCGTCGCGGCGAGCAGGACCAGCACGAACGCGATGAGGTAACGGATCACGTGCGCAGAGTAGTGGTGGGAACGGTCCCGGCGGCACCCTCGAAGATCGGGTGCAAGTCACTGGTTTGGTCGCCGATGCACTTGGGTAACCCGCGCAGAACTGATCAACGTGACCCTTGGGGAGCGGTTTGGCGCACGACCAGGCAGCACGAGCGGACGACGTGTCGCACCTGCCGCTGGGCAGGCAGCGGCCCTCGCTCGCGACCGTTCGGCGCTGGGTGCGGCTGGAGCTCATGGGCGAGGACCAGAACTGCGTCGGTGACGTGCTGCTGGTCGTGAACGAGCTGGTGAGCAACGCCTACCGGTACACCTCCGAGCCGTCGTTCCTGCGGGTCGTCCTCTCACCGGGCAAGATCCGGGTCGAGATCACCCACGACGCGCAGGCCCGGCCGCCGTTGCGGAAGGTCAGCCGGCCGCAGCGGGGCTACGGCCTGGTGCTGGTGGCCCGGTTGTCCGACCGGTGGGGTGTGGACAGGGCGCACGGCGGCACCGTCGTGTGGGCCGACCTCCCGAGGGAAGAGAAGTGAGTTCGGTTCGGTGGGTTTCGATCGTCGCGCCTTTGGGTACGGATCCCGCTGCCTTGAAGCAACAGGGCGCGGGGAGAGGCTGATGGGTGTCATCGGACGGTCCAGCGAGCACGTGGACCTCGTCCTGCCGGAGGGGATGATGCCGCTCGCCGACGTGCGCGCGCAGGTCCGTCGCCTCCTTCTGGGGATGCATGAGAACGTGGTGGTCGACGTGATGGTCGTGGCCACCGAGCTCGTCAGCAACGCCTACCACCACGCAGCGCCACCGCGCCGGGTCCGGGTCATGTCCCTGCCCGAGCGCGAGGTCGTGCGGGTGGAGGTCGAGGACGGCACGCCCGGCCGCTTCCCGCAGCTGGGGCGGATGGGGTTCCTCGGGCGGCGGCAACGCGGTTTGTTGCTGGTCAACGGGCTGGCGCAGGTGTGGGGGCACAACCGGTTCCCCGAGTTCAAGACGGTGTGGGCGGACATCACGACCGTGCGCTGACGAGGGTCACGCCGTCGACCTGCGCACCACGTGGTCGGTGCGCGGCAGGTGCATCGTCAGGTGCGCCCGGTCGCTGCGCAGCACCACCCAGGACCGTTCGACGGCGCGGCCGTGGACGTCGTGCGCCATCCACGCGACCGACAGCAGCGGTGTCGCCGGCCGCACGCCGAGCAGACCGGCGACGCGCGGGGTCGCGAGAGCGGTCGTGCACCACGGGTGCAGGTCGCCGAACCGGACGCGGTAGTGGTCGGCGAGGAACCGCCGCAGCGGCACCTCGTGGTCGTAGCGCTCGGCGAGACCGGGGTACTGGGAGGCGCGCAGGAACGTCGACCGCACCCCGATCGGCTCGTCCCCGCGCACCAGCACCGCCTCGACGTTGACCACGTCCTGCGCGCCGATCGTGCGCACCGCCACCGACTCGCGCGCCGCCAGGTCGTTGACCAGCGCGTCGAGGCTCACCCGGTGCAACGGCCTGCGCGGCGCCACCTCCGTGCCCTGCCGGCCGGCCCTGCGGATGAGCCGGCCCTCCAGCACCAGTTCGTCCAGCGCCTTGCGGATCGTGGTGCGCGACATGCCGTAGAGCTCCGCCAGCTCGCGCTCCGGCGGGAACGGTGTGCCGTCCGGCAGCTCGGCGAGCAGGTCGACCAACTGGGTCTTGGCCTGGTAGTAGCGCGGCGTGAAGGGCACACCCGGACGCTATTTCCGTGCGATAACCAGCGGCTCATCGCAGTTCGCGGACGTCGGGCACCGAGCCGATCCGCTCGTACTCGCGCACCGCCGCGGCCCGGTCGCCGCGCAGGAACGCCTCCGCCGCGTCGCGCCACCGCGACCACGAGACCCCGGCGAGGCTTTCCGGCCCGTGCCCGGTGGCGGCCAGCACGAGCGGCAGACCGGCGCCGATGGGCCCGGTGATCTGGTGGCCGGGCAGCACGGTGAGCAGCTCGTCCACCCACTTTCCGGCGGGCCGGCCGTCGAGCAGCGCGAGCCGTGCGGCCAGCACGAGCGGGTGCTGCAGCTCGCCGGGGTGGTTCTTGCGGCGGGCCAGGTCGAGCGCGTGGGCGGCGTCGGCGCGGGCACCGGGCAGGTCGCCGGTCAGCAACCGGATTCGCGCGCGGATCGCGTGGTAGAACGGCTCGGTCGGCCCGGCCGCGATCGACTCGCCGAGGTTCGCGAGCGCCGCCTCGTGGTCGCCGTCCCAGAACAGCTCGACGTACCGCGACGACTCCAGCCAGGCCAGGGTGTGCCGGTCGCCGTGGCGCAACGCCGCCGCCCGTGCCTCCGCGCGCACGGCACGTCGTGCGCGCGCATCGCCGAGCATCGCGTACGCGGTGCCCATGGTGAACAGGCACAGGCTCGCGGAGACACCGGCCGCCTGCCGTTCGGCCACGGCCTGGCGCATGTCGTCGATCCCCGCCGCGTCCCCCTTCTTCACCCGCGACAACCCCAGCGTCTCCCACGCGATGGCGCGCTCGGTGCCGGTGGCCCCGGTCAACGCCGTCCGTGCCGCGGTGATCGCCTCGTCGGTGCGGCCCACCAGCGTGAGCGCGTGCGCGGCCTGGGCCAGCACGGCGCACACCCGTTCACCGGGCTCAGCCGCGGCCAGGAGCTCCAGCGCCCGGTCCAGGTGCCGCACGGCCTCGCGGTGCTCGCCGCGGTTCCAGCACGCCTGCCACGCCGCCCTGGACGCGTCCGCGGCACCGGCGAGGTCGCCGGCGGCCACGTGCAGCTCGACCGCCTCGGCGAGCTCCGCCGTGCCGGCGCCGTCCCCGGACAGGCTGGTTCCCAGCAACGTCAGCAGTTCCGCGCGGTCGCCGTGGCCCGGCGGGCAGACGGCGAGCGCGGCCTCGAAGCACCGCGTCGCCGTGGCGCGGGCCGCGAGCGCCGCCGCCTTGCGACCGGTCTCGGTCAACGCCTCCCGCGCGTGCCGGCCGAGGATGTCGCACGGCCGCCCGGAGGCCTCGGCCAGCCACACCGCCTCCTGGAAGTGGTGCGCCAGCAGCGGAACGTGCTCCAGCGGCAGTGCGCGCACCCACTCCGCGGCGCGGTAGTGCTTCATCGCCTTGGACCCGCGCGGCACCCGGTCGTAGGCGACGTCGCGCACCAGCACGTGGCTGAACGCGTACTCGGCCTCGCCCACGACGTTGCTGACCGGCAGCCGGTGCAGGAAATCCCGCTGCCGCAACACCTCCAGCGACCGCGTGACCTCCTCTACAGCGCGTTCGGCGACCGCGGCGACAGCGCCCGGCCACACCGTCGCACCGAGCACCGCCGCGTCCTGCAGCACGACCTTCTCCAACGGCGGCAACGAGTCCAGCCGCGCGCCGATCACCGTCTGCACCGTGTCCGGCAACGCGTCCCCGGCGCCGTCGCGCAGCATCCGCACGTACTCCCCGGCGAACAGCGGGTTGCCCGCCGAGCGGTGCAGCAGCTCGTCCAGGTCCGCCGTCACGTCGTGCCGGGTCATCAGCACCTTCAGCAGCAGCGTGGTGTCCTCTTCGGACAGTGGGGCCAGCGTCGTGACGCCGCCCCAGGACGGGCGGCGGGCCAGCAGCTCCGGCCGGGCCGTCACGAGCACCAGCAGCGGCACGTCGTCGGCGGTGTCGGCCAGGCCGTGCAGGAAGTCCAGCAGCAGGTCGTCGGCCCGGTGCGCGTCCTCCACGACCACCACGAGCGGGTCGGCCGCGAGCTGTTCGACCAGCCTGCGCCACGCCATCAGCACATCGCTGCCCTGCGGGCCGACACCGAGCAACGCCGACAGTTGCGCGACGAGCCACGGTTCGGAGCTGATCGCCCTGATCTTCGCGGTGACCGCCGCCCCCGAGTCGGTGTCGTAGACGCCGGCGTGGGCGCGCAGGACCTCCGCGAGCGGTGCCAGCGGGTCGTTGTGGCTGACCGGCGGCGTGCGGCCGGTCAGCGCGGGGCGCCCCGCCGTGAACTCGCGCACCAGCCGCGACTTGCCCGCACCGGGTTCGCCGACCAGCGTCACGAGCCGGGGCCGCCGGGTCCGCGTCACCTCGTCGAACGCCTCGCACAACCGCGCGAGCTCGGCCGACCGCCCGACGAACGGCGCGTCGTCGCCCGCGGGGGTGAGCGCCCGGTCGGTGGCGGGACAGGTCCGCACCTCGCCCGCCGCGGCCAGGGCGACCAGCCGGAGCCCCGCGTCGAGCAACGTGCCGCTGACCTCCAGCCGGTCGCCCGACGTCACCAGCGCGGGACCGGTGCACACGGCAGCGGCCGCGGGGTGGCGTCCGACGACCTCGAACGCCGCGCGCACCGCCCGTGCCGCGTCGTCCTCACTCCCGGCGGGTGCGCCGAAGGTGGCGCAGAGGGTCGACCCGAGCGTCGTCACCACGACCCCGCCGAGGGCCTCGACCAGGTCGCGGACGTCGGCGCCGCGGACCTCCAGCTGTTCGTCGGCCGCCTCGTCGGTGCCGAGCTCCAGCCGGGTCACCAGGACGCTGACCTTCTTGCGCTCCAGCACGACCGGCGCCGGGGCCGGGATCAGCGCGAGCGCCGGGTCCTGCGTGAGGACCGCCTGCTCCAGCGCCACCAGGTCGGGTCCCGGGTCGATGCCGAGCTCCGCGGCGAACCGGTCGCGGGCCCGGCGGAACACGGCGAGCGCGTCGGCCTGGCGGCCGGAGCGGTAGAGGGCCAGCATCAGCAGGCCGTGCACCCGTTCCCGCAGCGGGTGGTCGCGCACCAGCGCCTCGAGCTCCGCGACCACCTCGCGGTGCCGCCCGCACGCGATCTCCGCGTCGATCCGGTCCTCCACCGCGACCTCGCGCAGCTGGGCGATCTCCACCAGCGCGGGCCAGGTGACGCCGTCCGCCACCAGGTCGGCGAGCACCGGCCCGCGCCACAGCGCCAGCGCGTCGCGCAGCAGCGTCGCAGCGCGTTCCGGTGTCGCGGCGGTGGCGGCGCCGCCCAGCAGGGCGCGGAACCGGTGCAGGTCGACGCGGTCCGGTTCCGCGCGCAGCAGGTAGCCGGGCTTGCGGGTGACGAGGTCCAGGCCCGCCTTGCGCAACGCCGACACGGCGTTCAGCACGATCCCGCGCGCCGTCGGCGGGGGGTCGTCCGGCCACAGCGCCCCGGTCAGCTCGCTGACCGACACGACCCGGCCGACGTTGAGCAGCAGGAAGCCGAGCACCGCCCGGCGGGTGAACCCGCCCAGCGGAAGCTCCCTGCCGTCGACGCGGACCAGCAGTGGTCCGAGGACGGCGAACTCGACAGCCATTGGACCAGACCATACCGCCGCCGTCAGCCCACGAGGCGGACTCCCGGGTGGCGCACGCGGTCGAACAGCGTGGTGGCGCGGTGTTTCAGGTGCAGGTCGAAGAACGCGGCCACGTGGTCGCGCTGCGCCTTCAGCGAGTCCCGGGGATCGATCGTGCCGATCAGGTCGGCCCTGCGCTCCGCCGTGACCGCCCCGACCTGCGGAACCGCCCACTGCAGGTCGCTGAACCCGAGGTGCGCGCCGTCGTCGAGGTGCACGTCCCGCTTCCAGCCGCGCTGGTTCGGCCAGAAGTCCGCCCACGACCGGGTCAGGCTCGTGTCGACGTGCGAGAGCTCGCGCTCGCGCAGGTCACCGCCGAAGAGCAGGAACGGCCGGTCGACGCCCCTCGTGACGATCTCGCCCGGCGCGTACGGGCCCGACCCGCTGTGCTCCATGGCGCCGTCGATGTTGATGCCCGCGTCGAACCTGCGGTCGCGCACCATCGTCTCGCCGGCCGTGTAGCCGCCGTAGGAGTGCCCGGCGATCCCGACCCGGCCGAGGTCCGCGCCCCGGTGCAGGCCGGGCAGCCGGCTGAGCACGAACCGCATGTCCGCGACCCGTGCGTCGATCGCCTTCCTCATGGTCTCCGGCCGGGCGTCACCGACCTCGCTCGGCACCAGGCGGCCGTCCGGGAACTCGACGACCAGCGACTCGTGCGTGTGCGAGACCGTGACGACGACGTACCCGCGGCTGGCCAGGTCCTCCGCGGCACCCGCGTAGAACTCGCGCGGCGACTGCAGTCCCGGCGAGAACAGCACCACCGGGAACCGGCCGGGGAGCGCGGGCGCCCGCGTCCTGGCCTGCCGCAGCGTGCCGGCCCAGTCGACCGTGCCCGCCGGGACGTCGAGGTAGCCGGGGCTGGAGAGCACCGGGTCGGCCGCTGCGGCGACGGCGGGGGACAGGAACGGCGCCCGCTCGCCCTTCGCGCGGGCCGGGTAGGTGACCGTGACCATGAGCTCCCTGCGCTGGTCCGGGTGCCACGGATCAGCGCGGGTGTCGGTGAGGTGGGCGTCGAACACGCCCACCGGGAACGGGCCGGTGACCTGCGGTGTCACCAGGGTCGATGCGGCCAGGACGGCCGCGAGCAGCAGTTGCACAGTTGATCTACCCCCTTCGAGCGGCAGCCTTGCAGCCGCCCGCTGAGAGGGCGCTGAGACACCTGTCGGGACCTCGTGGCCGCCGTGCTCCGGCGGCCGGCGGCAACGGGCCGCACCGGCACGGGCGGTGGCGGCGTCGGCCGAGGTGCTGCTGACGGACGAACCGTTGTCCAACTTGGACGCACGACTGCGGCTGGAAGCCAGGACGTTCCTCAAGAAGCTGCACCGCGAACGGATCGCCGTGATGGACCGTCTCCGGTGTGGTGTCCGCGCTACGACAGGGAGACCGGCCTGCTGCGCCAGGACGCCGGCCGCCGATGCGCGCACCACCGGCTCGTTCGGCGCCCAGACCGGCTGCCATGTCCGGCCAGCGGGTCGCTCAGCTTCGTCGAACCTCCACCTTGACCGGTCCGCGAACCGGCCATAGCGTACTGGAAAGCGCTTTCCGAGCTAGGAGGCCTCGTGGACACGGTTTCGGCGGACCGCAGGCGGGGTGGGGTGGTCGAGCGGGCCTGGCGCCCGGTCGCGCTCATCGCGGCCTTCGTGCTCCTCTGGCAGCTCGTCACCGCCGCGGAACTGGTCGAGCCCTACCTCGTGCCTTCACCGGGCAGAACGGCCGAGGTGCTGGTCGACAGGTGGTCCTACCTGTGGCCGCACACGCTGACCACGACCTGGGAGACGCTCGCCGGCTTCGTCATCGCCGCGGTCGTCGGCGTGCTGGTCGCCGTGGCGATGGTGTACTCGCGGACCGTCGAGAACACGGTCTACCCGGTGCTGCTGTTCGCGCAGGTCATCCCGAAGATCGCGATCGCGCCGCTGTTCGTGGTGTGGCTCGGTTTCGGCTTCGGGCCCAAGGTGGTCGTGGCCGTGCTGATGGCGTTCTTCCCGGTGGTGATCTCGATGGTCACCGGCCTGAAGTCCGTCGACACCGAGATGCTGGAGCTCGCCGCGACCATGGGCGGCGGGCCGCTCAAGACGTTCGCGAAGATCCGCTTCCCGGCGGCGCTGCCGCACCTGTTCGCCGGGCTGAAGGTCGCGATCACGCTCGCCGTCACCGGCGCGGTGGTCGGCGAGTTCGTCGGCGCCAACGAGGGTCTCGGCTACGTGATCCTGCAGGCCAACGGCAACATGGACACCCCGATGCTCTTCGCGGGGCTGATCGTGATGTCGGTCGTCGGCGTGCTGCTGTTCGCCCTGCTCGACCTCGCCGAGAGGCTGGTGCTGCCGTGGCACGCCAGCCGGCGCGGTTCCACCGTCACCACAACCCTTCTCGCGAAAGGCTGACCGATGAGGAAAGTGCTCGCAGGCCTACTTCCCGCGGTGCTGCTGGTGGCCGGCTGCGGCGGTGGCGGCGACTCCGCCGCCGGTGGTGGCGCGGAGGAGGTCACGCTGACCCTCAACTGGTACCCCTACGGCGAGCACGCGCCGTTCTACTACGGGCTCCAGCAGGGGATCTTCGAGAAGCACGGCATCAAGCTGAAGATCCAGGCGGGCCAGGGATCCGGCAAGACCGTGCAGGCCACCGGCGCCGGGCAGACCGACTTCGGCTGGGCGGACACCTCGGCGCTCGCCACCGCCGTCGAGAACGGCGTGCCGGCCAGGAGCATCGGCGTGTACCTGCAGACCACGCCCGCCTCGGTGCAGTTCTTCACGGAGAAGAACATCAGCGGGCCGGCCGACCTCAGGGGCAGGTCCGTCGCGACGACCGCCGGTGACGCGCTGACCAAGACGTTCCCCGCGTTCCTCCAGCGGAACGGCATGCAGGAGTCCGACGTCTCCATCCAGAACATCGACCCCGCTGGCAAGATGGCCGCGGTCATCTCCGGCCGCACCGACGTGCTGCTCGGGTTCGCCTCCGACCAGGGTCCGACGATCAGGGAGAAGGCCGGCAAGGACGTGTCCTACCTGCGGTTCTCCGACTTCGGCCTGAACTACTTCAGCAACGGCCTGATCACGTCGAAGTCGGTGCTGGCCAAGGATTCCGACCTGGTGCGCAGGATGGTCCAGGCCACCCAGGAGGCGTGGACCGCCGCGGAGAAGGACCCGCAGGCCGCCGCCGACTCGATGAAGGGCGCCGCCGAGCAGCTGCCGTCGCCGACGGTCGTGCTGGAGCAGTTCAAGACCACGCTGACGTTGCTGCACACCGACGCCACGAAGGGCAAGGCTCCGGGCGTCAACACCGCGGAGGACTGGAAGAAGACCATCGACACCTTCCAGCAGACCGGCATCATCGGCAAGGCGTCGGAACCCTCGGCGTACTGGGAGGAAAGCGTGGCACCGAAGGGATGAGCACCACCTTGAACGCCACGAGCGCCATCGCGATCAACGCCGTGTCCGTGCGCTTCCGCTCGAAGCGCGCGGAGACCACCGCGGTCGACCAGGTCTCGCTCGACGTGGCACCGGGCGAGTTCGTGTCCATCGCCGGCCCGTCCGGCTGCGGCAAGTCGACGCTGCTGAAGCTCGTCTCGGGGCTGCTGCGGCCGTCGTCGGGCTCGGTGCGGCTGCTGGGGGAGGAGGTGCGCGGGCCCCGGCACGACATCGGGTTCGTGTTCCAGCGGGCCGCGCTGCTGGAGTGGCGGTCCGCGCGCAGGAACATCCTGTTGCAGGCCGAGATGCGCGGCATGGGTTCGGCGCAGGCCGGTCGCCGGGCCGACGAGCTGATCGAGATGACCGGTCTCACCGGCTTCGAGAACGCCCTCCCGCACGAGCTGTCCGGCGGCATGCAGCAGCGCGTGGCGTTGTGCCGCGCTCTGCTGCACCAGCCGCGCGTGCTGCTGATGGACGAACCGTTCGGTGCGCTGGACGCGTTGACCCGCGAGCAGATGAACGTGGAGCTGCACCGGGTGTGGCGCGAGACCGGCACGACGGTGCTGCTGGTGACGCACTCGATCGCCGAGGCGGTGTACCTGGCGAACCGGGTGGTCGTGCTGACGCGGCGGCCCGCGCTGGTGCGGGAGGTGGTCGAGGTCGGCCTGCCCGCCGAACGGGACTACGCGGCCACGATGGCCCGGCCGGAGTTCGCATCGGCGACAGCGCACATCCGGGAGCTGCTGGGAGCTGTGACGGGACACGACTGAACCGAGCCGGTCCGAAGGAGGGTTGTACCGGCATTATTAGCTGGGTACATTCCGGAGGCACTGCTTGGAAAGCGCTTTCCGCGCCGTGCTGGCACGGCCTGGCCCACAGGGTGGTGGGGATGTACCGACGCTTGTTCCGGCTGGCCGCACCGATGATCCTGCTGTCATCGCTCCTCGTCCCGACCGCGTCCGCCCAGGACGCCCCGATCGCCGACCCGCTGCCGACGCCCGGCCAGTCCGGGATCGGCCTGGAGCTCACCGAGGTCGCGCGGCTGCCCGCGTCGCAACCGGTGCCGCCGCCGACGGACTCGCGGTTGCAGCGCTACAACCGGATCAACTACCTCGGCGAGGTGCCGGACGGGTCCGGCCGGTTGTTCGTGCCGGACATGAACGGCACGCTGTACCTGCTCGACGGCGGCACCCGGCACGCCTACCTGGACCTGGCCGCCGCGGTCGGACCCGACTTCCACAACCACCGCGGCCTGGGCAGCGGGTTCGGGTTCGCCGCGTTCCACCCGGACTTCCGGCGCACCGGCAGGTTCTTCACCGTGCACACCGAGACCGGGTCCGCGCTCACCGGCAAGAAGCCCGACCTGCCGTCCTCCGGCGAGACGCAGGTCCACGGCGTGGTCACCGAGTGGACCGCGGCGGACCCGAGCGCCGACGTCTTCTCCGGCACCCGCCGCGAGGTCCTGCGGGTCGGCTACGCCTCGTTCATCCACGGCTTCCAGGAGATCGGCTTCAACCCGACCGCACGCCCGCGGGACGAGGACTTCGGGTTGCTCTACCTGGCCTCCGGTGACGGCGGGATCGGCTTCACCACGGCGGTGCCGCAGGACCTCTCGCTGCCGCAGGGCAAGATCCTGCGCATCGACCCCGCCGGCACCGACGGCGCGAACGGCCGCTACGGCATCCCGCGCTCGAACCCGTTCGTGGGCAAGGCGGGCGCGCTGGGCGAGATCTACGCCTACGGCATGCGCGACCCGTACCGCTTCAGCTGGGACGCGGGCGGCACGCACAAGATGTTCATGGGCCACATCGGCGAAAAAGCCGTCGACGCCGTCTACGAGGTCCGCAAGGGCGCGAACCTCGGCTGGAGCGAACGCGAGGCGCAGTGGGTGTTCCGCCGCGGCGACCCGTCGTGCGGCGTGTTCCCGCTGCCCGCTGACGACGCGCGGTTCGGCTACACCTACCCGGTCACCGGGTTCGACCACAACCGGTCCTCCACCACGCGCCCGTGCGCGGACAGCGGCAACGCGTTGATGGGCGGGTTCGTCTACCGCGGCGCGAAGATCCCCTCGTTGCGCGGCAAGTACGTCTACGGCGAAGGCGTGAAGGGCCTGCTGTTCACCGCCGACGAACGCGCGTTGAGCGCAGGGCGGCCGTTCGCCGAGTCGCGCGAGCTGGCGGTGTACTCCGGCGGGCAGCGGACCACGTTGCAGGCGCTGGCCGGTGACCCCCGCGTCGACCTGCGGTTCGGGCAGGACGCGGCCGGTGAGCTGTACGTGCTGGCCAAGGCGAACGGCAAGGTCTGGAAGGTGACCGGCGCGCGCACGTTCGCCGCCTGCTCCACCGGCCACGACCTCGTCGCCGGCGCCACCTCGGAGCACTCGTGGGCACCGGTGACGCCGTCGCTGTGGCAGTTCCCCGGCCGCGAGGTCGTGCTGGCGCAGGCCGGCACGGCGCGACCCGGTCCGCGGCGGCCGTTCGAGTACGCGGTGCTGAGCAGGGGACCGGAGTTCGGCTCGGTGCAGGTCGACGCCTCC
Source organism: Lentzea sp. NPDC042327 (assembly GCF_040647275.1). Lineage (NCBI taxonomy): Bacteria > Bacillati > Actinomycetota > Actinomycetes > Pseudonocardiales > Pseudonocardiaceae > Lentzea > Lentzea sp. NPDC042327. The sequence continues at coordinate 341,309 of NZ_JBEZBX010000003.1, forward strand.
GTGCGGCTGGACACGCCGGTGGCGGAGCCGAACCGGGACGTGATCATCGTGTTCGGGTACCGCTCGGACACGGAGTTCTACTACGCACACCTGTCGTCGGACAACAGGACCTACCCGCACAACGGGATCTTCGTGGTGAACAACGCCGACCGGGTGCGCCTGGACCACCAGTGGGACGCCGTGCGTTCGGTCGGCGCGGCCCCGGCGGTCACCGACACGGCGTGGCACCGCGTCCGCGTCCGGCACTGCGCCGGCTCGGGGGAGATCGCGGTGTACCTGGACGGGTCGCGGTACCCGCTGATGACCGCTGTGGACCGGACGTTCACGTCCGGCCGGGTCGGGTTCGGCTCCTTCGACAACGTCGGCCGGCTGCGCGACCTCCTGGTGCGCGGTCAGGGGGTGCGGTGATGCGGCTGCTCACCCTGGTGGTGGCGGCGGTGTTCGCGGCCGGTCTCGCCGCACCCGCCTCGTCCGCTGCGCCGTCCGTGCTGCTAGCGCTGGCGCCGAACCTGTTGGCGCACTACGACTTCGAGCACCCGGTACCTGGGAACGCTGCCCTGGAACAGGACCGCGGCCGTTCGGGCACCGCGCTGTCGCTGGTCAACGGCGGCGCGGACATGCGGGTGCGCGACGGGGCGTACCGCGGCTCGCGCACCTCGGTGCAGCTCAAGCAGGTCAACCCCGCGACCGCCGGCAACGACGACTGGAAGGCAGGCCTCTACAGCGCGTCCGGCGTGCCGTCGCTGCGGGCGTTCAACGGCGCTCGTGAAGCGTCGATCCTGGGCTGGGTGAAGATGACGGGCCAGAACCCGGCCCCGAACTCGAACACCCCCGACCCGGACGACCTCTACGACGCCATCGGTCTCGCCGGTGTGCTGTCCGGTGACTCGAACGGCCACGCGGTGCGCGCGTTGCTGGAGCTCATCAGCGTGGACGGCTCCCTGAAGCTGGTCGCACTGGCCCGCCGGCTCGACGGCGGTGCCTCGCAGACGTTCGCGGCGTCGGCGGACTGGCGGGAGCTGCTGCCCGTGGGCGAATGGGTGTTCCTGGCGGCGACGTTCGACTTCGACACCGGCGAGATGGCGTTGTACCGCAACGGGAAGCCGCTGGCCGGTCGGTACGTGACGGCCGGCGACCCGTGGCGGCTGGAGGGCGAACCCGAACCGGACGTCGCGTCGGCCACCGACCCGCGCGGCCTCAAGGTCGGCGGCAGCTACCCGCAGAACGACCGCGAGGGCAACGCCTGCACCTGCCGGATGGACGGCCTGATGTTCCTGGACCGGGCCGCGCGACCGGGGGAGGTGGCCCTGCAGCACCGCCGGATGGCGCGCTAGGGCCTGTGTCGAGCGCCCGGCTGTCGCGAACACGGACCTCGACACAGGCCTTAAGCCTCCAGCAGGGCGGTGGCCGCCACGAACGCGGCCGCCGCCATCGGCCCGTCACCGGCCGCCAGCACGCGGTACTCCCGGACCGCGGCCGGCTGGTCGCCGAGCAGCTGGTAGCACTGCGCGACCAGGAACCGGGTCTCGTCGGCGGCCTGCTCCCAGCTCGCGTCCTCGGTCTTGAGGTGGTCGAGCCACGCCACGGCCTTGAGCCCGGCGTCGACGGCGTCCTCGTAGCGGCGTGCGGCGTAGTTCGCGTGCGTCAGGTGGAACCACTGCTCGACGGTGGCGTTGTTGCGGCGCTGGGCCTGTCCCACGGCCTCGTTGAGGTCGTCGACGGCGAGCTCCGGCATGCCGGCGTTGATCGTGCGCAGCGCCCGCAGGTAGCTCAGGTGCCCGGCGACGCGGGGGTGCTCCGGTGCCGTGCGCGTGATGTCCTCCGGCAGCAGGTACAGCGCCTCCAGGGCCTTTTCCGGCACGTCGTTGCGCACGAACGTCTCGTAGGCCTCCACCGGCGGCTGGCCGGTGAGCTGTGCTTCGAGGGCCTGCAGCGTGCCCAGGGCGAGCGGGTCGTGGGCGTGGCGCTTGCCCCGCTCGACGGCGGCCAGCGCCTGTTCGTGCTCGTTCTGGCCCGCCAGCACGTACGCGAGCCAGTACTCGCCCCACGCCTGGCCGTCGCCCACCTCGTGGAGCCGCTCGACGGCGTCCCTCACCGCGGCGACCCCGCCCTCGACGTCGCCCTCGTGCACGACCCACAGGCCGATCCAGCAGCGGGTGAGCTCCGCGCGCCGGTGGTCGCCGTGCTCCTCGTACGTGCGGGCGGCCCGGCGCAGGACCGTGCCGGTCTCGGGGCTCTGGAAGAACTTCGCGGTGAGCTCGTCGCGCTGGGCGCGCAGCGGTTCCGGCAGGTCGTCGCCCACCAGGGACAGGCACACGCGCGCCTCGTCGGGTTCGCAGCGCAGGTCGTGCAGCTCGGAGCGGCGCAGCAGCTCGGCGTCGCTCAGCCGCGGCGGTGGCGCGGGGAGCGGCGGGCGGCTGGTGGGGTACAGCGGCAGGAAGTCGACGAGCTGCTCTGCTTCGAGCTTGCGCCGGACGCGGTCGCCGCACGCCGTGGTGGCGTTGCGGCGGTCGAACCGCGCGGCCAGGTCCTGCGCGAGCGCGCGCAGGCGGCGTTCGGTGTCCATCCAGCCGAGCTGGCGGGTGAGCAGGGTGGCGGAGGCGGCGTACTCCATTGTGGCCAGTGGGCGTTTGCGCTCGCCCAGCTCCTCCACCGGTCCGAGCCAGATCGTGCCCTCGCTCAGGTTGCCGGTGAGCGCGCAGAACTGCGCCATCCCGCCGTGGTCCTCCAACCGCGAGTACTCGCCGGACATCCCGCGCGTGAGCCGCCGGAACGTGAGCGCCGCGTCCTCCCACCGGCCCGCACGGGCCAGCGGTAACAGCACCAGGTGCCGCACCCGCGTCGTCAGCTCGTCGGACACCCCTGGCTCGCGCAGGAACGGTTCAGCCAGCCGCAGCGCCTGCTCCTCGTCACCCAGCGCCAGCAGGTGGTCGATCCGGTGGGCGTCGAGCCACGGGTCCTCCGGTGCGGTCGCCGCGACCTGCCGCGCGAACGCCTCCCGCGCCCACGCCAGGTCGCCGACGTGCACCGCGATCCCGTGGTGCGCCCGGTAGACGTCGCCCAGCGGCAGGTCCCGCTGCCGGAACCGGTGCTCCAGGTCCGCCGCGCTCGCGTGGATCTCCGACAGCGCCCGCTCCGGGAAGTCCACCATGGCCTCGACCAGCCACGCGTACCACTCCAGCAGCTCGGCCTCGTCGTCGCGCTCAAACCGCCACGGCCGGTGCTCGTGCTCCTGCAGGCACTCCTCCAGCAGCGGGTACACGAGGTCCCAGCGCCCGTCCGTCTGGTGCGCGGCCGCCAACTCCCTGCGCGCCAAGAAGGTCACACGCGGTGCGTCCGCGGCGTCCGCGCGCCGCACGACCTCCTCCAACGCCGCCGTGCGCTCGTCGCCGTGGTCACGGGCGACGACCTCGTTCAGGTCCACCCACAGCTCACGGCCCCCTGGAGTGATCACACCGCGAGCTTAGCCACCCCCGTGCGCGAGCAGTCGAAGATCAGCACGCCCTGGGCCGTGTGGCTCAGAGCGCCGCCACCCGCACCGCCCGTGCCATCGCCTCGAACCCCTTGTCACCGGGGTGCAGGTGGTCGCCCTGGTCGTACTCCGGCCTGATCCGCTGCGGGTCGGCCGGGTCGCGGACCACCGCGTCGAAGTCCACCACCGCGTCGAACTCGGCGCTGCCGCGGATGTGGGCGTTGACCGCCTGTCGCACCTGTTCGAGCTCGGGGGTGTAGCTGTACCAGCCCTTGAACGGCGTGATCGTCGCGCCCACCACGCGCAGGCCGCGGTCGTGGGCGCGGGCGGCGATCTGCCGCAGGGCCGCGATGATCTTCTCCGGGTTCGTCTCGTGCGGGGTCTGCTGGATGTCGTTGATGCCCTCGAACACGATCACCGTGCGGACGCCGGACTGGGTCAGCACGTCGCGGTTCAGCCGGGCCAGGGCGTTCGGTCCGGCCGAGCCGCCGTCGAGGAGCAGGCGGTTGCCGCTGATGCCCGCGTTCACGATGCCGTAGCGGGTGTTGACGCGGTCGGCGAGCTGGTCGGGCCAGCGCAGGTTGGCGCCCCAGGTGGAGTTCGCACCGTCGGTGATGGAGTCGCCCAGTGCGACCACGCTGCCGCGCAACGTGGACGAGCGCACGTCGACGCCCGAGACGTAGTGCCAGGCGGTCGTGCGCTCGCGGTAGGCGGCGCCCGACTCGGCGGCGGTGTGGTTGCCCTCGCGGGTCAGGTACGAGTTCTGCATCGTGAGCTGGTGGTGGGTGACCGGGCCGCCCGCCGCCGGCGTGAAGACCGAGACCAGCAGGTCGGAGTCGGCGGGCACGGTCAGCGCCACGCCGTCGCTCACCACGTCGGCACCGGGCGGGGCGGTGATGGACGCCGCGCCGCCCCACGTGAGGGTGCGCATGGTGCCGGGCAGCGCGGACGGGGTGTCCGGTCCGGCCGCCAGCGCCACGGTGACCTGCCCGAACAGCACCGGTGTGCGGCCGTAGGCGTTGGACAGCCGCACGCGGATCTCACGACCGCCCGCGCTCACGTGGACGATGTTGCGGAACGAGTGGTTCGCGTAGCCGTTCTCCGTGCCGGGGACCGCGGAGGACGGTGCGGCGGCCCAGGTCCCGAACCACCGGGCGGGAGCAGCCTGCGCGGGAGAGGCCGCGGCCACGACCAACGCCACTGCCAGCAGAAAGCGCGTCATGCACTCGACCTTGGCAGCGCTCCCACACGCGCGGTATCCGCCGATCCGAGGGTTAGGCTCGGGTCCGTGTGGAACGGAGCGGAGTACCAGGCCAGGTTCGACGAGCTCGCCGCGTCGGGAGTGGACGTGCACGGCGAAGCGACCTTCGTGCGGGCGTACGGGCCCACGTCCGTGCTGGACGCCGGGTGCGGCACCGGGCGGGTCGGGATAGAGCTGGCCCGGCACGGCATCGAGGTCGTCGGTGCCGATGTGGACGCGTCCATGCTGGCCACGGCGCGCGCCAAGGCCCCGGAGATCGACTGGGTCGAGTCCGATCTGGCCGCACTGGACCTCGGCCGGGTCTTCGACGTGGTGGTGATGGCGGGCAACGTGCCGCTGTTCACCCCGCCCGGCACGCAGGGCGCCCTGGTCGCGGGGGTCGCGCGGCACGTCGACACCGTCCTCGTCGCGGGGTTCGGCCTCGACCGCGGGTACTCGGCCGACGAGTACGACCGGCACTGCGCGGACGCGGGCCTGGAGCTGGCCGAGCGCTACGCGACGTGGGACCGCGCCGAGTTCCGCGGCGGCGACTACGCGGTCTCGGTCCACCGCCGGGCCGGGTGAGGGCCGGAGGGACTTCGGGCGCGAAGTGGTCGCGGCTGCCGAGCCGGTGCTGCCCGAGCTGTACGACGCGGTGCTCGCGCGGCTGCCTGGGGACGAGGCCGAGCGGTGCCTGCTCGGTGTGCGCGCGTCCCGGTGCTGGTGCGCGCGGGTTTCCCGGTGCAACCGGACAGCGGGCTGCCCGAACGGGCCGCGGTGCGTTCTTCGGTTAGCACAAACCGGTGCGGCCGTCGAGATGTGCGCTGTGAATTTCCGAAACAACCGAAGGCTCGTTCATGTGATTCGGTTCACATTGTCAGCGAATCCAAATCGGTCAACCCGCTGTCAAGCGGCGCGGCAATTCGTGTCGTTCTCTCTGCTCGAACGGTGTTTGGCGTGCTCCTGACGGACCAGCCTTGCGCTGCTCCGTATGCTGAGATGCGCACGTGGACCTGGGTGTCGCCGTGGCCGGTTGACTGAGTACCCTGCTCGGCAACCGCAATGCATGATCATCTACGGTTGGTCGTGCTGTTCTCGCGGTGCTATCTTTCCGTCGCCAATTCAGGTGGTCGTGGAGCGTTGTGAAGCTGAAGAACGTGCCTGACACAAATTACAAGACAATTCGGTCCCGGCTCACCGGTGTTGTCGTTGTTCCCAGCATCGTGCTTCTGGTGATGTGGGTGCTGTTCTCGTCGTACACCGTGTTCGACGGTCTCTACCTGCGGCTGGTCGCCTCGGGTGTGCGGGACGCGTCGATTCCGGCGGTGCAGTCGTTCGCGTCCCTGCAGAAGGAACGCGAGCTCAGCATGACGAACCTGAGCCGGCCGGGTTCGGGTAGTTCCGCACTGCAGAAGCAGTGGCTGGAAACCGACTCCGACCTCAGCACGATGAAGACCGCGTTCACCGATCTCGCCGCCCAGGCGCCGCAGGAGGTCGTGGACAGCATCGGCAGGCTCAACGGGCTGCTGGACCAGCTGCCGCAGCAGCGTGCCGTGATCGAGGCGGGCACCGCGTCCAAGGCCGAGGTCTACCGCTTCTACAACAGCGTGCTCGACGCGGGCGCCTCGCTCTACAACACGCAGGCCCGCATCGTCCCCGACGCGCCCACGGTGCAGAGCGCCCTGGCCGCCGTGCAGTACTTCCAGGCCGCCGACTCGATGTCGCGCGCCGGGTCCGTCGCCGCCGGTGCGCTCACCGCCGGCCGGTTCACGCCCGAGGACCACCGCGAGTTCGTCTACCTCGTCGGCGCGTACCGCTCGTCGCTCAACGCGATCGAGCCCAACGCGCTGAAGGAGGTGCGCGACCACTACCAGCGCGTGATCACCAGCCCGTCCTGGCAGCAGCTGGGCGCGCTGGAGAACCGCCTGCTGCAGAACGCGGAACGGCCCATCGGCAACTCCGTCGGGGCCTCCGACTGGGAGACCGCCAGCCGCGCCGTGTCCACCGAGCTCACCACGATGGTGCAGGAGCAGTCCAACGGCGCCGTGAACGTCGCGCTGGAGAACGGCGAGAACAAGTTCAACACCGTCCTCATCGGCAGCCTCGTCGCCCTGCTCGCGGTCATCGCCGGCATCTTCGTCGCCGTCCGCATCTCCAACCGGCTGGTCAACAAGGCGTTGATCGTGCGCCTGACCAGCCTGAAGAGCGACTCGCTCAAGCTCGCCCACGAGCGCCTGCCCGACATCGTCGAGCGGCTGCGCGAGGGCAAGCACGTCGACGTCGCCGCCGAGGTCCCCTCGCTCGACTACGGCAACGACGAGATCGGCCAGGTGGCCGACGCGTTCAACGCCGCGCAGTACACCGCCGTCGCCGCGGCGGTCAAGGAGAGCCAGACCCGTGAGGGCGTCAACCGGGTCTTCCTCGACATCGCGCGCCGCAACCAGGGCCTGGTGCACCGCCAGCTGAAGATCCTGGACCGGCTGCAGCACGAGGAGGAGAACCCCGAGCAGCTCGACGCGTTCTTCCAGCTCGACCACCTCGCCACCCGCGCGCGCCGCAACGCGGAGAACCTGATCATCCTCACCGGCGAGCAGCCGGGCCGGCAGTGGCGCAAGCCCGTGCGCATGCTCGACGTGGTGCGCGCGGCCGTCGCGGAGACCGAGCAGTACGCGCGGGTCAAGGTGAACCCGGTGCCCGAGGTGGCGCTCACCGGTGCCGCCGTCGCCGACACGATCCACCTGATCGCCGAGCTCGTCGACAACGCCACCTCGTTCTCCCCGCCGCGCTCGCAGGTCGAGGTGCACACCAGCGAGGTGCCGCAGGGCATCGTCGTGGAGATCGAGGACCAAGGCCTGGGCATCAAGGCCGAGGACCGCGAGCTGCACAACCAGATGCTGGCCGCGCCGCCCGACTTCGAGGCGATGCGCCTGCGTGGTGAGTCGCGCCTGGGCCTGTTCGTCGTCGCACGCCTCGCCGCGCGCCGCGGCATCCGGGTCGAGCTGCGCGAGTGCTCCTCCGGCGGCACGATCGCGCTGGTGCTCATCCCGGCCGAGCTGCTCGCGGGCGACGCGGGCGCGGCCGACACCACGGACGTGCCGCAGCTTCCCCGGCCCTCCTACCGCCAGCAGGTGCAGCAGGTGCGCCCTGAGACCCACGTGCCGTCGCAGGCACGCCCGCCGGCGGAGTCGGGGTCCGAGCTGGACCAGTTCTGGGCGGGCGCCTCGACCAAGGGCCACGTGCCGGTCACCGGCACCGACGGCACCGAGCTGTCCCGCGCGCACACCCGGCCGGAGAGCTGGCCCACCGACACCGACACCGCCGCGGGAGGTGGCGAAGTGCGCCAGGACGAACGGCCGCAGCTGCCGCGCCGGCAGCGGCAGCAGCACCTCGTGCCCCAGCTGGCGACCGACGACCTGCGTCCCGATCCCGACTTCACCGAGTTCGACGCCGAGGAACGGGCCGAACGCGCCCGTGACGGCCTGTCCGCGTTCCAGCGCGGCGCTCGTGACGCCAGGACCGCGGACCCCCACGACCTCGAACCGTGATGCGCACTGGGACTCCGGAAAGCGAAAGGCGATTTCCCATGGAAGAGATGACCGGCGGGCAGGCCAAGCTCAACTGGCTGCTGGACGACCTCGTGAGCAGAGTGGTCGGTGCTCGGCACGCGGTGGTGCTCTCCGCTGACGGTCTGCTGCTGGCCCGTTCGCCCGAGCTGTCGAAGGACGACTCAGACCACCTCTCCGCCATGGCGTCGGCGTTCCAGTCGCTCGCCCGCGGCACCGGCCGGCACTTCGGCGGCGGCCAGGTGCGCCAGACCATCGTGGAGATGGAGCGCGCGTACCTGTTCGTCACCGCGGCCGGGCAGGGTGCCTGCCTCGCCGTCGTCGGTGACGAGGACGCGGACATGGGCATGATCGCCTACGAGATGAACATGCTCGTGAAGCGCGTGGGCGGTTACCTGTCCACCGCGCCGCGCACCCCGTTGCCCAGCGCACTCGGGTTGTCATGACCGTCCACTCGGGAGACTGGTGGTACGACGAGGCGGCCGGCCCGCTCGTCCGGCCCTACGCGCTGGTCAGCGGCCGCACCCGGCCGGTGTGGGGCGATCTGCACCTCACGACCCAGGTGCGGTCGATCCGCACCTCGAACGACCCCGCCTCGCTCTCGGTGGAGCACACCGAGATCATGAAGCTGTGCCGCAAGCCGTTGTCCGTCGCGGAGGTCGCCGCGTACCTGCACGCACCGCTGGTCGTGGTGAAGGTGCTGCTGAGCGACCTGATCCAGCGCGGAGACGTCATCACCCGCGACCCGTCGCGGATGGCGACCGCGATGGACATGAACCTACTGCAGAAGGTGCTGGATGGTGTCCGTGCAATCTGACCAGCGCGACGACGACCTCGCCGTCCCCGTCGCCGTCAAGATCGTCGTCGCCGGCGGGTTCGGCGCGGGCAAGACCACGCTGGTCGGGTCGGTCAGCGAGATCACCCCGCTGCGCACCGAGGAGCTCCTCACCGCCGCGGGTGAGGAGATCGACGACATCGTCGGCGTCGAGGGCAAGAACACGACGACGGTCGCGCTGGACTTCGGCCGCATCACGATCAACACCGAGCTGGTGCTGTACCTGTTCGGCACACCGGGCCAGGACCGGTTCTGGTTCATGTGGGATGAGCTGGCCTCCGGTGCGATCGGTGCCGTGGTGCTGGTCGACACCCGCAGGCTGGAGACCGGGTTCGCGGCGATCGACTTCTTCGAACGCCGCCAGATCCCGTTCGTGGTCGCGGTGAACTGCTTCGACGGCAGCTACTCCTACACCGAGGCCGAGGTGCGCCACGCCCTCGACGTCGGTGACGCGGTGCCGTTGGTGCTGTGCGACGCCCGTGACCGCGAGTCGTCGAAGGCGGTGCTGGTGCGGGTGATCGAGCACGCGATGAGCCGCATCGGCGTGCCCGCCTGATCTTCGCGCAGGACCGGAAGGCCCCTCGGTGGTGACCCGAGGGGCCTTCTCGCGTCAGCGGACCTGGGCGAGGCGGGCGCGGAACGGGCGCAGGACGGCGGGTGCCTCGGTGAGGCGGTAGCCGGGCACCGACTCGGGGTCCTTGGCGATGCCGGCGAGCGTCTCGGCGACGTACTCCAGGTGGCTGCGGGTGTAGACGCGGCGCGGGATCGCGAGGCGCACCAGCTCGAACGGCGCCGGCGTCAGCAGCTCACCGGACTCGTCGATCTCACCGAGGTACAGCGACCCCAGCTCGGCGCACCGCACACCGCCCGCCAGGTACAGCTCCGAGGCCAGCGCGTGACCGGTGAACCGGTGCGACGGGATGTGCGGCAGCAACCGGCCCGCGTTGAGGTACACCGCGTGCACACCGGCGGGACGCACGCTCTCCACACCGGCCTGGCGCGCGCACTCGGCCAGGTACGCGGTGGCCTCGGCCCGCTCCTTGAGGTACGCCGGGTGCGTGACCTCCATCAGGCCCTGCGCGCACATGTCCAGGTCACGACCGGAAAGCCCGCCGTAGGTGCGGAAACCCTCGGTGGCGATCAGCAGCAGCTCGCACTGCTCGGCCAGGTCGGGGTCGGTGAGGGCGAGCATCCCTCCGATGTGGACGATGCCGTCCTTCTTCAGGCTCACCACGCACCCGTCGGCGAGCCGGAACGCGAGCTTCGCGACGTCGCGCGGGCTGTGGTCGCGGTACTTCTCCTCCCGCTGCGTCACCAGCCACGCGTTCTCGGCGAACCGGGCCGCGTCGAGGAAGAACGGCACCCCGAACCGGCGGCACAGCGCGCTGACGGCCTCCAGGTTCGCCATCGACACCGGCTGCCCGCCGCCGCCGTTGTTGGTGATCGTCATCAGCACCAGGCCGACGTCCTCCGGCCCGGACAGCACCGCCTCCAGCGCTACGAGGTCGATGTCGCCCTTGAACGGCGCGTCGCTGTCGAGGTCGGCCGCTGCCGGGCAGGGCAGGTCGCGCACCACGCCGCCGACGAGCTCCACGTTCGCGCGGGTGGTGTCGAAGTGGGTGTTGCCCACGGAGAGCTGGCCGGGCTTGAGCAGCGCGGAGAACAGGATCCGCTCGGCGGCACGGCCCTGGTGCACCGGGTAGATGTGCGGGAAGCCGGTCAGCTCCTCGGCCACCTCGCGGAACCGGAAGAACGACCGGGCGCCCGCGTAGGTCTCGTCACCGCGCATGCCCGCGGCCTGCTGCTCGGCCGAGAGCGCACCGGTGCCGGAGTCGCTCAGCAGGTCGATCGTGACGTCGTCGGCGGTGAGGTTGAACTGGTTGTACCCCGCCTCGGCGTAGCGGCGCTCGCGGTAGTCGCGGGTGGTGATGGGGATGGGCTCGACGACCTTGATGCGGTACGGCTCCACGACACTGCCTTCTTTCCTCGTACTGCGGCACTACGACGACATGGCTGTGGTTCGGGGAGGGGTCACGTCGTACGCCTCGGAGGACAGGTAGACCGTGACGCCGGGGCGCGGCCGGCCCAGGCGCAGCGAGACGTGGGCGATGAGGCCGACGCCGTCACCCAGCGGCCTGCGCACGATGCTCGTCAGCGCCAGCACGAACGGCGTCGGGTCGAGGCCGCACCTGGTCATGATCGCGAGGACCCGCTCGCACGCCTCCAGGTCGTCCTGCACGTAGTCGCGCACCGGGATGTAGACCGAGTAGCCGCCCGGCCGTTCGGTGTCGCCGGCGAGGAAGTTGTAGGCCGACATCAGCGGGCGCCGGGTGAACGGGCCGGGGCCGGCACCGGCGATCGCGCAGACGTCCGCCAGCAGCTCCAGGTCCACCCCGGGCACCGCGGCCGCCGCGTGCGTGACGTCGGCGATCTCGGCGGAGTCGTGCGAGACGTAGGTCTTCACCCGCGCGCGGTGGTCGTCCATCAGGTCGAGGGCGAAGAACGAGAACCGGTCCAGGCCCTCACGGCGCAGGGCGTGCCGGGCGACGGCGGGGAAGGCGGGGCCGAGGCCGAGGCGGTCCAGCGCCGCGCTGACGAGCTCGGTGCCGCGTCCGGGGCCGCGCACGTCGGGGTTGAGGTAGACCTTGATCGCCGGTGCCGCGTGGGCCCCGACGATCAGCGAGTACCAGAACGAGAAGGCGCCCTGCGGGTCCTCCGGCAGGAAGAGGTCGCGGACCTGGTCGAGCTGGCGCAGGTCGAGGTCGTACCGGGCGGCGAGCTGGTCGAGCACGGCCAGCGCCGCGGTCAGGTTGGCCCGGCTGTCCGGCTGTTCGGCGAGCGACTCCACGATCATCCGCACCGCGGGTGGTTCGTTCCTGGCCAAAGCGACCGAGAATTCAACAGGTGTGTGGTCGTCGGCGACCGATGACGGCCACGACGGAACAGCGGACAACGGGCGCAGTGCGCCGGGTCCCAATGCGTCACCCAGCAACGCCGTCGAACTGCGCGCCGAATCCGCTAATCCGACAGCGCGCAACAGGCTCTGCAGTTGCCCAACGGCGAAATCGCGCAGGGTGAAGTCTGCCGTGCTCAAGACAGGGTCTCCTGATCGGCTGGGGAATCAGGTCAGGGCACAGTCCGGTCGGGGTGGAATGCGAAGTGAATTCTCTCAACTCACCACATGGCCAGGTCAAGGTCCAACGGGGTTGCGTGTGGCACTCTCCACTGTGATCAAAATTGCACTGCTCGGACTATTGACGTGAGCGCGAATGCAGTTCTCGAACAGTGTTCGGTTGCGCGAACTGGCGAATTGTGTTCGGAGTGCCGATGTGCTAGTGGTGAACGCGGTTTCGCAGAGTGAGTAGTTTGTGCTGCTAACTGGTTGTGTGGTAAAGCGCGCGAGAAACGCGAAACGGGGTGCCCGCGACTGCGGACACCCCGTTTCGGTATTCGAACCGGTACTACCTCGACTCGGCGCACCGCTCCCGGCCGGGACAGCTGCGCAGCAGCTTCACCGACGGCGCGAACGTGATCGTCGCGGGCGGCTGCACCGCGCCGCGCGGCCACTGCAGCGAGATCGCGATCGACGACGCGTTGTTGCTGTAGTCCTTCTCCAGCAACGCCCGGTCGGAGTTCGCGGCGTTGACCACGTCGTAGACACCCGACGGCACGTGCGTGAGGTCGAGCCACTGGAAGTCGACCCGGTGCTTGTAGTCGTCGCCGGAGCCGACGGAGATCCCGAACAGGACGTCCTGCGCGGCCGGGTTGTGGTGCTCGCACATGTGCCCGTTGAGCCGGGCCGCCAGCTGGCCCTCCGGCGTGGCCGGGTCGAGCGGGCGCCGCGGCAGGTCGTCCACGACGTCGTAGCGGTCGCCGATGCAGAAGCCGTTCTTGCGGTCGGTCACGACCACGCCGCCGTCGGGCCTGCGCAGCTGGAAGTACTCGAAGTTGAGCAGGTGCCAGTGCTGGTGCGACTCCGCCGGTTCGTAGTAGGCGCTCGAGGTGGTCTCGCGCCGCGCCTCGGCGTACGTGCGCGCGATCGAACCATCCACACCGGACTGGATCGACTGGCGCACCTTCATAGTCGGCACGTCGGTGCTGTCGCGGTGCGCGTGCAGCAGCAGGGGACCGTCGCCGACGTTGTCGATGGACGTGGTGAACCGCAGGCGCACCGCCTCGATCCGGCCGCCCTCGCGAGCGCACTTGCCGCGCGGCTTCGAGGCGTCCTCGACCAGGCACACGTCCCAGTCGCGGCACGTGTCCGGGTTGCCGGCGAACCCGCCGGGGCACCCGATCGGCGCCTGCCGCAGGTCGGGCAGCAGCGGCGCGGAGTCGGCGTGGACCTGCTGGGAGGAAACGAGGGTGGCTGCGGTGACCGTGAGAGCGGTGATCACCGCGCCGATTCTGCTGACCATGCGTCGATCTCCTGGGGCGTGGGCCTCCTGGCGGCGCGCAGGAGGCGGTCGGTCACCGAGTTCGCGAGCTCGACGCTCGAGTTCCAGCTGGTGACGTTCGGGTAGACGTGGGCGGTCGTGGCGAGCAGCAGCCGGGTGCCGGGCACCTCGACGGCCGGCCGGTCGGTCAGGTAGCCCAGCGGGTACACCGGTTCCACGAACGGCGCCTTGAACGTGCGCACCTCGTCGAAGTCCGCCGGCGACAAGCCAGGGTGCAGGGCCAGCAGCTGCTCCGTCCACCGCCGTGCGATCGAGGTCTCGTCCTCGCGGTACAGCGCGGAGTCGCGGTCGGTGTAGCGCATGACGTACACGAGGTGGCGGCCGTCGTAGGGTTCGGTGCCCGCCAGCGCGGACATCTCGATCACGCCGTCGAAGTCGGTGCCCGAGCGCAGCACCGGCGCCCAGTAGTGCCCCGACAACGGCTTGCGCAGGAAGAACAACGTGTTCACGACGCCCTGGTAGCGCAACCGCACGTCGGGCAGCCGCCGGGCCAGCTCCTCGTCGGCGATACCGCGCAACGCGGGCAGCGGAACGGTGGAGACCGCGTGGTCCGCCACCAGCGACTCGCCGTCGGCCAGCGTCACGACCACCCGCTCGCCCCTGGTCTCCACGCGGGCCACGGGAGCCGAGGTGCGCACGACACCGCCACCGTCCTCAATGGACCGGCGCAGCGCGTCGACCACGTTCTTGTAGCCACCGGCCGGGTAGCCGCGCACCGAGTCGTTGCTCTCCCGGCCCAGGCGCTGCCACAGGTACAGCGCGGGCACGTCGCCGAACGCCGAACCGAACTTGGCGCCGAACAGCGGGGCGAGCAGCGTGCTCCACACGGCGTCGCCGTACAACCCCCGCAGCCAGTCCTCGGTGCGCAGGCGGTCGAGGTCCTTGCCCTTGCCCAACCGCCGCAGCAGCAGCGAGACCACGCCGAAGCGCACCCGGTCCGGCAGGCTCAGCGCCCGGAACCGCAGCAGGTCCAGCGCGGAGTTGAACGGGTGGTGCGCGCCCTCGACGACCATGCCCATGGTGGTGCGCCGCCAGCCGATGCTCTCGCGCAGGCCCACGTCGTCCAACAGGCCGAGCAACGCGTCGTCGGTCGGCATCACGCAGTGGTAGAAGCGTTCCACCCACCGGCCCCGCGACGGGAAGAACGTGCCGAGCCCGCCGAGCTGGTCGCTGCTCTCGAGCACCGTCACCGGCAGGCCGGCCCGCACGAGCCGGTGTGCGGTGGCGAGGCCGCAGATGCCTCCGCCGATCACGACGACGTTGCGCACTGGCGTCGCCATCAGAGCTTCCGGTACGGCACGGGCGCGAGGCGGTCACGCGTGAGCAGCAACAGGTACTGGGTCAGCGTCCGGCCGAGCCGGAGCTTGCTGGCGCCGGGCTTGCGGTCGTAGCGCAGCCGGAACGGGATCTCGCTGACCACCGGCCCGCAGTGGCGCAGCTTCAGCAGCAGCTCGACCATGCAGGCGAACCCGCGTTCCTCGACCAGCCGCTCGCCCCAGTGCGCGGCGGCCCGGCGCAGCAGGCTCACCCGGTAGGCGCGGAAGCCGCTGGTGAAGTCCTGGATGCCGTCGAAGTGCAGCACCCGGCCGAACACGACGCGCGCGCCGCGGGACAGGAACCGGCGGAAGCGCGGTGCGGTCGAGTCGTCGCCGCCGTCGACGAAGCGCGAGCAGATCACCACGTCCGCGCCGGCCGCGATCTCCCCGAGCAGCGGGGAGATCAGTCGCGGGTCGTGCGTGTCGTCGGCGTCCATCACGACCAGGACGTCGTCCGCCGCGGCCGCGTCGAGCACCGCACGCAGCCCGGACTGGACGGCCTGGCCGAGGCCGAGGTTCACCGGGTGGCGCACCAGCCGGACGTCCAGGCCGCGGACGCCCGCCACGCAGTCGCCGGTGCCGTCGGAGGAACCGTCGTCGACCACCCACACCGTGATCCGGTCGGACAGCTCGACGCCGGCGATGCGCCGCAGCAGCGCCGGGAGTGCGACCGCCTCGTTGTAGGCGGGGAGCACGACGTGCACGTCGCCGCACGGCCGGGCGTCGTTCTGCGCGGCTTGGGCCGTCTGCACGGACTGCCGGACGGGCTGCTGCACGACCTGCACGGTCGTCGTCGCGTGCCCGGCCGATTGCCGGACGCCGTTTTCGCCGACTTTCACTCAATGCCCCCACTTCGGTGGCTCGCGGTTGGTGCCATGAATTATTGACACGACGTGCTAAAGCTTTTGAGACGCCCCTGGCGTAGACCAGGGCAGTAGTACGCCGAAAGCTCACCAATTGCATTCGCTCAGCACACCGAAGAGGGAAATTTGATACCCGAAGAGCTGAATTTAAGCCCCTCGTTAACTCTTTCGTGTCGCTGTGCCGTCCACTCTCCATCGATCGGATGATCTTCCATGAGGCGACTCTCGGCGGTGGCCGTTCCCGCCGCACCACCGCAGGCGGACGAGGTCCGGCCGGCTGACCGCGGAAGGCCGCCCCTGGGGCGGGCCGCAACGCCCCGCCGCCGCTCGCGGGACCTGCTCAGCCGGGTGAACGCGGTGGCCGTGCTGCTCGTGCTGGCCGACAGCACGGCACTGGCGGCGGTGTGCGTGCACCGCGGCGTCGACTGGCGCTGGACCGCCGCCATCGCGGCGACCGTGCTGGGCATCAGGGCGGGCTGGCGGCTCTACCGCAGGCGGCTGTGGCTGTCGTGGCTGCAGGACCTGCCCCGCTCCGCCGCGAGCACGGCACTGGCCTTCGCGCTGCTCACCTGCGCCGGTCTGCTCGGGGCCGCACCGGCGGCCGACATCAGCGCCGCGCAGTGGGCGATGATGACGTACGCGCTGGTCATCGAGCCGGTGCGGTGGTGCGTGTTCGCGTTCGGCCGGTGGTGCCGGCGGCGGTTCGACCGCTGCGACCGCACGATCATCGTCGGCGCGGGCTCGGTCGGCGTGAACCTCGCCAGGACCATGCTGGAGCACCCCCAGTTCGGCCTGCGCCCGGTCGCGTTCGCCGACGCCGGTCCCGACCCCGACCAGCAGCGACCGCCGCTGGAGGTGATCGACGGCGACCTCGCGGAGGCCGTCGTGCGGCTGCGGGCGGGCACGGTCGTGCTCGCGTTCTCGCACACCCGCGAGTCCCGCCTGGTCGAGGCCGCCATCACCGCCCACCGGCTGGGCTGCTCCACGCTCGTGGTGCCGCGGATGTACGAGCTGCACCCCGACGGCCCCGGCATCGAGCGGCTGCGCAGCTACCCGCTGATGCGGCTGGGCACGTCCCCGACCAGGCGCCCGACCTGGTGGGTCAAGCGCGTCCTCGACCTCGTGCTGGCCGCGGTGGCGCTCGTCGTGCTGTCCCCGGTGATCGGCCTGTGCGCGCTGGCCGTGCTGGTCGAAAGCGGTCGCCCGCTGTTCTTCCGGCAGGTCAGGGTGGGGATGGACGACCGGACGTTCGTCCTCTACAAGATCCGCAGCGTCCGCCAGTCCGGTGAGGACGACTCCCAGGTCCGCTGGTCCGTCGAGGGCGACTCCCGGGTCGGGCCGGTCGGCCGGTTCCTGCGCCGCACCTCGCTCGACGAGCTGCCCCAGCTGTGGAACGTCCTGCGCGGCGACATGTGCGTCGTGGGGCCGCGCCCGGAGCGTCCCGGTTTCGTTCGCGAGTTCTCCGCCATTCACGAGCTATATTGGGCGCGCCACCGCGTCCCGACCGGTCTCACCGGTCTTGCCCAGGTTCACGGGTTGAGGGGTGACACCTCGATCGCCGACAGGTCTCGATACGACAACTACTACATCGCGAATTGGTCGCTGTGGCTCGACCTGAGGATTCTACTGATGACGGCGGGTGAGTTGTGTTGCCGGAAAAATCGCTGATGCGCCGATTCACCGCACTTGTGCTGGTGCTGTTCTCGACGGCCTGTTCGGTGACCGCGGCGAGCGACCCGATCACGACCGGCCCGCCGCCGAAACCGGTCGCGCCGTGCGCCTGGTGGTACGGCATCGGCGACTCGCCGGCCGCTTGGGAGATCCGCGAGGCGGCCAAGCACTACGACGTCGTGGTGCTCAACGCGTGGGAGACCTCGGCCATGCGCCGCCTCCACGACCTCAACCCGAAGATCAAGGTGCTTGTCTACAAGGACTTCGCCAGCACCCGCAACTACCCCGGCGCGGTGGAGGGCGACCGCGACTCCAAGTACCTGCCCACCGGCATCGGGTACTACGCCGCCCAGCAGCAGCACCCCGCGTGGTTCGCGGTCGACACGGCGGGCAAGCGCATCGAGTGGGCCGGGTACCCCAAGCACTGGCAGATGGCGGTGTGGAACAGGGAGTACCAGCAGGCCTGGGTGAACGCGGTCGTCGCCGAGGTGACCCGTGAGGGCTGGGACGGCGTGCTGGCCGACAACGACTTCAGCTCGCTGCGGTACTACTCGCCCGCGGTGATCGCGGGCACGGCCGACACCGCGGCCACTGACCGGTTGCTGCGCGAGGGCCTGGACGGTCTGCTCGACCTCGCCGGCACCGCGCTGGAGAAGTCGGGGAAGATGCTGGTGCCCAACGTCTCGGAGTCGCAGCTGACGCCCGGCCGCTGGTCGGCGCACTCCCGGTACGCCGGTGCGATGGAGGAGAACTTCGGCCTGCGCGGCGACAACGGCGCCGGCGAGCTGATCACGTTCAAGGGCAACCAGTTCAAGGAGCAGCGCGCCCAGGCCGCGCTCGGCGAGTCGTGGCTGCTGCTGATCACGCACACGAAGTCGGACCAGGAGGAACGCGTCGGGTACGCCTCGGCCGCGTTGCTCGCGAGCCCGCACACGTGCTGGACGCAGGCCGATCCCAGCTACAAGAGCCCGTACTGGTCGATCTACCAGGACGCGCGGCTGGGGGAGGCGGTCGAAGCGGCGAACCGGTTGCCCAGCGGGGCGTGGACCCGCCGGTTCAGCAACGGCTGGGTGGCGGTGAACCCGACCAAGGCCGCGGTGCGGATGACCCCGCCGCAGGGCCTCGCGACGCTGCGGGGCGAGCCGGTGCCGCCGGAGATCGACCTGCCTCCGGCGGACGCGGCGGTCTACGTCAACGCGCAGAAGCGGTGAGCCCGCGGTAGAGCTCCAGGTGGCGGCGGGCGCACACCTCGGCGGTGAACCGCTCGCGCGCCCTGGCGGCCAGGGCCTGGCCGGTGCGGCCGGGCTCCGGGTCGGCGAACAGCTCGGTGAGCCGCTGCTGCAACGCGGTCACGTCACCGGGACGCGGGCACTCGACGGCGGGGATGCCCAGCATGTCCGCCACACCACCGGTGTCCGTGGCCACCACCGGCTTGCCCGCGGCCATCGCCTCGGCGACGACGAGCGGCTGCTGCTCCATCGTGGACGGCAGCACCAGCGCGTCGTGCTCGCGCAGCAGGTCGGGGACGTCCGTGCGGAAACCGAGGAACCGCACCCGGTCCTGCAACCCCCGCCGGGTCACCCGGCCCTCCGCCTGGGTCCGTTGTGGACCGTCGCCGACGACCGTGAGCGTGGCGTCGGCGGGCATGGTGGTCTCCAGCGCGTCGAGCAGGGTCAGCAGCCCCTTGCGCTCCACCAGCAGCCCCACGAAGATCAGCCTGCGCACCGGTGCCGTCGGCGGGTGCGCCTCACCGACGTCGACGCAGTTGTCGATGTGGGTCATGCGGTGCGGTGGCACGTACAGGCGTTCGCGCAGGAACCGGCCCATCTCCCTGGCCGGCACCACCGTCCGGTGCACGACCCGCGCGACCGCGGCGTCACCGGCGAGCACGGCGCGGGTGTAGTGCGACGGCGGCGTCGAGCCCCGCACGCACCGGAACCACGACTCGTCCACGTCGTCGGGCACCCCGTGGTAGGTGTGCACGATCTTGGTGCCCGCCGTCGCGAGGCCCGCGCTCACCAGCCCGGACCGCCGGTCCTGCGCGTGCACCACGTCCGGCCGCCACGCCTTGATCGCGGCGCGCGCCTGCCGTGCGGCGCGCACGTCCCCCTTGCTGGGGACCAGGATCTCCTCGAAGTGCGGGTCGACCAGCTCGGCGCCGCGCCGCGGTCGCGGTCCGAACACCCTGACCTCCGCGTCACCGGACCCGGCGAGCGCGGCGGCCAGCCGGACCGTCACGTCCACCGGGCCACCGCTGTCCTGTGTGAGCAGGTAGGCGATCCGTGTCATCCTCGTCCTCTCCCGGACAGCAGCTTCTCGGTGAGCGTCACGATCCGGTCGGTCATGCGCTCGCGGTCGAACAGGTTCTCGGCGCGGACCCGGCCGCGTTTCCCCTCCGCGGCGGCGAGCTCGCGGTCGGTGAGGCGCAGGGCGATCGCGTGCGCCAGTGCGTCCACGTCCCCGGCGGGCACGACCTCCCCGGCGTCGCCGAGGCTCTGCCGCACACCCTCGACGTCGAACGCGACGACGGAACGCCCGCAGGCCATGGCCTCCAGCGGCACCAGGGCCATGCCCTCGGCACGGGAGGGCAGTACGACGACGTCGGCCTCGGTGTAGAAGTCGGCGACCACGGCGCGGTGGCCGTGCCAGTGCACCGACGGGTGGTGGTGCGCGGCCCGCAGACCGGCGGCCATCGGGCCGTCGCCGACGAGCAGCAACCGGGCGTCCGGAACGGACCGCAGCACCTCCGGCCAGGCCCGCAGCAGCAGGTCCTGCCCCTTCTGGTGGGCGATGCGCCCGACGCACACGGCGGTCGGGACGTCGTGGTCGTGGTGGCGCGGGTGCAGCCGCCGTGTGTCGACGCCGTTGCACACGACCTCGGCCGGTGCGGTGACCCCGGCGGCACGACCGGCGGCGAGCTCGTCGTCGCTGACGCAGACGAGGAGGTCCGTCCAGCGCGACGCCAGCCCCTCCCAGCGGCGGCACGCGGTGCGCAGCAGCCCGCCGGCGACCTGGAAGGACCACAGGTGCGGCTGGAACAGCGTGGGGACGCGGCCGCGCAGCACCAGCCTGGCCAGCCCGGCCTTGGAGCTGTGCAGGTGGACGGCGTCCGGCCGGAGCCGGTCGAGCGTGCGGCGCAGGGACACCAGCTCCCGCGCGGTACCGGGACCCGGCAGTCGCGTCGCCTGCCACGAGTGGACCGGGATGCCGTGTGCGTGGGCTTGGTCGGCCAGCCAACCGGCTGGGGGACAGGCGATCCCGACGTCCCAGCCGCGGTCGCGCTGGGCGCGGGCGAGCTCCAGCACCACGGCGGCGACCCCGGCCTCGACCGGCTGCGTCACGTGGACGACCTTCACGTGCGCTCCTTGAGTCCGATGAGGACGGTGCGGGTCAACGGCAGCACCACCGCGCAGTAGCCGGCGAGCAGCGCGGTGGCGGTGGCGGCGAGGCCCGCGACACTCGCGGGAGCCGGCAGGACGGTGCTGAGCACGAAGCTCACGAGCGCACCGGCGACGACCGCGGCGGCCGTGCGGGCCAGCCGGGGGAGCGGGGCCGCGAGACCGTTGCGGTGCAGCACCAGCCACGTCGCGGGGACCAGCAGCCACACCGTGGCGACCTGGGTGACGGCGACGGCCTGCGGGCCGTGCGGGGTGGTGAAGACCAGCGCGGTCACCAGCGTGACGAGGTGGGCGGCTTCGAGGGCGAGGTACTGGCGGGCGTGCCCGGCGGCCCTGACCACCTGGTACCAGACGTGCAGCAGGCCGAGGCCGAGGCCGTAGCCGCAGAGCAGGACGAGGATCGCGGCGGCGTCCGCCCACTGCGCACCGAGCAGCGTGATCGCGTCGGCGCTCAGGGCGACCACGACGTAGAGGCCACCGGTGACCACCAGCGTCGCCGTCGTGAACCGGTGCAGCTCCTCCGGCAGCTCACCGGACCGTCCACTCCGGACCTTCGCGGCGCAGATCGGGAACAGCACCCCGCCGAGCACGACCGCGACCACGATGTAGGGCACCCAGGCGATCCGGAACGCGAGCGAGTACCCGCCGACCGCCTCCTGACCGAGCACGTGCCCGATCGCGAGGTAGTCGACGTTGACCAGCAGCACGGCGATCAGCGCGCCGGGCCCCACGACCGCCAGCCAGCCCGCGGCCTCCCGTGCCGCCGCGCCGTCCCAGACCGGCCGGATGCGGGCACCGGCGACGGCCGCGAGGACGGGTTGCGCGACGGCGGTGCACAGCAGGCCGAGGACGAACGCGCTCGGCCCGGTGCCCCGTGCCGCCAGCGCGACCGTCACCGCGGCACCCAGCAGCATGCTCCCCGCGTCCGGCAGCATGCGGCGGCGGAAGTCGAGGTCGCGGTGCATCAACGCCATCTGCACACCGCCCGCCGCCGTGAACGGCAGCGTGAGCGCCGCGAGCCGCAGCATCCCGGCCGCCTCCGGAGCGCCGAGCACACGGGCGATCGGGTCGGCTGCGGCGACGACGGTGACGGCGAGGACGGCCCCGGCCGCGACGCTCATCGTCAGCACCGTGCCCGCGGTCAGGAGCGGGTCGCGTCCGGTGCGGCTGATGATGTCGTAGACGCCCATCGACTGGACCACCTGACCGACGTTGACGACCGACACGACCAGCGCGACCGCACCCAGCTCCGCCTCGCTGAAGAACAGCGCCAGCGCCAGCGTGACGACGACCTGGCTGCTCTTGCTCACCAGGTTGACCGCGAAGAGCCACAGCGAGCCCCGCACCGCCACGTCGGTCATGCCGCGCGCCGGGTGTGCCTGACCGCGAACACCGCGAGCACCAGCCACGCGGCCACCACGGCGACCCCGTCGAGCGTGACGGCGGCCCGTGCCCCGAGCGCGGCCTTGACCGCGGTGTCGACGAAGTGCAGGTGCGCGAACGGCACGGCGAGCAGCAGCGCCGCGGCCCCTGCCCACCGCCAGTGCGCCTCCTGCCTGCGCCGCCAGCACACGACCGCGAGCGCGACGAGCGCGGGAACCGCGATGAGCACGTCACCGGGCTGGTGCACCAGTGCGACGACGACCCCCAGGCACGTCAGCACGTCCGCCGCCGCACCCCCGTCCGCGCGCCGGTCGAGCCTGCGCGCCAGCACCGCCGTGACGGCGAGGACCCCGCAGAGCGCGACCAGCTCCGCCGCCGGCGGCAGCCAGCCCGTGGTGCGGAAGAACACCGCCGGCAGGTCGATCCGCTGCGCCGTCACGGAGTCGACGGCGCCGTACCCGGTGCTGCCGGCCCACGCGAGGTTGCGCTGGATGATGTCGAGGAACCCGCCGAGCCCGTCCCGCAGCACGAGGAGCGCGGCGACCGGAAGGCTGGCGGCGGCGGCGACCGCGGTACCGGTGAGCGCGACCCTCCTGTCCCCGCGCACGAACACCAGCAGTGCCAGCGGCAACCCGAACTGCGGCTTCAACCAGGCCAGCGCGAGCGCCGCCGCGGCCCAGCACGAGTGGGAGCGGCGCAGCAGCAACACCCCGGCCGCGCCGACGGCGATCAGCGGGTTGACCTGCCCGACGTACATCTGCGCCTTGCCGACCTGGCTCGTGACCAGCAGCGTGGCGACCACCGCGGTGCCCGCGACCAGCGGGAGCCTGGCGTGACCGGCGGCCATGACGGCGAGGCCGACCAGCAGCACCAGGCACGCCAGCGCGAACGCCACCGCGCCGACCCGGTAGTCCGGCAACGCGAACGGCAGGTGCAGCACCAGGTGGTACGGCTGGTAGAGGTTGAAGTTCTGCCGCACCGGCCAGTGCGCGAACATCACCGCCGGGTCGTACGGGTTGCCACCGGCGAGGAACTCCCGGATCGGGAAGTAGAGAGCGTCGCGGAAGTCCTGCATGCGCTCTTCGGGCAGGTTCGCCTCGGTGGGGAGCGGGACCTCCCAGGCGGGCCTGAGTGCGCGGACGGCGCTCGCTGTGCCGGCCAGTGCGACCAGGGCGACGAGGACGGTCCTGGCGAGGCCGGACCGGTTGGTGGTGGTGATCACTGGGGCACCGCCGTGGTGGAAGGGGTGTCGAACCGGCCCGCTCGCGCACCGGGACCGGGAGGCTCGTCCGGGTTCTCCGGTGCGTGCACGGGCAGCTTCGTCGGGTCCGCGCCGCGACCACCGGCTGCCGGAACGGCCGGTGCGCGGCCCGGACGCAGAACCGTCATCACGCCAGCACCACCGCCACCACCACGGCCGACGCCGGCAGCACCGCCAGCGCCGTCGCGAGGTCGTCGCGGCGCATCCGGTCGTTCGCCGCCACCGCGATCACCGCCGTGCCGTCGGCGGGCTCGGAGGCCTTGTCCGGCAACGCCCGCGCCAGCTCCTCGGCGCGCGCGGTCAGGTCAGGGCCCACCGGCACCACCCGCACCGGCCGTGCGGCCGCCACGCACAGCGCCGTCAGACGTTCGGTCAAACCAGCCTCGCCGTCGTGCGCGACCACCACCGGGTGCCGCACGCCGGCGGTGCTGAGCACCTGCCGCACCACGCTCCCGGTTCCGCGCAACCGCCGCACCGCGGCCGCGGCGGCACCCGCGACCACCGCGGCGACCAGCGCCAGGCCCGTGGCCAGCCGCAGGTCCGGGGCGACCGCCGTCGTCTCCGGGCGCGGGTCCACCAGGCGGAAGCGGGCGGCGGGGGCCAGCAGGTCCGCGTCGACCACGGCCTGCGCGACCGCCGACACCGCCTTCGCCGCCTGCTCCGGGGACGCCGCGCGCACCGAGACGCGAACGACGCCGGAGGCGGGCACCAGCTCGACGGCGATCGCGCCGGCCAGGCGGTCGGCGGGCAGACCGGCCGTGCGCGCCGCGGCGTCCAGCACGGAGGGGCTGCGGACCAGCTGGACGACGGCGGGGGTGGCCAGGGAGGTGACCTCGCCGAACTGCGCGCTGTCCGGAGTGGACGGTGTGGCGAGCAGGGCGAGCCTGCCCTCGCTCTCGCCGTCGCGCAGGGCGACGGCGAGGAACACGAGTGCGCCGACCACGACCGCGGCCAGCACGCCTTCAACAACAGCTCGGGGAACCCTCATCTTCTTCGTGCCTCCAGCACGGTGCGAAGCAGCTCGTCGTAGGACTTCATCAACGCGTGCGCGTCACCGGACCCGTCGCGCGCGGTGGCGACCTCGCGGGCGAGGGGGGAGTGCAGCAGGTCGCGCAGCGCCTTCGCGGTCGCGGCCGGGCTGCGGCGTGGCACCAGGACCCCGCCACCGCCGGACAGCACCTCCCGCACACCGTCCACATCGGACGCCACTACCGGCCGGCCCGCGGCCAGCGACTCGAGCAGCGCGATCGGCATGCCCTCCCAGTCGCTGGTCAGCACGGTGACGTCGGCGGCTTCGAGCAGGTCGCGCACGTCGGTGCGGGTGCCGAGGAACCGCACCCGGCCGCCGACGCGCTCCGCGTGCTCCTCCAGCTCGGCGCGCAGGCTGCCGTCACCGGCCAGCCACAGCTCCACCGCGCCGCCCACCGACGCCCACGCGTCGAGCAGCACGTCGTGGCGCTTCTGCGGCTCCAGCCGGGCCGGGCACAGGGCGACCGGCACGTCGGGCGCGGTGCCCAGCGCGGCACGCACGGTGGCGCGGTCGTGGACCGGTGCCGACGGGAACACCGCGTTCGGGACCACCTCGGAGGCGAGTCCGGCCGCGCGCAACCGGTCCGCCGACGCCGCCGCCACCGCGACGACCCGGTCCGACACCCGCCGCAGCACCCGCACGGCACCGGCGACGTCCGCCTCGGCCACGCCGTGGAACACCGTCACCACCGGCGTCCGCGGCGCACCGAGCCGGGCCACCAGGCTCGCGGACACGTTGTGCGCCAGCACGACCTCCGGCCGGAACCGCCGCACCGCCGCCGAGACCGCCCACGCCGCCCGCACCACGCCCAGCGCCGACCGGCGTGCCAGTGGCACGTCGAACACCGGCACACCGGCGTCGCGCAGCGCCGCCACCCGGAACCCGCCCGCGGTCGCGACCGCCGACTCCCAGCCTACGTCCGGTCCGGCCGCCGCCATCCCGGCCACGAGCGCCTCCGCGCCGC
Organism: Lentzea sp. NPDC042327; assembly: GCF_040647275.1. Lineage (NCBI taxonomy): Bacteria > Bacillati > Actinomycetota > Actinomycetes > Pseudonocardiales > Pseudonocardiaceae > Lentzea > Lentzea sp. NPDC042327. The sequence continues at coordinate 366,759 of NZ_JBEZBX010000003.1, forward strand.
CCGCGCCCATCTCGCTGATCACGTGGAGAACGCGCATCGACCCTCCCGAGCCCGTTGGTGCAGCGCCACCGCGATCGCCACCAGCGACCACAGCGGCAGGTAGTACTGCTCGGACAGGAAGACCGACGCGACCAGCACCGCGATCAGCGCCGCCTGCACCGCCACGACCTGCCGCCGGTCCGCGCCGAGCCGCACCGCGCGTTCCGCCGCGACGAACCCGGCGGCGATCACCGCGATGAGCAACGCGAACCCCGGCAGGCCCAGCTCGGCCGCCACTTCGAGGAAGAGGTTGTGCGCCACCGGTGTCTGCTCGTCGATCTCCGCGTTGTGCGACGCGGCCGCGTAGTGCTGGCGGAACCCGCCGGGTCCGACGCCGAGCACCGGCTCGTCGGCGAGCATCCGCGCCGCCGCCTGCCAGCGCAGCACCCGCGTGTCGGCGTTCGTGCCCGCGATGTGGCTCTTCTCCTGCAACGCCCGGTCCAGCTCGGCGTGCGCCACCTGCGCGAACACCAGCGCCGCCAGGCCGGTCACGGCAGCGGTGACCACGACCGCGCGCACCGGCAGCACCCGCCGCAGCACCAGCCACGCCAGCGCGCAGGCCAGTGCGATGCCGCCACCGCGGGAGAACGTCGCCAGCGCACCGGCCGCGAGCACCGCGCCCAGCACGAGCGGCACGAACCGGAACCGGCCCCCCGCCGGCAGCGCCACCAGCAACGGCAGCGCCGCCACGAGGAAGAACGCGAGGTCGTTGGGGTCCTCCAGCGGCCCGGTCGCCCGAAGCTCGCCGCCCACGACGCTGAGCAGCCCGCCGGCCGCCGCCACCACCGCACCGGCCACGACCGCGGCGAGCAGCTCCCTGACCGGCACCGCGCGCGCCGCGACGTCCGCGAGCACCACCGCGACCACCAGGAAAGGCGCCCACCGCACCAGGTACTCGAACGTGAACGGCTCCGCCGCGTGCACCGCCGACGTCGTCAGCAGCACCACCGCCAGCAACGCGAGCAGCAGGTGCAGCGGGTGCGGTGCGGGCAGCCGCCGGTCGCGCACCAGTGAGACCAGCCAGACGCCGATCAGCGCGGCGGGCACCACCTTGGCCGACTGGTCGTGCACCCGCAGCAGGTAGCCCTCCACCGGCGCGAGCGCCACCGTCCCGCACGCCAGGACCCGCAGCAGCACGGTCAGCATGCGACCGGGTCACGTTCCCGCAGCCCGGTCGCCGCGACGCGCGCGACGTGCTCACCCGTGCCGACCACGTCGAAGTGCTCGCGCAGCAACGCGAGCACCCAGTCGAGCAGGGCGACCTTCTCGCTGCCGGGCACCGCCATGCCGGGGAAGAACTCCATGCCCGGAGCCTCGGCGGCGGCCAGCACGTCGGTCGGGTGCAGCAGCAACGACGGGGACACACCGCGGGCACGGCACAACCGCAGCGCGGTGCGGAAGTAACCGCGCGCCAGCCGTGGCGAGAGCTGGTGCAGCTGCAACAGGTACGCGCCGTGGATCGGCACGCGCAGCAACGGCATCGTCGTCACCGGCAGCTCGACGAGCCCGTCGCGCCACCGGTAGGCCTTGTTCGGCGCCCTGACCCGGCCGAAGCCGCCGAACAGGTCGGCGCCGCCGTCGGTCGAGCCCGCCGTGCGGTTGTGGTACGCCCGCGCCAGCGGTCCGATCCACGTGGGCAGCACGCTCGCGTCGTAGTGGTAGCCGCGGCGGGCGAGCAGGTCGAGCAGCTGCGGCGTGACGCTGTAGCCGGGGCCGCGGAAGCCGACCGGGCGCGGTGCCCCGGCGGCCGTGATCGCGTCCTCCGCGCGCACGACCTCGGCCTCCAACTCGGCGGGGGAGTAGCGGTGCAGCCAGGGTTCGTGCCGGAAGGAGTGGTTCGCGACCTCGTGTCCCGCCGCCGTGATCGCCGCGACCGCCGCGGCGCCGTCCTCGCGTTCCGCGTCCGCGCCGACCACGAACACGGTGGTGGTCAGGCGCTGCTCGCCGAAGACGTCGAGCAGCCGGGGCACCGCGGAGGGCAGGAAGCTGGGCCGCCGCTCCCAGCGCGGGTCGCCGTGGGTCTTGAGGTACGCCCAGAGGTTGTCGAGGTCCAGCGACACGCTGGCGACGGGCTTCACCGCTCGGCTCCGACCAGCGCGGGCGCCGGGCGTGCCGCGGACCCGAGCACCAGCACACCGCTGACGACCAGCAGCACGCCGAGCCCGACCCACCACTCCCGGCCCGGCGCGATCCGGTCGCCCATGAGCGCGAGCCCGGCGACGGAGCCGAGCACCACGGTCGTGGCGTCCATCGAGGCCACCGCGGACGTGGCCGAGCCGCGCTGCAACGCCGTCGCCAGGCACGCCTGCCCCACGAACGCCGCCAGCACCATCACCCACGTCAACGGGTGCAGCACCACGTCGAGCACCGGCTTGCCGGCCACGGTCCGCGCCGCCACCGCGACCACGGCGAACGCGAGCCCGGCCAGCACCGGCGTCGCGGCCTTCCACGTGCGGGCCAGCGGCAGCACCACCACCGTGAGCAGCCCGAGCACGACGACGCTGGGCAGCAGGGGGAGCTCGCGGGCCGTCGACGGCGCCGCCGCACCCGTGAGCAGCAGCAGGCCGCACGCCATGACCACCAGCACCGCGACCTCCACGGCCCGGATGCGCCACCGCAGCGCCAGCACGCCGATCACCGTCGCGAGCCCCACCGCGCACGACGACCCGGCCTGCACCAGGTACAGCGGCAGCTCCGCGCGGGCCAGGAACGCGAACAGGAAACCGCCCACCTGACCGGTGAACCCCAGCAGGTACAGGCGGTCGGAGGCGAGCCGCGCGAGCAGCCCGACGCCGGTGCCCTCGCGCTGGTCCGCCCTGCGCGCCGCGACGGTCTGGGCGACTATCCCCAGCCCGTACAGCACAGTCGACACCGCAAGGGCCAGATGACCGGACACGAAGGACTCTCCGTTGGTTTCGGCGAAGACGCGTTACGCCACTGAACGGGGGCCGACAATAGACACCCCTGTGCCGCAACACTTTCGAGCGATACGCCAAGCAACGCTTTCGGGTGAACGAGGCGAGTTCTTCAAGATCGATGAAGTACTTTGCCGCCGTGCGGGAAACGAACACCGTGACGATCGTGTGCGGCACCAGGCCAGAGCTGATCAAACTGGCACCACTGGTCGACCACCTCGGCAGCGCGTGCACCATGATCTACACCGGTCAGCACTACGACCGCTCGATGTACTCCCAGATCCGGCGGGACGTGCCGGAGCCGGGCGCCTTCCACGAGCTGTGCCTCGGCGGCCTGCGCCGCGGTGACCAGCTGGGCCGCGCGGTCTCCGCCGTCGACGAGGTGCTCGCCGGCCAGCGCCCCGCGGCCGTGGTGGTGCAGGGCGACACGACCTCCGCGCTGGCGGGTGCGTTGGCGGCCAACGCCTGCGACGTGCCGCTGGTGCACGTCGAGGCGGGCCTGCGCAGCTACGACCGCGCGATGCCCGAGGAGCACAACCGGGTGCTCATCGACCACCTCTCCGACCTGTGCTGCGCCCCGACCCCGTTGAACCGCCACAACCTGCTGGCCGAGGGCATGGCCGACAGCCGGGTCGTCGTCACCGGCAACACCGTCGTCGAGGCCCTCGCCCACGCACTCCCGTCACCGGAGGAGGAGCGCACCGCGCTGGCCACCGCCGGTGTGACGCGCGACCGGTACGTCCTGGCCACGGTCCACCGCCCGGAGAACGTCGACGACGCCGCGAACCTGGAGACCGTCCTGCGCGAGCTGGGCCGCCTGCCGCTGCCGGTCGTCCTGCCCCTGCACCCGCGCACCGCGCAGCGCATCGGCGCGTTCGGCCTCGACGGCCTGCTGCCCGCGCTGCGCGTCGTGGAACCGCAGCCGTACCGCGCGTTCCTCGCCCTCGCCCAGGGCGCCGCGGTCGTCGTGTCGGACTCGGGCGGCATCCAGGAGGAGGTCAGCGTCCTCAAGCGACCCGTGGTCGTGGTGCGGCGCAGCACCGAGCGCCCGGAGATCGAGGGCACGTTCGGCACGCTCGTGCCGCCGGGTCCGCGCATCGGCACGTCGGTGCTGCGGTGGCTCGACGACGTGCCGGCCCACCGGGCGGCGCTGCGGGAGATCCCGTCACCGTACGGGACCGGGTCGCCGTCGGAGCGGATCGCGTTGGCGGTGCAGGAGATGCTGGGACACGAGCTCGGCGAGCCGGTGACGGCGGGCATGCGCGGCTGAGGTGACGTCCTGAATCTGTCCTCTGTTTGCCTTTTGTGACTTGATTTTGTCCAGTGCTGCTGTTGCACGGTGAAATTGTCGTGCAACGGTCGGCATTCCCGGCGTGCGGTCCTCATAACTTGTTCTCGGGCGGACAAAGCCCGGACGAGGGAGGACACATGATCGGAAAACTGCTGGGTTCGGCGTTGCTGGTGACGGCACTGCTCGGCGGCACGGCGGGCGTCGCGTCGGCGACCCCGGACGCGGGGGCGCTCGCCGCGCGCGGGTACGTCGACGAGGGCAACCTGCGCAAAGACCCCAACCTGGGCGCGGCACTCATCGTCACGATCCACGACCAGTGGGTGGACATCAACTGCTGGATCGACGGTGGTCCCAACGGTTTCGGGTCCAACCGGTGGTTCAAGGCGACCTACTGCGCGAACGTCGGCTACCTGAGCTCGGGCGTGGTGTCACACCAGCCGTCGGTGGGCCACTGCTGATCTCGCCGCTGCCGTGCCACCGGTGCGATCCGGCCGGTGGCACGGCGTCTTCCGGCGGATTCCCCCGAGTGGAACGCATTTTCCGTGCAACACTGCGGAAATGATCGGTAGGCGCGCGCGACGAAGACAGGCGTGGCTCCTGCGGACGAACAGAATTCTCGGCCGCCGGGACGAGTTCCGATCCGCGAGGAGCTTCGCCAGGGCTTTCCGCGCCGACGGGAAAAGTGCGCTGTCGCCGTCGCAGATCACCCGGTGGGAGAAGGGCGAGTCCTTCGCCGACGGCACGGTCCTGCACCGGTACGAAGCTCTTCTGCAGGTTCCCGGTCGGATGCTCACCGTGGCGAACGAGGCAGCGCGCCGGTTCCTGAACGACGAGCAGCCGACCACCGAAGGTGGTGACCTGCCGGACGCGGCACTGCACGAGCTCCTCGACCGGGCGTGCGTCCCCGGCGCGATGGCGGGAACGGACTGGCGGGACCTGACCCGCGCGGTCGCCGCCCGGCCGGACCTGCTGCTGCACCCGCCACGCCTGTGGGTCGCGATCGCCGAGAACCTGCTGGGAGAACTGGTGATCGCGGAGCAGACGGAGTGGCTCGTCCGCCAGGAGGCCATGAGCCGACTGCTCGAACACCGGGCGAGCGCACCGCACGCCCTCGACATCTGCACCGGCATGGCGGACGACCGGGCGACGCCGGTGTGCATCGAGCCGATCTCGTTGCTGGACAACAGCGTTCTTCCGAGCGCGAGCCGGTACGTGCTCGCCCAGCTGCGCGACCCGGACGGCGTCCGGGCGTTGCACGGCGCGTTGCTCGCGGCCGTGGCCAAAGTGCGGCGCGGGCACTTCACGGTGACCGAGACCGCAGAGCTCCGGCACCTGGCCACCGCACTGCTGGCCGAGGGGCACGACCACCCGCTGGTCACCCCGATGGCCGTGGAGCTCGGCCACGTGCTGCGACTGCGCGACACCCCCGAGCCCGTGGTGGACAACCGGGTCAGCGCCCACCTCGCGCTCACCGCCCAGGCCCGGTCGGCGGCCGCGGAGCCCGGCGTGGACGAGGTGCTGGCCGAGCTCGTCGGTGAGGCCATGTTCCGCCAGAACCCCGACGCACGGCTCTACGCCACCGCGTTGATCACCGCGACGCCCTATCGGGAACCGCTCGCCACCGCGGTCACCGACTGGCTCGCCGCAGAGGACCTGCGCGACGAGCTGCTGGTCGAACGGGGCTTGGGACTGCTCAACAAGCTGGGCGCGCCGACCCACCGCGTCCTGGTGCGCGCCCTGCTGCTCGACCCCGCGCTCTCGGCCCGCAACAGGCATGCCGCCGCATGGGCTTCCACGCACAGCCCCGGCTGGCTCGACGAGGGTGTGTGGCGGGCGATCGTCGCGACGCAGACGGCGCTGTTCCGGAACCGGCCGTCCCCGCTCGACGACGACATCCTGCGCGGTCTCGTGTACAGCATCGGTACGGACGCGCACCGGTGCCTGCTCCGCGAGATGCACGCCGACACCCGTGTTCCCGCACAGGCGCGCGCCTTGGCCGCGTGGTGGTTGCGGGTGGGGCCGGCAGGCGACTGCCGCGCCGGCGGGTAGTGCCCGGTGGGGGTGAGCACGATGCGGACACCTGTCCGCCTGCCGAGAACCCGATGAGGCGCGGTGCCGCCGTGGGTAGTGTCCACCGGTGTGAACACGACTGCGCTGTGGCGGCCGACCGGACCCGAGGAGCTGGAGCTCGTCCGGGAGTCCGGCTGGCGCGCCTGGCCGCCGCGCCTGCCCGACCAGCCGATCTTCTACCCCGTGCTGAACGAGGAGTACGCGGTCAAGATCGCCCGCGAGTGGAACGTGCCGCACAGCGGGGTCGGGTACGTGACCCGGTTTCACGTCGAGACCGGCTTCCTGCGGCGGTACCCGGTGCAGCAGGCCGGTGGGCGCACGATCCTGGAGCTGTGGGTGCCCGCGGAAGGAGCTGGCCGAGTTCAACGAGCACATCGTCGGCGAGATCGAAGTGGTGCACGAGTTCCGGTGATGGACTGATGGCGTGCGGCCACGCCGCACCGGCTGCGGCACGTGGTGCCCGCGCTGCACGCCTCGGCCACCCGCGAGAGCGCACCCTGACCCGGCGCGCGTACTGGTGGGACCAGCCGGTCGCCTCGCTCCACAGCGATGTGCTCAGTGATTCAGTGCTGACTGAAAGAAAGTCGGTCGACGTTGGTTCGGTCGTGGGCGATAGTGACCATTGGGTAATTGCTCCCGATCGGAACGAAACGGGCGTCCGTAAACGGGAACTCCGAAGTTCTTGAATTCCGACTTTTGTATTGTTTGCCGCGCCTTTCTGAAGCGGTTCACCTGCGGTTGTGCTCCTGTATTGGGGGTTAAGTCCGATTTTTGTGCTAAGACGAAAGACGTCTCAATGAGAGCGCGGACACACTCCACTTCCTCATTTCACTCTATCGGGTGAATTGTGGCGCGATGAACCTGAAACGGTCCCTTCCGGCTCTCTTGCCGCTGGTGCTCGCCACGTCGTTCTTCGCGGCGGGCCCGGCCGAGTCGGGGACACCGAGGCAGAGTCCCGTCAACGTCACGCCCGGCGCGATCCGGCTCGACCCGCACGCGCCCAAGCTCGACGTGACCTACGGGCACTCCGCGCTGGAGTTGAAGTACGTCCGCAAGGACGCGGACGAGGCGGACGGCTGTGCGGTCCGCGACCACGAGGAGACCGAGGAGGCGGGGGTCGAGCCGGGTGCCGGTCACGTCACCGTCGCCGGTACGAGGTACGACCTCGTGCAGTTCCACTTCCACACGCCGTCGGAGCACCAGTTCTCCGGCCGGCGCTACCCGCTGGAGATGCACCTGGTGCACCGCAGCGCCGAGGGCAGGCTGCTCGTCGTCGGCGTCCCGCTGCGGGCCGGTGGACGCTCGGCCGTCGACACCGTCCTGTCGGCGTTGTCGCCGGAGTGCGGTGAGCCGGTGGACATCGCACCGATCGACCTCAACCGGTTGCTCCCCGCGAGCCACCACACGCTGCACTACACCGGTTCGCTCACCACGGCGCCGTTCACCGAGGGCGTCGAGTGGTACCTCACGGCCGAGCAGACCGTGTCGGCCGCGTCGATCGCCCGGTTCCAGGCGTTGTTCCCGGCGGGTGACGCCCGTCCCGTGCAGCCGCTGAACGGCCGGACGCTCAACGAGGTGCCGCGCATCTGAACCCACCGCCGACGAGGCCGGTCCCCGCGCAGGGGGCCGGCCTCGTCACGTGATGGGCTTCACCGGTTCAGAAGTCGCCTGCAATTGCCCGCGTGTGCAACTATTTTTGACGCGGACAACCTACGACTTCAAGGACTGTGTGACATGCCTGTCGCTCTGCTCGCGCTCGCGATCAGCGCCTTCGCCATCGGCACCACCGAGTTCGTCATCATGGGGCTGCTGCCCGAGGTGGCGGGTGACCTGGGCGTCTCCATCCCCTCCGCGGGCCTGCTGATCTCCGGCTACGCGCTCGGCGTGGTGGTCGGCGCCCCGCTGCTGACCGTGCTGGGCGGCCGGTTGCCGCGCAAGAAGATGCTGCTGGGGCTGATGGTCCTGTTCATCGCGGGCAACCTGCTGTCCGCGGTGGCCGGGAGCTACGGCGCGCTGATGAGCGGCCGGGTGGTGGCGGCGCTGGCGCACGGCGCGTTCTTCGGCGTCGGCTCGGTGGTGGCCGCCGACCTCGTCGCACCGCACCGCAGGGCGAGCGCCATCGCGTTGATGTTCACCGGTCTGACCGTCGCGAACGTGCTGGGGGTGCCGCTGGGCACCGCGCTGGGGCAGGAGCTGGGCTGGCGCTCGACGTTCTGGGCGGTCACCGCGCTGGGCGTGGTCGGGCTGCTCGGCATCGCGTTCCTGGTGCCCCGGCAGCAGGCGCGGGCGGGTGACCTGCGCGGTGAGCTGGCCGTGTTCCGCAACCCGCAGGTCTGGCTGGCGCTGCTGATGACCGCGCTCGGGTTCGCGGGCGTGTTCGCGTCGTTCACCTACATCGCACCGATGATGACGTCGGTGGCCGGGTTCTCCTCCGGTGCCGTGACGTGGCTGCTGGTGCTGTTCGGCGTCGGCCTGTTCGCGGGCAACCTGCTGGGCGGCCGGGCTGCGGACCGGTCGGTGCTGAAGAGCCTGGTGGTCATCCTGGTCGCGCTGGCCGCTGTGCTGACGGCGTTCGTGTTCACCGCGCACTCGCAGTGGGCCGCCGCGGTCACCATCGTGCTGTTCGGTGCCGCCGGGTTCGCCACCGTGCCGCCGTTGCAGATGCGGGTGATGCAGACCGCCGGGGGCGCGCCCGCGCTCGCGTCGGCGGCCAACATCGCCGCCTTCAACCTGGGCAACGCCGGTGGTGCGTGGCTCGGCGGTCTCGCGATCGAACGCGGGCTCGGCTACACCGCCCCGAACTGGATCGGCGCGCTGCTCGCCGTCGCCGGTCTCGCGGTCGCCGTCACCTCGATGGCGCTGGAGCGCCGCACCGTGAACGGGCGGTCGCTGGTCGGCGCCGGCGCGGCGTCCAGCCACGAATGAGCCTTCATCTCGTCTTCCCCCGGGTGTGATCTCCCCTGCGGACAGAGACACCGGGCAGACGCGTTCGGTTGCGCGCCGCAGGCGGGCCGCGTGTGAGCAGAGGCACCGGCCCGAGGCTTCTGAAGCGCGTCAGAAGAACCGTAGGATGGTTCCTGCTGCTAACTAATTCGTCCTGCGTCAGCGCCGACCGGACACCTGATCAGGAGCGAATGTGAACACCACCCGCGCCATGACCGCGCTCGCGCTCGGCGGGTTCGGCATCGGCACCACCGAGTTCGCGACCATGGGGCTGCTGCCCCAGATCGCTGCCACGTTCGACATCCCCGACTACGAGGCCGGGCACGCCATCAGCCTGTACGCGGCCGGTGTCGTGGTCGGCGCACCGCTGATCGCGGTGCTCGGCGCCAAGCTGCCGCGCAAAGGCATGCTGATCGGCCTGATGCTCGCCGTGGCGCTGGGCAACGGCCTGTCCGTCGTCGCGCAGGACAAGACCATGCTGCTGCTCTCCCGCTTCGTCGCGGGACTGCCGCACGGCGCGTTCTTCGGCATCGCGGCGGTCGTCGCCGCGACGCTCGTGGCACCGGAACGCCGCGGCACGGCGGTGGCACGGGTGATGGTCGGGCTGACCGTGGCGAACCTGGTCGGTGTCCCGCTCGCCACCGCGGCGGGCCAGCAGATCGGCTGGCGCACCGCGTACCTGTCGGTCTCGGTGATCGGCGTGATGACGGCGCTCGCGATCGCCGCGTGGGTGCCGCGGGTGCCGCTGGACGCGGACGCGTCGATGAAGGGCGAGGTCAGGGCGTTCCGTCGGCCGACGGTGTGGTTCGCGATCTTCACCGGCATGATCGGCTTCGGCGGCATGTTCGCCGTCTACTCCTACGTCGCGCCGCTGACCACCGAGGTCGCGGGTCTGCCCGCGGGCGTGGTGCCGTGGATGCTCGCGGTGTTCGGGCTGGGCATGACCCTGGGCGCGACCTTCGGCGGCCGGTTCGTGGACCGCTCGGCGATGGGGTCGGTGTTCGGCGGTCTGGTCGCGGTCTGCGTGATCCTCGTGCTGTTCGGCTTCACCGCGACGATGCCGGTGTTCCTGTTCGGGCTGCTGTTCCTGCTCGGGTTCGTGATCCAGGTCCTGGCCGCTGCCCTGCAGATCCGCCTGATGGACGCCTCACCGGACGCGCCGGTGCTGGCCTCGTCGTCCAACCACTCGTCGCTCAACGTCGCGAACGGCGCGGGCGCGTGGCTCGGCGGCCTGGCCATCGCGGCGGGCTGGGGCTACGTGTCCACCGCGTGGGTCGGCGTCGGGCTGTCGCTGGCGGGCCTCGCGGTCGCGGTCGCGTCGGTGCTCTACGAGCGGCGGGCCTTGGACCGCGAGACCACGAACCACACGATGGCGATGACCAGTGCCGCGATGACCACCGTGGACACCCACCCCAGGTAGCGGTCGACGAGCTGGTAGTTCTCGCCCAGCGCGTACCCGGCGAGGATCAGGGCGGTGTTCCACAGCAGGCTGCCCGCCGCCGTGTAGACCGTGAACTTCACGATCGGCATCCCGGACACCCCGGCCGGGATGGAGACCAGGCTCCGCACCACCGGCACCATGCGCCCGAGGAACACGGCCTTGTTGCCGTGCTTGTCGAACCACGCGTCGGACTTGTCCACATCGGACGCCGTGACGAACGGGATCTTGTCGGCCGCCTTGCGCAGCCGCTCCAGCCCGAGCCACGCGCCCAGGCCGTAGAGGACGAGCGCACCGACGACCGAGCCGGCCGTGGTCCACAGGATCGCGGCGACCAGCGAGATCTTGCCCTGCCCCGCGGTGAACCCGGCCAGCGGCAGGATCACCTCGCTGGGCACGGGCGGGAAGACGTTCTCCAGCGCGACCGCGAGGCCCGCGCCGGGAGAGCCCAGTGCCTCCATCAGCTTCGTGATCCAGTCCATGGTTGTCGATTTACCCGTTTTGCTCCGCCTTTCAACCCCGTCGACCGATCCGGTGAGCGGCCCCGCCGGGCCGGGTGGCTCGGCGATCGCCACCGGGGCTACCGTTGACGGTCTCTTCAGTGGAGGTCGACAACGGTGCGTGGAGCGATCGCGGCGGGTCACCCGCTCACCGCAGAGGCAGGTGCGGCGCTGCTGCGCGCCGGTGGGAACGCCGTGGACGCGGCCGTCGCGGCGATGCTCACGTCGTGCGTGACCGAGCCGCTGCTCACGGGTCTGGGTGCGGCCGGGTACATGATGATCGCGCCGGCCGGGAAACCCCCTGTGCTGCTGGACTTCTCCGCCCAGGCACCCGGTCGCGGCGCCACGGCGGAGCGGGCGCCGCTCGACCCGATCGTGGTCCGGTTCGGCGACGCCCAGCAGGAGTTCCACGTCGGCCCGTCGTCGGTCGCCGCGTTCGGGATGCCCGCCGGTGCGGCCGCCGCCGCCCGGTACGGCACGGCGCCGTTGAGCGAACTCGTGGCCACGGCGGCGATGCACGCGCGGGAGGGCCACCGCGTGAACCGCTACCAGGCCTACGTCACCTCGATCCTGTTGCCGCTGGCCCGCAGCGCGGGGCTCACCGCGCTGTCCGAAGGCGAGCTGCTCGTGCAGCCCGAACTCGCCGAGTCCCTGCTGCGCCTGGGACAGGACGGTGCCGAGCCGTTCTACACCGGCGACATCGCGGCCACGATCGCCGACCGCATCGGCTCCTCGGGCGGTGACCTCACGAGGGCGGACCTCGCGGCGTACGAGGTCATCGAACGCGAGCCGTTGCACGCGCGGCACCGCGGCCGTGACGTCCACACGAACCCACCGCCCGCCGCGGGTGGTGCGTTGCTCGCGCAGATGCTGGAGACGGTGCCGGACAACCCGTCGCAGGCCGACCTGATCCGCGCGATGGCCACGCCGAAGGTGCCCCTCAACCGGCTCGGCTCGACCACGCACATCTCGGTGCTGGACGCCGACGGCACCGCGTGCTCGGTCACGACCACGAACGGCGCCGGCTCCGGCATCGCGATCGCCGGCGTGCACCTCAACAACATGATGGGCGAGGAGGAGCTCTCGCCCGACGGCTTCTTCAGCCACGCACCCGGCGACCGGCTGCCGTCGATGATGTCGCCGACCGTCGTGACCGGCCGCGACGGTGTGGAACTGGTGCTCGGCAGCGCCGGGTCCAGCCGCATCAGCGGCGCGATCCTGCAGGTGCTCGTGAACGTCCTGGACCGCGGGATGCCCGCGCAGGAAGCGGTCGACGCACCCCGCCTGCACCTGAGCGGCGACCACCTCCACGTGGAACCGGGAATTCGACCGGAAAGTGAACTGCCGGTGACGTTCTTCCGCGCGCCGAACATGTTCTTCGGCGGCTGCCAGGTCGTGCAGCGCACCGGATCCGGCCTGCTCAGGGGTGGTGGAGATCACCGTCGCGACGGCGCGGTCGTCGTCGTGTGAGATGTTGCCCGCACAGTGGGATATTTGGTTTCCTGATTCACCGGCCAGGAGGCAGTATCCGTTCGTGACGGCAATCAGCGAGAAAACCCCCTCGCCGCTCCTGTCCCGTTCCTTCTTCCAGCTCGCGGTGATCAGCGTCGTCACCGGTGTGTCGATGGCGTTCGCGCTGCCGTTCGGCTCGCTGTTCCTGACCTCCGAGATCGGGGTCACGCCCTTCCAGCTCGGCTTCTTCCTGCTGGCCTCACCGATCGCGTCGGTGGTCGCCAGCACGGTCATGGGCAGGCTGTCCGACGGCCGCGTGCAGCGCCGGTTCATGCTCGTGGCGGGCGGTGTCGCGGGCGCGGTCGGCTACGGCCTGTTCGCCGTGTCGCGCGACTACTGGTTCCTGCTCGGCACCTCGGTGCTGTTCATCGCGATCACCTCCTCCCTGCTGCCACAGCTGTTCGCCTACGGCCGCGCGGTCTCGCAGGGCCCGTCGATGGTCGTCAGCGTCCTGCGCACCCTGCTGTCGGTCGCCTGGGTGGCCGGCCCGCCGGTGGCCGCGCTGCTCGTGTCGAAGGTCGGCTGGTTCGGCCTGTTCGCCTCGACCGCCGCGCTGCAGCTCGGCGTGGCCGTGATCGCCTGGTTCCTGCCCGTGCCCGCCGAGGCCTCGCAGGAGGTGGTCGAGGACGAGGCACCCGCCGGCCCGTCGCGCGGCCGCATCTCGGTGGTCTCGGTGGCGTTCACGTTCCTGCAGGGCTCCGTCGCGCTGGCGGTGAGCGGCCTGCCGTTGTTCGTCACCACGAACCTGGAGGGCACCGCGGGCGACGCGGGCCTGGTGATGGGCCTGTGCGCGGCGCTGGAGATCCCGATGATGCTCTGGTTCGGCGCACTGGCCAACCGCAAGTCGCTGCACATGATGGTCGTCATCGGCGCCGCGATCTCGTTGGGCTACCACGGAGTCATGCTCGTCGCTGACTCCGTCTGGCAGGTGATGGCCGCGCAGCTGCTGCACGCCACGGTCATCTCGCTGATCATGGGCGTGGGGATCACGTACTTCCAGAGCCTCGACCCCGGCCGGCCCGGTCACACCACGACGATGTTCAGCAACACGCAGATCGTGGGCACCATGATCGCGGGGCCGCTGCTCGGGGTGGCGCAGGGGATCGGGTTCCGGTCGGTGTACGCGTTCACGCTCGGGATGTGCGTGCTCGGGCTGGTGTTGCTGCTGGTGGCCGGGCGGATGAGGAGTGGCGTGCGCTCCTGACCGCGTCCAGTGCCGCGTTCCACGGGTAGTGCTCCACGGCCTGGCCGCCGGTTCGCGGCGGGTGCGGCACGAAGCCGCCCTCGCCGAACAGCACCGTCACGCCGGACTCGCGCAGCTCCGCGACGCTGCGGTGGAACGCGCGGTTGTTCGCGAGCGCCGTGTTCACGAACGGCAGCACGGCGATCGGCACGCCCAGACCGGTGAGCTCGGCGAGCTGGGTGAGGACGTAGGTGTCCGCGATCCCGCTCGCCCACTTGTTGATCGTGTTGTAGGTGGCGGGAGCGACGACCACCGCCGCCGCCGGGGGCAGTGCCGGCTGTCCTGTCCGCTGGTGACCCGTTCGCACCGGGTGGCCGCACAACGCTTCGAGGGCGTCGAGGTCGAGGAAGTGCTCGACGGCGGCCGGTGTGGCGACGCACCACACGTCCCACCCCTCGGCCTGCGCCAGTTCGACAACGCGGTCCACGTGGTCAGCGGGTCCGGCTCCGCAGACCACGAGGTAGAGCACCGGGGCGCTCATGCCTCGACTCCCGCTCGGCCGGCCATCCGCCGCACCAGCCTCGCCGGTTCGCCCGAGGTGTGGTTCACCAGTGCGCGGAGCAGGCCGTGCGCCAACGGTCGGCAACGGACCTCTTCGGGTGCGATCTGCTCGGCCTTGCCCAACAGGCGCGCGGCCTGCCGGTGGTCCCCGACGCCCGCGTGCGCCCTGGTGAGGTCCAGCAGGTAGCCGGCCTGGCGCTCGACGGACAAGGCCTTCACCTCGCGTGGGCTGATGGTGGCGGCGAACTCCAGTGCTCGGCCGCAGTCGTGCAGCCGCACCAGGGCCGAGACGCGGTGGATCTGCGTGTTGGTCACGCCGAAGCACGTCCCGTGGTCGTTGTGCTCCGGCCGCATCGTCCGCGCGGCCGCCAGGGCGGCGTCGTGCACGTCCTGGGCAAGATCGGCGTCCTCCCGCTCGGCCGCGACGATCGACGCAGCGAGGTACAGCATGCCGTGCAGCGCCAACAGGTCCGCCGGGGCGGCGCTCACCTCACCGCGCATCCGGTCCGCCATCGCCAGCAACGTCGCGACCGCCTGCGCCTGCTCGTGCACACCCGTCATCGCACGAGCGGTGCTGCGGGTCGCGCGGGCCAGCGACCAGGTGTCCCCGGTCCGCATCGCCACGTGCAGAGCGCGGTCCGCGGCCAGCCAGGCGATGTCGTCGTCGCCGAACTTGAGCAGCATCGACGAGGCCAACCGGTACACGGTCACCAGCACCCGGTGCGCGGCCGGTTCGTCGGCCCCGGTCGCGAGGTCCGCCGCCGCCTGGGCACTGCCCATCAGCTCGGGCAGGTGCCGGGAGAGGACGGAGAAGCGGGACATGCTCCACGCGTGGTCGAGATAGGTCGCCTGCCGCGCCACCGCCGCCAGGTCCGGCACCGACGGGCCGCAGAGCCCGGGGTGGTTCGCCAGGGCCTGGCGGATCGCGCGGACCTCGCCACCGTCGACGCACCGCCGGGCACGCCGGTCGCGGACGTCGTCGGTCAGCACGGCCGGGTCGAGGTCCAGCACCTCGGCGACGCGCTGGATCACCGGGAGCCGGGTCAGCCCGCGTTCCCCCGTCTCCACCTTGTCGAGCCAGGACGCCGAACGACCGACCATGTCGGCGAACTGCTTGCGCCCCAACCGCCGCCTCAGCCGCCAGTACCGGACACGCGCACCGATGTGCTCCACATCCACCTCGCCGGGTCGGTTCCGCAGGCAGCCACTGTAGCGAGCCGGCGGTCACACATTTTGTACAACCGATCACGCTGCGCAGTCCTACCGTTCGGCGCCGTGAAGACCATGATCGTTCCGTACGTCACCGCCTGGAGCGCTGAGCCGGACCTCCCGTGCCGGGTGGTGGAACGACCCGGTTGCGGCATCGGGTACCAGGACGAGCTGATCGGCGACCGCGATGCCCGCGGCGTGCTGTGGGTTCGCACCGCACTCCGCCGGGAGGTGGGCCGGCCCGAGTTCGGCAAGGTGCACCCGCTGCGGCAACGGCGGGCGATGCGGATGCTGCTGTGCCAGGTGTGCGGCGAGCCCGCGGACCGGAACGCCGACGGCGTCCTGTGGCTGCTGCGGGACTTCCGCGACGACTGGCCCGGTTGGCCGGACGGCGCCGCGTGCGTCGACCCGCCCGTCTGCGTGCCCTGCGTCTCGACCTCGCTCTCGCTGTGCCCGGCGTTGCGGCGCGGCGCGGTGGCTGTTCGAGCGCGTGCCTTTCCCGTTGCCGGTGTCCGGGGCGCTTTGCACCGGGCAGGCCCATCTGGTCCTGTGGCGGTGAAAGCGGTGAACCTGTCCTACGACGACCACGAGATCCGGTGGGTGGTCGCTTCGGCGTTGATCCGCGAGCTCCGCGACTGCTCGCCGGTGCCGCTCGACACCTGACCTGCCGCGGAACGCGGCGGGATCGGCGCGATCCTCAGGTGTGTCCAGACCGTGAGCGGACTCCCGCCCCACCACCGTTTCCCGGCGATTCGCCGACCCGATGACCGCACGTGGGACGGCCCGCGCACCGAGATCCCGGCACACCGGCCGGGAACGCTCCCGGCACACCGTGTCGACCGAACCGGCGAGCGGCTGCTACTGCGTGCGGTGGATTGAACGCGAATGACCCGTTCGTGAAACAACCACGCGTTCGGGTGGTGTTGTGCGGCTGGCACACTGCGCTGCGTGCCGACCGACTACCCCGACGACCCGACCGACGTGATGCTCGATCCCGCGTTGATCGCCGCTGTCCGCGCAAGGGGACAGGGACGTCGGGCCCTCGCGGAGGAGACCGCGCCCGCGCCGGAGGAGAAGCCGCCGCCGGTGAAGCGGCGGCTCGTCGTGATCGCCGTCGCCGCCGCCGGGCTGGTCGTGGCCGGCATCGCGGTCGTGGGGTTGAGCGAGCCCGGTGCGCCGACCGAGGCGATGCCCACGCACAGCTACCTGCCCGGCGCGATCACGCCCGCGGAGGACCTGCCGGTGGAGTCCTCGGCGAGCACGGACCCGATGTTCGCTTCCTCGGCGCTCGGGCTGGTGCCGACCACGACCACGCCGCCGCCCGCTCCGCCGCCGCCTCCCGTCGAGCGCGCGCCCAGCGGTGCCAAGACGGTGACGTCGGGGCCGGGGTGCGGGGGCTACCGCAGCGTCGGGTCCTACCGGGACGGGCGGCGGGGCTGGGTCGAACACGGCGACGGCAGGTGCGGGTCGGCGTTCGTGTCGGTGCCGATGTCGGGTGACGCGCGGCGGGACGACTCGTCGTCCTACGCGATGTGGACGTTCGCCGCCGCCGGCACGTGCGAGGTGTCGGTGCACGTGCCCGGCGGGGACCTGACCGCCGTCGGCGGTAACCCGACCGTGTACTTCGTGTACGACCGCAACGGGGTCGGGGGCGCGCCGGTCGCGTCGTTCGCGATCAAGCAGGTCGACCGGCGCGGGCAGTGGGTCACCGCCGGCAGGTTCCGGAGCAGCGGAACCCTGACGGTGCAGCTCCTCAACCGAGGTCAGGACTGGAACCGCCGCGGACCGACATACGCCCATCACGCCGCCGGTGCCGTCAAGGCACACTGCACGTCGTGACGAGAGATCTCCACCTGGTCCGGCACGGCGAGGCGACGAAGGACGAGACGCGGCTCACCGCGCACGGGCGCAGGCAGTCCGAGCTGCTCGCGGAACGGTTGCGGGGCACCGGGTTCGCCGCCGTGCACCACGGTCCGCTGCCGCGGGCAGCCGAAACCGCGTCGATCATCGCCGAGGTGCTGGGGGTGCCCTGCCGGGCCGAGGCGGCCGCTGACGACTTCGTGCCGCACTTCGTCCCCGACCACGACGAGTTCTTCGACCGGTTCCCCGAGTCCGAGCGCACCCGCGGGCCCGCGCTCGCGCACGAGGCCGAGACCCGCTTCGCTCGGCCGGGTGACGGCCCGGTGCTGGTGGTGACGCACGCGTTCCTGATCAGCTGGCTCGTCCGCGACGCGCTCGACGCCGCACCCGAGCAGTGGCTGACGCTGGACAACGACAACGCCGCCCTCACCGTCATCCGCTACACGGCCGGCCGGTCACCGCGGCTGGTCAGGTTCAACGACACCGGGCACCTCATGCGGCCCTGAGCGTCAGCAGGGTGATCTCGCTCGGTGCGAACACCCGCATCGGCGGGCCCCAGAAACCGGCACCGCGGCTGGTGTAGAGCTGCGTGCGGTCGCTGTGCCGGCTCAGGCCCGCCACCACCGGCTGCTGCAACCGCACCAGGTGGTGGAACGGCCAGATCTGCCCGCCGTGGGTGTGACCGGACAGCTGCAGGTCCACGCCGGCCTCGACGGCCTTGCGGATCTCGGAGGGCTGGTGGGCGAGCAGCACCACCGGGTCGCCGGCCTCGGTGCCGCGCAACGCGAGCGCGAGGTCGGCGGCGTGGCCGGGCTCGCCGGAGTGGTCGGCGGTGATGTCGTCGATGCCCGCGAACACCAGGCGGGCACCGCCGCGTTCGAGCACCACGTGCTCGTTGTGCAGCGCCTTCCAGCCCAGCCGGGTCATGAGGTCGATCCAGCCCTGGGCGTTGGAGTAGTACTCGTGGTTGCCGGTGATGTAGAACCGGTGCGCCGCCGTGACGTCACCCAGCGGCGTCGCCTGCTCCAGGCGCTGCTCGGCGGTGCCGTCGGCGATGTCACCGACGTGCACGGCCACGTCGGCGTTCAGCTCGTTGACCGCGTCGACCATGCCCCGCGACCACTTCGCGCGGTTGATCGCGCCGTAGTGGGTGTCGGTGACGACGGCGACGGTCAGCCCGTCGAACGCCGGGTCGAGGCGGGGGATCGTCACGTCCTGGCGCTTGACCCGCGGCACCCGCATGGCCTCGTGCACGCCGTACGCCGTCACGGCGACGATGAGCACCGCCAGCAGCACGGCGATGAACCGCGCGCGGAACGGGTTCTCCACACCGGCCAGCGCCAGCACCAGCCGCACCACGTCGGTGAGCAGCGTCCAGACGAACGCGATCCACACGAACCCCAGCAGGAAGTGCGAGATCCGCGCGGCGCGGTCGGAGTTCCTGCGGGTGAACAGCACGATCATGCTGATCGCCGCCGCGGCGAACACGACGGCCGCGATCGGCCGCACCGGCCCCGGCCACTGCGCCGACGCCGCGAACAGGCCCTCGAACGGCACCCAGAACAGCAGCGTCGTGACGCTGAGGAGGACGAGCGTGAACACCACCCGCCGTACCGTGATGCGGGGGCGGGCCACGGTGGTCGTCATCGCTGATCCTCCAGGGGTTGGGCTGACAACTCATGTCAACGCCCGGAGATGTCATTTGTACGCCGCGTGACGAGAGGTTTCGCGCTGAGCAGAACTGCCCGATGAGCCACGTCGCAGTTTCGCCGCCGGGAGCAACCACCGGCGCGGTGGCGAGTCTTCGTACCAGTACCGCCGAAATCGCCTGATCACAAGACATAGAGTGGACGCCATGATCTTCTTCACCGACGAGGAGAGCCGCACGCTGCGCACCGCCGTGTACGGCGCGATGCTGCTGGTCTCCCACGCCGACCCCGGCCCCGTCCTGGAGGAGCGGTTCGCCGGCCTGCGCGCCCTGTCGCACCTGTCGCCCGACCTGCGCCTCGTCATGGGTGCCGCCCGCCCGTCCGTGCCCGCCGGCACCGACGAGGAGGTCGAGCCGGTCGTCCTCGAGGCGCTGCGCAGCTCGATGAAGATCCTCACCACGCGCTCGCCGGAGGACGCGAGGTCGTTCCCCGCCGCGGTGCTGACGATCGCGCGCGAGGTGGCCGAGGCCGACGGCGTGGTCGTCGACGCCGAGGACGCGATGCTCGCGCGCATCGAAGGCGCGCTGGCGCTCTGAGCAAGCCCACGTCCGGGTAGACCCGGACCAGCAAGACCAGGAAAACCGGTGAGACCGGGAAGACCAGGCCGCCGCCGTCAGCTTCTGCCTGACAGCGGCGGCCTCCGCCGGCGTGGTCCTCGTGTCGGCGCGCCCGCTAGGGCAGTGCCACGCACCCGGCCAGCAGCAGGCCGGCCGCGATCAGCAGCGTGTGCGGCAGCACCAGCCCCGTCGCCACCGACGAGAACGCCACGGCCAGCAGCGTCCACCTCGGGGCCCGTTTCAGTGCGGGTCTGCGCGGTCGTCGTGTGGTCTCCATCTCCGCCTCCCGTCGCCGTGCGGTCGAGACGTCTCCACCTTCTCCCGCGCTGCCGGGGAAAACGATCCGGGCGGGCACGCAGATCCGGCCAGCGCTGACCCCCATGCAGGCCGAACATGGGTGTTGCCACGGATGGACACGTGGTGGGTGCGCCCGTCAGCCTCGCAAGGCGTGGCGGGAAGTGATCGCGGAAAGGCGGCGCGCGTGTCGTTGTTCGGGCGGATCTTCCTGCTCAACGCCCTGGTCCTGATCATCGCCACGGCCGTGCTGGCGTTCAGCCCGGTGACGGTGTCGACGCGGGCGGTGTCCGGGGAGATGGTCGTGCTCGGGGCCGGGCTCGTGGCCATGCTGGTCGCCAACGCGGTGCTGATCAGGGTCGGGCTGGCGCCGCTGGACCGGCTCACCAAGGCCATGACCACGATCGACCTGCTCAAACCGGGGCCGCGACTGACCGCCAAGGGGCACGGGGAGATCGCGGAGCTGATCACGACGTTCAACGCGATGATCGACCGGCTGGAGGCCGAACGCGGGTTCAGCTCGGCGCGGGCGCTCAGCGCGCAGGAGGCGGAACGCAGGAGGGTGGCGCAGGAGCTGCACGACGAGGTGGGGCAGTCGTTGACCGTGGTGCTGCTGGAGCTGAAGCGGGTGGCGGACCAGGCGCCCGCGCACATGCGCGAGGAGCTGCGGCAGGTGCAGGAGACCACCCGCAGCACGCTCGACGAGATCCGGCGCATCGCACGGCGGCTGCGGCCGGGGGTGCTGGAGGAGCTGGGGCTGGTCAGCGCGCTCAAGGCGTTGACCGCGGAGATCACCACCGGGCTCACGGTCACCAAGCGGTTCGCGAAGGACCTGCCCGACCTCGACGCCGAGACCGAGCTGGTGGTCTACCGGGTGGCGCAGGAGGGGCTCACCAACACCGTCCGCCACGCCGGCGCGACCTCGGTCGAGCTCGCGCTGCAGAACCACCCCGCCGGGGTCGAGCTGCGCATCCGCGACGACGGACGGGGCATCGGCGACGCCGAGGAGGGCGCCGGCATCCGCGGCATGCGGGAGCGGGCGCTGCTCGTGCACGCCGAGGTCGAGATCACCGCCCTGGCCAGGGGCACCGAGGTGCGTCTGGTGGTGCCGGCCAGGTGAAGACGCGCATCCTGCTGGCCGACGACCACGCGCTGGTGCGCCGCGGCGTCCGGCTGATCCTGGACAACGAACCCGACCTGACCGTCGTGGCCGAGGCCGGCGACGGCGCGGAGGCCGTCACCAAGGCCCGTGCCGAGAAGCCCGACCTCGCGATCCTCGACATTGCCATGCCGCGGCTCACCGGGTTGCAGGCCGCGCGTGAGCTGTCGCGGCTGCTGCCGGACCTGCGGATCTTGATCCTCACCATGTACGACAACGAGCAGTACTTCTTCGAGGCGCTCAAGTCCGGTGCCTCCGGGTACGTGCTCAAGTCGGTGGCCGACCGCGACCTCGTGGAGGCGTGCCGGGCGGCGATGCGCGGCGAGCCGTTCCTCTACCCCGGCGCGGTGAACTCGTTGATCCGCAACTACCTCGACCGCGCCAAGGACGGCGGCGGCATCCCGTCGCGGGCGATCACCGACCGCGAGGAGGAGATCCTCAAGCTGGTCGCGGAGGGCCACTCGTCGAAGGAGATCGGCGACCTGCTCTTCATCAGCGTCAAGACGGTCGAGCGCCACCGCGCCAACCTGCTGCAGAAGCTCGGTCTCAAGGACCGCCTCGAACTCACCCGGTACGCGATCCGCGCCGGGCTGATCGAACCCTAGAAAACCCAAGAACCCAAGTCAGGAAGCACGCCAGTGAACGTCGAAGTGACGCCCCTGCCCGGCATCGGGGTCAGGCAGGACTTCAGCATCCGCTCCGGCCGCCGGATCGGCGTGATCTCCTACCGCGACGGCAAGTTCGAGCTCATATTGTCCAAACAGGACGACCCGGACGCGACGGCCGCCTCGATCCCGCTCGCGCCGGAGGAGGCGGGCACTCTCGCCGGGCTGCTCGGCGCGCCGCAGCTGGTGACGCAGCTGAGCAAGCAGCACCGCGACATCACCGGCATCACCACGCGCCAGCTGCTGGTCACGGCGTTCGCGCACCGCACGCTCGGCGACACCGCGCTGCGCACCCGCACCGGCGCGTCGGTCGTCGCCGTCGTGCGGGAGGGCACCGCGCACCCCTCGCCGGGCCCGGAGTTCCTGTTCTCCAACGGCGACCTCGCTGTCGTCGTGGGCACCGCGGACGGCCTCGACACCGCCGCCGAGATCCTGACGGGCGGCTGAGCGCAGTGCACGACACCACGATCGCGCTGATCGAACTGGGTGCGGTCTTCTTCGGGCTGGGCCTGCTCGGGCGACTGGCCTGGAGATTCGGCATCTCGCCCATCCCGCTCTACCTGATCGGCGGCCTCGCGTTCGGCGCGGGCGGCATCGTCCCGCTGCACGGCATCGAGGAGTTCGCGCACCTCGCCAGTGAGATCGGCGTGGTGCTGCTGTTGTTGTTCCTGGGGCTGGAGTACTCGGCCTCCGAGCTCACGACCGGGCTGAAGAAGTCCTGGACCGCCGGACTGCTCGACATCGTCCTCAACGCGACCCCCGGCGCCGTCGTCGCGCTGCTGCTGGGCTGGGGACCGGTCGGTGCGCTCGCGATGGCCGGCGTCACCTACATCTCCTCGTCCGGCATCGTCGCGAAGGTCCTCGGCGACCTCGGCCGGCTAGGCAACCGCGAGACACCGGTGGTCCTGTCGGTGCTGGTGTTCGAGGACCTGGCCATGGCGGTCTACCTGCCGGTGCTCACGGCGCTGCTGGCCGGTGTCAGCTTCCTGGGCGGCCTCACCTCCGTCGGCATCTCGTTGCTCGCCATCACCGTCGTGCTCGTCGTGGCGCTGAAGTACGGGCGCTACATCTCCGCCGTCGTCGACAGCCCCGACCACGAGGTGTTCCTGCTCAAGCTGCTCGGCTCCGCGCTGCTCGTCGCCGGTGTCGCCTCGCAGCTGCAGGTCTCGGCCGCGGTCGGCGCGTTCCTGCTCGGCATCGCGATCTCCGGCTCCACCGCGGAGAACGCCACCCGCCTGCTGGAGCCGTTGCGCGACCTCTTCGCCGCCATGTTCTTCGTGGTGTTCGGCCTCAACACCGACCCGCGCTCCATCCCGCCGGTGCTCGGCGTCGCCGTGGCGCTGGCCGTGGTGACGACGCTGACCAAGCTCGCGACCGGCTGGTGGGCGGCGCGCAGGCAGGGCGTCGGGCCGATGGGCCGGGCCCGCGCGGGTGCCGCGCTGGTGGCCCGCGGTGAGTTCTCCATCGTCATCGCCGGTCTCGCGGTGGCCTCCGGCATGGTCAGCGCGCAGCTCGCGGCGCTGTCCACGGCGTACGTGCTGCTGATGGCGGTCATCGGCCCGATCGCGGCCCGCTACGTCGAGCCGGTCGCGGAGTTCTTCGCGCGCAGGCGGGCAGGGGCCACCGCACCGTGAACCGCGCCGCGCCGGCGCTGCTGCTCGCCCTGCTGCTGGCGCTGCTGCCCGCCCAGCGGGAGCACCAGGACCTGGGGGACCGGCACCTGCCCAGCAGGGTGTCGGTCTCGCACGGTGCCACCGCCACGCCCGCCGCACCGGACACCGGGTGGGCGTGGCGGCCCGCCGCCGTCAGCGGGACGGGTGAACCGCCGACGCAGCGCGACGACGTCGACTGCGGCACCACGACCTCCACGACACCGGCCACACCTTCGTGCCGGGCACCGCCACGCGCATCCGCGTGCCTGTGACCCGAACTCCCGTTGCGAAGGAAGAAGACCGTGTCGTACCTGGTGCTGGCGTTGTTGTTGATCACTGTCGGGGTGGGGGTCGCCGCGCTGGCGGCGATGATCACCAAGAAGGAGCCGTTCTACGGGGTGGTCGGTCTCGTCACGATCTGCTGCCCCAGCGCGATCCTCGCGTTGGTGTACACGGCGGTGGCCTGACCGCCGATCGGTGGATGGTGCCGGCCCGGTGCGGTGGCAGTGTGGTTATTCCAGGGCGTCAACGCTGGGGGAGTGCCACGCATGGACCTGTCTCGTCGTGAGCTGCTGACCCGCACCGGCCAGGCCGCCGCCCTGGCCACGGCCGCCTCCGCGCTCACCACCACTGGTGCGGCGCAGGCCGGACCGGGCAACGTCGTCACGCTCACCCAGGGCACCAACATCTCCGTCACCCGGTCACGAGACGGCAGGTGGCTCGCGATCGACCTCGTCACCGCCATCTGGGTGCTGCCCGCGACCGGTGGCACCGCCCGCAGGCTGACCGACGAGCTGCAGGACGCGTCGCTGCCGTCGTTCGGTCCGGGCGGCCGGATCGCGTTCCAGTCCTACCGGGACGGCAACTACCACCTCTACGTCACCGACCTCGCCGGGAGCACGCCCCGGCAGCTCACCAGCGGCCGGTACGACCACCGCGAGCCCGCGTTCTCGCCCGACGGCACGAAGATCGCGTTCACCAGCGACAGGGGCGGCAGCTACGGCGTGCACGTGCTGGACGTCGCCTCCGGTGCCGTCACCCAGCTCACCGGCCTGCCGGACGAGGCCGCCGCACCGCAGTGGTCACCCGACGGCCGCCGGCTGGTCTTCACCGTCGGCAACGCGGCCGTGGACGCCGTGGCGCTCGACGGCACCCGCGAACGCCTGGTCACCGCACCGGCGGGCGCGCAGCTGTTCGGCGCGAGCTGCGGGCCGGGCGGTCAGCCGAGCTACACGCTGATGCGACCGGGCCAGGCCGACCTGATGCTCGGTGACCGGGCCGTCGTCACCGGGCAGGACGTCTTCGGGTTCGCGCCGCTGTGGGACGGCGGCAGCGTGCTCTACACCGCCGACGGCAAGATCCGGCTGTTCGACGGCAGGTCCACGAAGGACATCCCCTTCAGCGCAACGGTTCCCGTGCGCACCCCGCGGCAGCACCGCGCGCGCACCCCCACTGGCGGTCAGGTCAGGGGCATCGCGAGCCCGGTCGTGTCGCGCGACGGCACGAAGATCGCCTTCCGGGCGCTGAACGCGCTGCACCTGCTGGCCGACGGCCGCACCACGAAGCTGACCGACGGCGCGTACTTCGACTCCGACCCGGACTTCTCGCCCGACGGCACCCGGCTGCTGTACGCGAGCGACCGCACCGGCATCGCCCAGCTGCGCGTGCGGGACCTGCGGACCGGCGCCGACGAGGCCCACGCGCCCGCGCCGCACGCGCAGACCACGCCCCGGTTCTCCCCGGACGGCACCAAGGTCGCCTACGTCGACCAGGACGGCCAGGTGTGGGTGGTCGACGCGGCCGGTCGCCGCCAGATCACCCCGACGCTGTTCCAGCCCGGCCGTCCCACCTGGTCCGCCGACGGCACGGTGGTCGCGCTGGCCGCGGTGAAGCCGTTCTCCCGGCGGTTCCGCGAGGGCACCAGCCAGGTCCTCACCGTCGACCTCGTCAGCGGCGAGCTGCGGTACACCGAGCCGATGCCGTTCCGGTCGATCGCGACCCGCGGCGACGACGGCCCGGTGTGGTCGCCCGACGGCCGGCACCTCGCGTTCGTCGTCGAGAGCCTCGCCTTCGTCGTGGCCGTCGACGGCAAGGGCCGGTTCCTCGGCACGCCGCGACAGGTCACCCGCGAGGTCACCGACTCGCTGGCATGGCACGGCAACGACGCCTTGGTGTACCTCAACAACGGCCGCCTGCGGAAGTCCACACTGGACGGCAAGGCCAGCACCATCCGGGTCGGCCTCACCTGGCGCAAGCAGCGTTCACCCGAGCGCGAAGTCGTGCACGTCAAGGCTTACTGGGACGGCGAGGCGCACGAGCTGCGCGAGAACGTCGACCTCGTGGTCGACCACGGCCGGATCGCGGACGTCCGCCCGCACCGCGGTCGCGCCGACGTGGACGCGAGCACGCTGACCGCCATCCCCGGCCTCATCGACGCCCACAACCACTGGCACCTGCGCGGACGGGCGTGGGGAGCGCGCCAGGGCAACGTGTGGCTCGCCTACGGCATCACCACCGTCCGCTCACCCGGTGACCCGGTCTACCAGATGGTCGAGACCCGCGAGGCGCTCGCCGCAGGAACCCTGACCGGGCCCCGGTTCTACGCGACCGGCGAGGCCGTCGACGGTTCCCGCGTCTACTACAACTTCATGCGCCCGACCCTGTCGCGCGCCCAGCTCGACCTCGAACTGCGCCGCGCCCACGAGCTCGACTACGACATGCTCAAGACCTACGTCCGGCTCCCCGTCGAGCTGCAACGCGCTGCCGTGCAGCGGTCCCGCGTCCCGTTGTCGTCGCACTACCTCTACCCGGCCGCGAACATCGGCATGAACGGCATGGAGCACGTCGGCGCCACCAACCGCCTGGGCTACTCGCACACGATCTCCCGCCAGGGCCGCGCCTACCAGGACGTGGTCGCGCTGTTCACCCGCACCGGCATGTCCATGACCCCGACCCTGTTCCACAACCGCGCCCTGTTCGCCGAGGACAGGTCGCTGGTGCTGGACGAACGCACCCGCGTGCTGTTCCCGCCGTGGGAGTACGAGCGCTACCTCGCCGAGGCGAACACCGGTGGTGCCTCCTCGTCGTTGCACATCTTGCGCGGCTGGGTCGAGTTCGCGCTGGCCGTGCACCGCGGCGGTGGCCTCGTGATCTGCGGCACCGACGCGCCACTCGACGCGCCCGCCACCGCCACGCACATGAACCTGCGCGCCATGGTCAAGTTCGGCTTCACACCGCGGGAGGCGCTGATCACCGCCACCCGCAACCCGGCGACGTGGCTGGGCCTGCCGATCGGGTCGCTGCGGCCCGGTGCCCCGGCCGACATCGCGTTCGTCTCCGGCAACCCGCTCGCGGACATCAGGGCGGCGGCCGACGTGCGCCAGGTGATGGTCGGCGGGCGCCTGCACACCGTCGCCGACCTGCTCAAGCCCTACCGGGCGCAGCAGCGGACGGCGACGGACGACGCGCTGCCGCCGTTGCCGTCAGCGCGGAACAGGCACTGGTGGCACGAACCGGAGTGGGCCGACCACGCCTGCTGCGGTCACTGATCCCAGCCGAGCACGCTGAACGGCGTGCCGGCGAGGTGACCGCGGATCCCGGCGGCGGAGTAGGCGATCAGCTCCTCCGGCAGCGCGTCCAGCCCGAACCAGCGCAGCGCCGAGCACTTGCCGGGCTCGCGGTTGACCGGCTCCCCGGTCCACCGCGTGGTCGTGAAGAACAGGCCGAGCCGCGGTTCCACACCGGCCGCGGTGACGTGCGCGGTGTGCACGTGCCGCAGGTCGGCCGGGTCGATCTCGACACCGACCTCCTCGCGGGCCTCCCTGACCGCGGCGGCCGGCACCGACTCGCCGCGGTCGAGCTTGCCCGACGGCAGGTGCCACACCCCGTCGAAGCGCGGGTCGGTGTCCCTGCGCAGCGAGAGCAGGACCTGCCCGGCGCGCAGCAGCAGGACGTGGACGTCGATCAGGTGGCGGTCGGGCACCGGGTCCTCCCAGGGACGCGAAAATGATCTGCGGCCGCGCGGGCTGTCGTGACACGATCGTGCCATGACAGCCTTCGCGACCCCCGACGACATCGCCCGGCGCACCACCGCGGCCAGGGACGCGGCCGTGGCGGCGGGGCGCGACCTCGGCCTCACCGTGACTGAGCCCGCGGTGCTCTACGAGCTGTTCTCGGTGGTCGTCCACCTGGCACCGAGCCCGGTCGTGGCCCGCGTGCCGGTCGTCCTGCCGCACACCGAGGACCTCGACGCCACCAGCGCCCGCCAGCGGCGCGAGCTGGACGTGGCGCGGTGGCTCGCGGACCAGGGCGTCCCGGTGATCCCGCCGAGCCCCGACGTGCCGGCCGAACCCGTGCAGCGCGACGGGTTCTCCATCACGTTCTGGCCGTTCGTCCCGGAGGACAAGAGCGGTGAACCGGATTACGTCGTGAACTCGGAAAAGGCGGCCGAACTGCACGCGGCGCTGAAAGGGTATCCGGGCGAGCTCCCATTCCTGGGAACAGCGGACCCCGCATTCATCACCGACGCGTTCCGCCTCCTGGAAAAGCACCCGGACCTGCTCGACGCGGCCGATCTCGACCGCGCCCGGCGTGAATGGGCGGAGCTCGAACCGGTGGTGCGTTCCCAGGCCGAGTTCGAGAAGCGCTTTCCCGGCGTAGAACTGCAGCCGATCCACGGCGACTGCCCGCCCGCGAACATCTTCGCGAGCACGACCGGCCCGTTGTTCTCCGACTTCGAGCTCGTCACGTACGGGCCGGTCGAGTGGGACCTCGCCTCCCTCGGCCCCGACCTCGAAGCCGCCTACAACCGCGGCGCCCGCACCCACGGCCTCCGCGAGCTGGACGCCGACGTGCTGGCGTTCGTCAACGCCGTCGCCGCTCTGCGCGCCGTCGCCTACCTCGTGGTCGCGCCGCAGCTGCCGCAGATCGTCGACTTCATGAAGCCGTTGGTCGACACCTGGCGCTCCCGCGCCTGACCGGCATCTGCAAGTACCGCCAACCACCCCGCAAACCGCACTTTTCCACTGCCAACCCGTTCGTCGAACACCGAACAGGTTGGCAGTGGAAAAGTGCTGGATGATTTTGAGTTGGTGGTACTCGCAGATGCGGGCTAAGCGTGGGCGGCTGCGGCTCGGTCGCCCAGCCAGGCCACCACGTCCTCGGCGGGCAACGGCTCGCTGAGGAAGTAGCCCTGCACCACGTCGCAGCCGGCCTCGGCCAGCGCCGTCCAGGTGTCCTGGTCCTCCACGCCCTCCGCCACGGCCTGCAGGCCGAAGTTGCGGGCCAGGGCGACCAGGGCGTGCACGATCGCCGAGTCACCGGCGTCGGTGCACATGTGCGTGACGAACGAACGGTCGAGCTTCATCTCGTGCACCCGCATGCTGCGCAGGTAGGAGATCGACGAGTAGCCGGTGCCGAAGTCGTCGATCGACAGCCGCACGCCCAGCTCGGTCAGGCCGCGCAGCACGTCCACGGCGCGGTCCGGGTCGGAGATGATCGCGGACTCGGTGATCTCCAGCGTCAGCAGCCTGGCGGGCAGGCCGTGGCGCTTGATCAGGTCGGCCACGTCGCCGGGGAACTCGGTGTGCAGCAGGCAGGCGGCGCCCACGTTCACCGACACCGGCACCTCCCAGCCCGCGTCCGACCAGGTGCGGCACTGGCGCAGCGCCGCGTCGATCACGTACCGGGTCAGCGGCTCGATCAGGCCGTTCTCCTCGGCGACCGGGATGAACTCGTCCGGGCGCACCAGGCCGCGGGTCGGGTGCTGCCAGCGCGCCAGCGCCTCGACGCCGCACACCGCGCCCGTGTCGGCCAGCGCCTTGGGCTGGTAGTGCAGGAACAGCTCGCCGCGGTCGATCGCGTGCCGCAGCTCCGTCACGGCCGTGAGCTGCGAGGCACCGCGTTCGTGCAGACGGGCGTCGTACACGGCCACACCGGACTTGTCGCGCTTGGCCGCGTACATCGCGATGTCCGCGTGCCGCAGCAGCTCGTGGCCGTCCAGGGAGTCGTCCGGGCACAGGGCCACGCCGACGCTGCCCGCGATCTCCAGCTCCAGGCCCTCCAGGATCACCGGCATCGCCAGCGCCGTGAGGATCTTGTCCGCGACCATCCGCGCGTTGTCCGCCGAGCCGACGCCGGGCAGCAGCACCGCGAACTCGTCGCCGCCCAGGCGGGCCACGAGGTCGGTGTCGCGCACCGCCCACGACAGCCGGTTGGCCACCTGGCGCAGCAGCAGGTCACCGACGTGGTGCCCGAGCGAGTCGTTGACCTCCTTGAACCGGTCGAGGTCCACGATCAGCAACGCCAGCGGCTCGTTCTTCTTGTGCGCCTTGGCGACGACCTGCTCCATCCGGCGCGCCAGCAGCGTCCGGTTCGCGAGACCGGTCAACGCGTCGTGGTGCGCCTCGTGCTCGTTCTTCGCGGCCTGGCGCAGGATCTTGCGGCGGTGGCCGAGCAGCACCATGCCGAACAGGCCCACCAGGAACGCGTCCAGCGCGAACGCCGCGATCTGCGCGACCCGCAGCCGGGTGTTCTTCTCGTCCGCCGCGCGCAGGTAGTCGGTGGTGTCGAGCTGCTTGGCACCGATCGTCGTGGAGACCTGGCGGCGCAGCGAGGAGTGCGCGAACCCGGCCTGGTCGACCTGCGCGGGGTCGTCACCGGCGAGCACCTTGCGCAGCGTCTCCGTCGTCGTGTCGTACAGCGGCAGCAGGCGCGTGGCCACCGCGACGTCCGACGGGGTGCCGTTGGCCTGCAGCCACTCCAGCTCGCCACGGGCGGCGCCGACCGAGTTCCGCAACGGCTCGACGGTCAGCTCGGTGCGCTTGAGCTGCAGGTCGCGCAGCGCGTTGTCGGTGATGTTGATGTGTTCGAGCACCCGGCTCCAGCGCTCGCTGGTCTCGTTGAACTGGCGCACCTGCGCGGTCGTGATCTGCGCGCTGATGCTGCTCCACAACGCCAGCCCGGCCAGTGCCAGCAGCCCGGCCGTCAGCCCCACCGTCGCCACCCGTGCGGTGGCGCGGCTCTCCCAAAGCCTCACCGTGCCTGCTCCAACGGTCGCAACCAGCTCGCGGGGTCCTCGACGAAGGCGTCGAGCTGGGGCCGGAACCACTGCTCGCGCGCCTGCTCCGACTCCTGCCGGTGCAGGACCTCGTCGAGGTTCGCCGTCGTGACCGCCAGTCCCGGGGTGAACACCCACCCCTCGGGTAACTCCGCGCCGCCTCTGGCCTGCCGGGCGAGCAGCCACCCGGCGACCGCGCCCTTGAGGTAGTGCTCCGGCGAGACCGACGCCACCACGACGCCGTCCCGCACCGCCTGCAACGTCCGAGGGTCGACCCCGAACCCGCCCACCAGCCACCTCGCCGACTTCTCGGTCTTGATCGCGGCGAGGTTGAACCCGTCGCAGTCTCCGGTCCCCACGAAAGCCAGTGCGCCGGGGTTGGCCGCCGCGAGCCGTCGCCACGCGTCGAGGTTCGCCTCGTCGTCGCGCTGCGTGTCGAACGGCCCCAGCACCCGCACTCCCGGTAGTTTCTCGGCGAACCGCCCACGGATTCCGTCGGCCCGGTCGTCGAACCCGGCCAGTCCCGGAGTGGCGTTTCCCAGCACCACCGAACCGGTCGCGTCCGAGGGCAATCGGCGCATCAACTCGTCAGCCAGCTTTTCGCCGAGCTCGTAGTTGTCGTTACCGATGTGGAGCCTCACCCCGGAGCTCGACCCGAGTCGCATGTCCACACCGACGACGGAGAGGTGTTCGCGCAAGGCCGCGGTGATGGACGGCGCCATCAGCGCGGGTTCGGACGTGGCGACGGCGACACCGCCTTTCGCCGTCCGTGACAGATCCCGGAACAACTCGACTTCCCTGTGCCCGTCGTGGCCGGAGGGTCCCGTGACGGTCGCGCTCACCCCGCCGACCCGGCCGACGCCCTCGTGGAACCCGCTGGTCATCTCCTGTGCGAACGACCCGCCCGTGCGCTTGACCACGAACCCGACGTGCGGCAACGCCGACGAGCTCGCGGCGGCACCGCAGCCGGTGGTGGCGACGGTGCCGGCGGCCACCAGGCCCAGCAGGCCCGCCACCAGCCCCGCAGTACGCATCGCAGACCTCGGGCTCGCTCGACCGACGGAACGGTTGATCTCCAGAGCGGCCGATGCTACCTCGACCGATGTGAAATGGGGACAGCGCACTCCTGGACGGGAAGCGCTTTCACATTACCGGTGCGCCTTTCCGTCAGGACGGGTCATAACCCAGGTTCGGGCGCAGCCACTGCTCCACCTCGGCCACCGGCCGGCCGCGCCGCAGCGCGTAGTCCTCGATCTGGTCGCGGCCCAGCCGCCCGACGGTGAAGTACTTCGCCTCCGGGTGCTGGAAGATCATCCCGCTCACGCTGGCGGCGGGGTTCATGGCGAACGACTCGGTGAGGCTCACGCCGATCCGCCCGGCGTCGAGCAGGTCGAACAGCTCGCGCTTGACGGTGTGGTCAGGGCAGGCCGGGTAGCCCAGCGCGGGCCGGATGCCGCGGAAGCGCTCGGCGTGCAGGTCGGCGAGCTCGGGTGCCGCGTCCGGCTCGAACCAGTCGCGGCGCGCCCGCAGGTGGATCCACTCGGCGAACGCCTCGGCGAGCCGGTCGGCCAGCGCCTTGACCATGATCGCCCGGTAGTCGTCGTTCTTCGCCTCGTACGTCGCGGCCAGCTCGTCCGCGCCGAGCACGGTCACCGCGAACCCGCCGACGTGGTCGCCCTGAGGCGCCACGTAGTCGGCCAGGCAGCGGTTCGGGCGGGAGAGCGGCTTCTGCGTCTGCTGGCGCAGCATCGGCCACGTCACGGTCTCCGCGCCGGCCTCCACGACGATGTCGTCGCCCTCGGAGTGCGCCGGCCAGAAGCCGTGCACACCGCGCGGCTGGAACGAGTCGTTCGCGATGATCTCGTCGAGCAGCGCCGTGGCGTCGTCGTAGAGCTCGCGGGCGACCGGCTGCTCCAGGATCGCCGGGAACTTGCCCTTGAGCTCCCAGGCCAGGAACAGGAACGTCCAGTCGACGTACTCGCGCAGCTCCGCCACCGACGGCGTCAGCACGCGGGTGCCGGTGAACGCGGGCGCGGGCAGCTCGGAGAAGTCGACCCGCTCGGCGTTGGCGCGCGCGTCGGCGATGGCGAGCAGCGGCACCTGCCTGCGGTTCTCGTGCTGCTCGCGCAACCGGGCCTGCTCGGCGCGGTTGGCGAGGTTCAGCTCGTGCCCGCGGCGGTCGTCGCGCAGGTCGGACACCACGCCGACGACCCGTGAGGCGTCCAGCACGTGCACGACCGGCTCGTCGTAGACCGGGGCGATCTTCACGGCGGTGTGCTGCCGGGAGGTCGTGGCGCCGCCGATCAGCAGCGGCAGCTTCATGCCGCGCCGCTGCATCTCCTCGGCCACGGCGACCATCTCGTCCAGCGACGGCGTGATCAGCCCGGACAGGCCGATGACGTCGGCGTGCTCCTTGATCGCGGTGTCGAGGATCTTGGCGGCCGGCACCATCACGCCGAGGTCGATGACGTCGTAGTTGTTGCAGCCCAACACGACTCCGACGATGTTCTTGCCGATGTCGTGCACGTCGCCCTTGACGGTGGCGAGCACGACCTTGCCGTTGCCACCCGCGGACGACGACGGCTCGTTCTCCATGAACGGCTCCAGGTAGGCGACCGCGCGCTTCATCACCCGCGCGCTCTTCACCACCTGCGGCAGGAACATCTTGCCCGCGCCGAACAGGTCGCCGACGACCTTCATGCCGTCCATCAGCGGGCCCTCGATCACGTCGAGCGGCCGGGGCAGGGCCTGGCGGGCCTCCTCGGTGTCCTCCTCGACGAAGTCGACGACGCCGTGCAGGATCGCGTGCTCCAGCCGCTTGGCGACCGGGGCCTCGCGCCACGACAGGTCGACGACGCGCTTCTGACCGGGGCCCTTGACCGTCTCCGCGTGCGTGACGAGCCGGTCGGTGGCGTCCTCGCGGCGGTTGAAGATGACGTCCTCGACCAGCTCCAGCAGGTCGGCGGGGATGTCCTCGTAGACGACGAGCTGGCCCGCGTTGACGATGCCCATGTCCAGGCCCGCCTTGACGGCGTGGAACAGGAACGCGGAGTGCATCGCCTCGCGGACGACGTCGTTGCCGCGGAAGGAGAACGACAGGTTCGAGATGCCACCGCTGGTGCGCGCGCCCGGACAGCGCTCCTTGATCAGCGGCAGGGCGTCGATGAACGCCCTGGCGTAGCCGTTGTGCTCCTCGATGCCGGTCGCGACCGCGAGCACGTTCGGGTCGAAGATGATGTCCTGCGCCGGGAAACCGGCCTCGCGGGTGAGCAGGTCGTAGGCGCGGGCGCAGATCTCGACCTTGCGCTCGGTCGTGTCGGCCTGGCCCTGCTCGTCGAACGCCATGACCACGACGCCGGCGCCGAAGTCGCGGATGACGCGGGCCTGCGCCAGGAACGGCTCCTCGCCCTCCTTGAGGCTGATCGAGTTGACCACGCCCTTGCCCTGCACGCACCGCAGACCGGCCTGCAGCACGTCCCAGCGGGAGCTGTCGATCATGACCGGGATCCGCGCGATCTCCGGCTCGGTGGCGATGAGGTTCAGGAACGTCGTCATCGCCTGCTCACCGTCGAGCAGGTCGGCGTCCATGTTCACGTCGAGGAGGTTCGCGCCGCCGCGGACCTGGTCCAGCGCCACCGCGAGGGCCGACTGGTGGTCGTCGGCCTCGATCAGCCTGCGGAACTTCGCCGAGCCGGTGACGTTCGTGCGCTCACCGATCATGACGAACCCGGTGTCGGCGCCGATCTCGAACGTCTCCAGGCCGCTGAAGCGGGTGGTGTGCCGCGCCTCGGGCACCGCGCGCGGCGCCTGGTCCCGCACGGCGCCGGCGATGGCCCTGATGTGGTCGGGGGAGGTGCCGCAGCAGCCGCCGACGACGTTGACGATGCCCGCCCGCGCGAACTCGCCGAGCAGGGCCGCGGTCTGCTCAGGCGTCTCGTCGTAGCCGCCGAACGCGTTGGGCAGGCCGGCGTTGGGGTGCGAGGCCACGAACGTGCCGGCCTTCTGCGCGAGCTCGGCCACGTGCGGGCGCATCTCGGCGGCGCCCAGCGAGCAGTTCACGCCCACGACCAGCGGCTCCGCGTGCTCGACCGAGCTCCAGAACGCCTCGACAGTCTGCCCGGACAGGGTCCGGCCGCTCAGGTCGACGATCGTCACCGAGATCCACAGCGGCAGCTCGGGAGCGACCTTGCGGGCGGCGGTGATGGCGGCCTTGCAGTTGAGCGTGTCGAAGATCGTCTCGATGAGCAGCAGGTCGACGCCGCCGTCGCGCAGCGCCGCGATCTGCTCGGCGTAGGAGTCCTCGACCTGCTGGTAGCTGACGGCCCGGTAGGCGGGGTCCTCGACCTTGGGCGACAGGCTGAGCGTGACGTTGAGCGGGCCGACCGAGCCGGCCACGAACCTCCCGCCGAACTCCTCCGCCGCCTGCCGCGCGAGCCGGGCGCCGGCGAGGTTCATGTCGCGCACCCGGTCCTGCAGCCCGTAGTCGGCCTGGCCGATCGAGGTGGCGGTGAACGTGTTCGTCGTCGTGATGTCCGCGCCCGCCGCGAGGTACTGCCGGTGCACGTCGAGCACCAGGTCGGGGCGGGTGAGGTTGAGCAGGTCCGGGTCGCCGGTGACGTCCATGTGGTGGTCGCCGAACTCGGTGCCGCGGTAGTCCGCCGGCGTGAGACCCGCCTGCTGGAACATCGTGCCCCAGGCCCCGTCGAGGACTGCGATCCGCTGGTTCAGCAGGGCCCTGAGATCACTCACGCGCGCTCCCGAGTAGTCGGAAGCGCCCTTGTTGCGTGGTGACTCGACGCCGAGCGTGGCAGGCCGCGAGGCCCGTTGCAGCGCTTCTCGACATCGCCGGAAGTCTACCGTGGCCGACCACGGGTCAGGAAACCGTCCCACCAAATAAGATGGTCGGATGACTGGCGGACGCGCGTTGGTGCTCGGCGGTGGCGGTGTCACCGGGATCGCTTGGGAGACAGGACTTCTGCACGGTCTCGCCGAGCGGGGGATCGACCTGGCGGCGGCGGACCTGCTCGTGGGGACGTCGGCCGGTTCGGTCGTCGCCACCCAGCTGGCCGGAGGGGTCGCGCCGGACGAGCTGTACGCGAGCCAGCTGCTGCCGCCGGACGGGGAGCTGCCGGCGAGGCTGACCGGCTGGATGATCGCGCGGTACGCGCTTTCCCACGCGCTACCCGGTTCCGGCGCCGTCAAACGCGCCCGGCTGGGCAGGGCGGCGCTGCGCGCGTCGACGCCGTCGGAGGAGTCGCGGCGCGCGGTGTTCGAGAGCCGGCTGTCCACCAGGGAGTGGCCCGAACGCGCGCTGAAGGTGACCGCCGTGGACACCGCCGACGGCCGGTTCGTCGCCTTCGACCGGGACAGCGGGGTGCCGCTGGTGGACGCTGTGGCCTCCTCCTGCGCGGTGCCGCTGGTGTGGCCGCCGGTCACGATCGGGGGCCGCCGGTACATGGACGGCGGGATGCGGTCGGTGGCCAACGTGGACCTCGCCGCCGGGTGCGAGCGGGTGGTCGTGGTGGCGCCGCTGACGCGGGCCATGTCGAAGGCGGCGACCCCGCAGGCGCAGGCCGAGCGGCTGGGCGTGCCGTCGATCGTGCTCAGCCCCGACGCCGCGGCGCTCGCGGCGATCGGGAAGAACCTGCTGGACCCGGCCCGGCGGCGACCCGCGGCGGAGGCCGGGTACGCCCAGGCGGAGTCGGTCGCCGAGGCCGTGCGGGCGGTCTGGGCGGGCTGAGCGTCCGGGGCCGGACGTTCGGAGTCGGCTGCTCGGCGGTCGGGCGTCTGGGGCCGGGCGTCGAAGGGTGGCGGGTCTGGGACTTGGGCGCCAGAGGCTGAGCGCCAGAGGCTGAGCACTGTCCGAACGCGCAACAACCGGTCCTGACCCTTGTCCGAGGCCGCTGACCTGCCTAGCGTCGCCAACCACTCGCATTGTCAGCTTTGTTAACCATTTGCTGGAGGCGGTCGTGGGCGGCAGGACGACGACGACAGTCGGGGCGGTCGGGCTCGTGCTCGGTCTCCTCATCACGGGGGTGACCAATGCGTCGGCGGCGGACCCGCTGGTCTCCCGCGGCAAGGCGGTGCTGGCCTCCTCGACCGAGGGGACCGGGTTCGAGGCGGCGAAGGCGGTCGACGGCAGCACGTCGACCCGCTGGGCGTCGGTGGAGGGGCACGACCCGGAGTGGTTGCGGGTCGACCTCGGCTCCACCCACGCCATCAGCCGGGTCAGGCTGAGCTGGGAGGCCGCGTACGCCAGGGCGTACCGCGTGCAGACCTCACCGGACGGCTCGGCGTGGAGCGACGTCTACTCGACGAGCTCCGGTGACGGCGGCACCGACGACCTGACCGTGTCCGGCTCCGGCCGGTACGTGCGGGTCTACGGCACGGCCCGCGGCACGGCGTACGGCTACTCGTTGTGGGAGCTGGAGGTCTACGGCAGCGCGGACGGCACCACCCCGCCGACGACACCGCCGACCACCACCACCACCACCACCACGTCACCGCCGTCGTCCGGGCTCGGCTACCCGTTCGGCAGCAGGCAGACCCCGTACGCGGCCGGGGTGCTGCGGCCCTCCGGCAGCACGTCGGCGCTGGACGCGAAGATCGTCGACTACTACCAGCGCTGGAAGTCGGCGTTCGTGAAGCAGAACTGCGGCAACGGCTGGTACCAGGTCATCTCGCCGGACGCGGCGTTCCCGTACGTGGCCGAGGCCCAGGGCTACGGCATGGTCATCACCGCGACCATGGCCGGCGCCGACCCGGACGCGAAGAAGATCTTCGACGGCCTGCTGAAGTACAAGCTCGCGCACCCGTCGGCCAACAACCCCGACCTGCTCGCGTCCGAACAGGACACCGCCTGCCGCAGCGTCAACGGCAGCGACAGCGCGACCGACGGCGACATGGACACCGCCTACGGCCTGCTGCTCGCCGACCGGCAGTGGGGCAGCGCGGGCACCTACAACTACCGGCAGATCGCGCTGAAGAACATCGGCGCCATCAAGAAGAGCCTGGTCAACCCGAACACGAACCTGCTGCTCATGGGCGACTGGTCCACCTCGGGCAACAGCAGGCAGTACTACGGTTCCCGGTCGTCGGACTGGATGAGCGACCACTTCCGGGCGTTCCGCAAGGCGACCGGTGACGCGGCGTGGGACACGATCCGCGCGAAGCACCAGGACCTGATCGCGAACCTGCAGGCCAACTACGCGGCGGGCACCGGTCTGCTGCCGGACTTCGTGCAGGACACGAACTCCACGGCCAAGCCCGCCGTCGGCGAGATGCTGGAGGAGGCGGCGACCGACGGCAAGTACTGGTACAACGCGTGCCGCGACCCGTGGCGCATCGGCGCGGACGCGGCGCTGACGGGTGACGCGAAGTCGCTGGCAGCGGCCCGCAAGCTCAACTCGTGGATCAAGGGCAAGACCGGTGGCGACCCCGGCAGGATCGCGATCGGCTACCAGCTCAACGGCACGCAGATCAACAGCGGCAGCGACGCGGCGTTCGTGGCGCCGTTCGCGGTCGCGGCCACCACGGACCCCGGCAGCCAGGCGTGGCTGGACGCGCTGTGGGCCAAGATGCTCGCCACGCCGATCAACACCGACACCTACTTCGGCGCGAGCATCCAGCTGCAGGTGATGATCACGGTGAGCGGCAACCACTGGATCCCGTGATCCGGGGTTCACTGTCCCGGTGGGGATCGCTAAGGCGCGCCGGATCGCGCTGAGGGCACATCGGGGACAGCTGACGGACGGCGGCGGGCTGTTCGTCGACCGGCTGGAGCGGCTCGCCAGGACCGTCGCCGAACGCGGCGGCGGAGGAGTGGCCCGGCAGGCGGTGTGGCTGCACGCCGTACCCGGCACCGGGGTGGACCTCACCCGCCAGGACCTGTCCTGGCGGGTGCTCCGGGTGGTGGAGGCGCTGCAACCGGAGCACCGGTGGGCCGCACCCGTGCCCGCCCGGACGCGGTGCTGGTGCACCAGGTGCTGCGGGCCGACCGGCGCTGGCACCCGCCGGTGAGCACGCCGAAGCGCGTGGCACCCGCCGTCGGTCAGCAGAGCGTCCGCAGGAACTCCGGACCGCCCTCTTCCGCGTTGAGTCCTTTCTCGACGAACGCGATGTTGTGGTGGAACGAGATCCCGCTGATGTTGCGCTGCACGTACCCGCCGTTCACCCGCGGGCCGGCCACCTCGGCCAGGTTCAGGCCGTCCACGAAGGACTTCAGCATCCCGATCGACGTGCCGGCGCCGCCGTCGGGAGCGCCGCCCCAGCTCGGCCAGTACGCGGTCTGCAGGTCCTCGACCACGTACAGCCCGCCGGCGCGCACGTGCGGGAACAGGGCGTGGAACGACGTCCGCACGTGGTCGTTGAGGTGGCTGCCGTCGTCGATCACCACGTCGAACGGGCCGAGCCGCGTGCCCAGCGCGTCGAGGAACGCCGCGTCGGACTGGTCGCCCTGCACGGTCGTGATCCGCGGGCCGGTCACACCGGGTTTCGCCGTGATGTCGAGGCCGTGGACCAGGCCGCGCCGGAAGTAGCGCTGCCACATCCGCAGCGAGGCACCGCCGCTGTCCGGGTCGTCGTAGCCGCCGATGCCGATCTCCAGCACCCGCACCGGTTCGGTGCGCAGGCGGGCGAAGTGGCGTTCGTAGTGCTGGGTGTACCAGTGCAGGTCGCCCCACTTGTCCGAGCCGAACCGCACGGCCAGCGCGCCGAGGTCCTCCTGCGGCGGTCGCAGCGCGGTGAGCACCGCCTCGACGGCCGCCGGGTAGTCGCGGCGGGCGCGGAACCACGCGCCCACGCCGCCCTCGTCGAGCCCGGCGGAGGGGGTGCTGACCGCGAGGCTCGGCCACCGCCGCTCGGTGCCGTAGAGGGTGCGGACGGCGTCGGCGAGGTCCAGGGAGACGACGAGGTCGGCGCCGGTGCGCAGGTGGCTCGTCGTGACGCCGTCGAAGTGCAGGTCCAGGCGGACGTCGTGCTCCACCTCGCCGATCTCGGCCAGCAGCGCCGCGGTGACCGCGTCCGGCCCGAGGCGGCGGAGGGTGTCGTCGAGCAGGTCACGTCCCGCGGTCGCGGCCTGGAGCAGCGGAGCGAGGACCGGCCAGCTGGCGTCCGGCAACTGTTCCCCCTTGGTTTGACTTGAGTCCGGGTCGAGCGGGTCTTCCTACGATCCCACCATGGGGATTCGGCGCACGGTATCCATGATCTTGGCCGCACTGCTCGCGGTGGTGTCCGGCGGGACCGCACAGGCGGGGGAGCAGCAGCTGCTCTTCTACAACCACGCGTGGGGCACCTACGACCGCGTCACGGCCGACGCGGTCGAGCACTCCTCCTACCTGAGGGCGTTCGCCGACTTCGAGGTCCGGACCACGACCGGCGCGGGCGGTGAGGTGTGGACCGGCCGCTACCTGCGCGGCCGCGAGACCTACCTGGAGATCTTCGGCGTCGGCGACGTCCCCGGCCAGGACGGCCTGCTCGGTTCGGCGGGCCTGGGCCTGTCGACCGAGCACGACGGCGACATCACGGCCGTGCGCTCCCGCCTGGCCGCCTCCGGTGTGCCGCCGTTCGAGTTCGTGCAGACCCGCGACTTCGGCGACCACGTGCCGGTGCCGTGGTTCGACGCGGTGCTCGGCTTCGAGCAGTACGACCGCTTCGGTGCGTGGGCGATGGAGTACCGCGACGAGTACTTCGCCGACCCGCGCGGCCAGACCCAGCCCGCCCGCTACCCCGGTGACGTCGGCCGCGAGCGCTACCTGCCGGACAACTACCGCGACCGCCTGATGCGCGACATCACGTTCGTCCGGCTCGCCGTCACCGAACGGGACTTCGCGAGCACCGTGCCGCTGCTGCGGGCAGGCGGGTTCAAGCTCAAGGCCGACGCCGGTGGCGTCACGGCGTTGCGCGGCGGCACCACCATGCGGTTCGACAAGGTGCGGATGGGCCAGACCGGGCTCAAGCGGATCGAGTTCGCGCTGAACCGCGGCGTCGCGCGGCACGAGGAGCGCATCGGCAACTCCACGCTGGTCGTGGGCCCGGGCAGGCACGCGGTCTGGACGTTCTGACACAGTTGGGCCATGTCGCCGGTCGGGCAGGAGCAGCTGGTCGCGCCGGCCAAGGCCGTGGTGGCCGGGCTGACCGACGAGGAGATCGGCACCGGGTGAGAAGAGCCTCCATGCGTGACGTGCGTGCCCTGGTGCTGGCGGTGCTGGTCGTCGCCCTCGTCGTCACCGCCGCGCTGGCCGACCTGCCCGACGTGGCCGAGCTGCGCACGTCGATGCGGGCGCTGGGCCCGTGGGCACCGCTCGCGTTCCTGGCGTTCGGGGCACTCGGCACGCCGCTGTTCTTCCCCAAACCCGTCCTGGCCACGGTGTCCGGGCTGCTGTTCGGGGTCGTCACCGGTGCGGCGCTGGCGGTCGTCGCGTTCACCGCGGGTGCCCTGATCTCCTTCTGGGCCGGTCGCCTGCTGGGACGCGAGGCGGTGGCGCGCAGGCTGGGCAGCGGGCGGTTGCGGGTGCTGGACGCGGTGTTCGCCACGAACGGGCTCGCGGCCACGGTCGTGCTGCGGCTGCTGCCCGTCGTGCCGTTCGCCGCGTCGAACTACGGCGCTGGCGTCACGGCGGTGCGGCCGGTGTCGTTCGGGCTGGGCACCGCGATCGGGCTGGTGCCCACGACGCTGGTGGCCGCGTTCCTCGGTGACGCCGTGCTCGACCTCGGCTCACCCCGGTCGGTCGCAGCCGGGGCGGCCTGGCTGGTGCTGGCGGCGGCCGGGGTGGTGTGGGGGCGCAGGTTGCTCCGGCAGCCGGGGTGAGGTGGAGCCTGCTCCACCCCGAACCCGGCAGCTGGCGGGATCCTCGCGGAACCCCCTGGTCACTAGCGTTTCCGGCATGACGAACACCCGAACGAACAACAGCGCGACCCGTGCCCTGCTCTGGACCGCACTCGTCTTCTTCCTGATCGGCAACGTGGGCTCGCAGGTCCTCGGCCTCGGCATCGCCGTCACCATCGCCTTCGGCGTGCTGACCCTGCTGGCCGGCGCCGCCCTGGTCGCCGGCCGCAGGAGGTGATCAGCCGCGCCGCGTCACGACCACGCGGTGCGGGCCGTGGAACACGATGTCGTGCGGGAACTCCACCTCGCCCGTGCTGAAGCCGCCCAGCGCGGGCAGGAGCAGGCCGAGGCCGATCTCCAGCTCGGCGCGGGCGAGGGTGGCGCCGAGGCAGTAGTGGATGCCGAGGCCGAAGCCGGTGTTGCGGCCGCCGGGGCGGTCGAACAGCAGCGAGTCGGGTGCGGTGAACCGTGCGGGGTCGCGGTTGGCCGCACCGAGCACCACCATCACCTTGGCGCCGGCGGGGATGGGGTAGCCCGCGACGACGGCGTCCTCGTGGGCCCAGCGGCCGACCGCCTGCACGGGCGGGTCGAACCGGACCAGCTCCTCGACGGCCGCCGGGGTCACGCCGCGGCGCAGCTCGGCCAGCGCGGCCGGGCGGGCGGCCAGTGCCAGCACGGACTTGGCCAGCACGTTGGTCGTCGTCTCGTGCCCGGCGGTCATCAGGTGCACGCAGGTGCCGACGATCTCGTCCGACGACAGCGGTTCGCCGCGCGTCTGGGCCGACACCATCAACGACACCAGGTCGTCGCCGGGGTCGGACCGGCGTTTCTCCACCAGTGTCAGGAAGTAGTCGCGCAGCTCCTGGGCGGCGCGGTCGGCGACGGCGTGCGCGTCCGGGTTGGCCGCCGCGCGGACGCTGCTGGCCTGCTGGAGGTCGACGGCCATCGCGCGCAGCCACCCCCAGTCCGCGCGCGGTACGCCGAGCAGCTCGGAGATCACCAGGATCGGCAGCGGGGCTGCGAACCGCTCCACCAGGTCGAACGTCATCGGCAGGCCGGCCAGGAGCTCTTCGGCGATGGCGGTGATCCGCGGCCGGAGGTTCGTGACGACCGAGGGCGAGAACTCCTTGGTCAGCACCGACCTCAGCTCGGTGTGCCGCGGCGGGTCGAGGAACACCAGCCAGTTCTCGACCATCGTGCGCAACGCCGACGACCGCGTCACCGGACTGCCACCGCCCGAGGGGGACCGGCGGCCGAACGCGGGGGAGGTCAGCACCTGCACGGCGGCGTCGTGGCCGAACACGTAGCAGGTGCCGTCCGCGAAGTGCACGGGTCCGGCGGCCAGGTACCGCGCGAACACCGGGAACGGGTCGCG
This sequence comes from Lentzea sp. NPDC042327, assembly GCF_040647275.1. Classification (NCBI taxonomy): domain Bacteria; kingdom Bacillati; phylum Actinomycetota; class Actinomycetes; order Pseudonocardiales; family Pseudonocardiaceae; genus Lentzea; species Lentzea sp. NPDC042327. The sequence goes on from NZ_JBEZBX010000003.1 coordinate 409,573, forward strand.
CAGGTCGGCGTCCGACCAGTCCCGCAACGAGAACGGCTTCACCGCGCACCTCCGCGCACGACGTCCGCCACGGAACCGGCGTCCGCGGGCAGCTCGGTGCCGCGCCACGCCACGTGCCCGTCCGGCCGCACCAGGACGAACGGCCGCTCGTAGGCCTGCGCGATCTCCGGCTGGTCCAGCCGCACCGCGCTGAACGGGATTCCGCGCGACTCGAACGCCGCCGTGAACTCGCCGAGCCGGTCGGAGTCCGCGAAGTGCACGAGCACGAACCCGTCCCCGAACAGGTCCAATGTGGACATCGACTCCTTCACCCACGCGTGCGGTGCGCGGGAACCCGGCCGGGTGTTGGGCCTGCGGTCCTCGACGTTCTCGGCCGTGGGGTCGTCGATCACGAGCGGTGACCCGGCGTAGGTGAAGCCGAGGTGGATCTCCGGCGCGTCGAACTCGCGCGCCACACCGCCGCGCTGAAGGCCCTCGCTGATCTTCGCCCGCATCGCCGCGCCCTGCGGGGTGTCGTCGTTCAGGAAGGGCGGGACCTCGCGCCGCATCGCCCGTTCCAGGTTGCGGTTGGCCTCCTCCAGTCCCTCGAACGCCACGGGCTGACGTTCCAGCGCGTAGCTGTCGAGCAGGCCCGGTCCGGCCCAGCCGCGCAGTTCCGCTGCGAGCTTCCAGCCGAGGTCTGCGGCACCGCAGATGCCGGTGTTCATGCCGAAACCGCCCGACGGCGACAGCGTGTGCGCCGAGTCGCCGACGAGGAAGACGCGCCCGGAGCGGAAGTTCTCCGCCACCCGGTGCACGAGGTGCCATTCGTTGTCGGACAACACCTCCACCGGCGTGTCGAACGCGATCGCCGTGCGCACCAGCGTCTCGGCGTCCTGCGTCGACTCCGGCGACCCCTGCAGGCCGACGGTCAGCCGGTACAGCCCGCGCCCGTCCAGCGCGCGGACCGGGAACCGCAGCGCCGAGGAGATCATCAGGTAGTAGAAGTTCGCGACCGCGGACCCCAGCCGCTCACGCAGTTCCGGCGCCTGGAACAGGATGTTGCGGAACACGAGCGTGTCGTGCACCGGCGGGGCGGCGATCCCGAGCTGCTTGCGGATCGGCGAGCTCGCGCCGTCGCACGCGATCAGGTACCGCGACCGCACCGACGTGCCGTCGCTCAGCACCGCGAGGACACCGGTCGAGTCCTGGGTGAACGACTCCAGCCGCGTGCTCATCCGCACCGGCCCGTCCGGGTGCACGCCGACCGCCTTGCGCAGCAACGGACCGAGCCAGTGCTGCGGGCAGATCGCGTCCGGTTCCGGGGTGTGCCGGAAGTCGGGGCGGGTGCCCATCGTGTGGCGGTCCAGCCGGAACAGCTCGTGGCCGCCGATGCGGGTGGTCCACACGCAGTCCAGCGGGTGGTCCTCCGGCCAGCCCGAGTGGCGGATGTCGTCGGCGATGCCCCAGCGGCGGAAGAACTCCATGGACCGCGGCCCGATGCTGGAGACCTTGGGGTGGCTGACACTGCCGTCACCGGCCTCCACGAGGACGAAGTCCACGCCGCGGGACCGCAGCTCCAGCGCGGTGGCCATGCCGGTCGGACCGCCGCCGACGATGACGACCTCGGTGTCGAGCACGGTGTTCTCCTCGATGTTCGTGCTGTGGCTCATGCCGTGGTGCGCGCCGCGGTTCGTGCCGTCGTTCATGCCGCGGTTCGCGTCGTGGCTCGTGCCGTCGTTCATGCCGCACCACCGCGCATGCGGCGGTAGCCGGACGCCGCCAGCGGGCGTTCGAGCGGGGTGGCCGCGTGGATCTCCTGCGCCGCGGCCAGACCGGACTCGATCGCGCCCTCGATCCAGGCCGGGTAGGTGGAGCAGTGCTCACCGGCGAAGAACAGCGTGCCCTGCGGTGCGGCCGCCAGCGCCCGTTCCTCCTCGGAGGTCGCGACGTCCTTGCTCCACCGCACCGACGCGGCGCCCATGCTGGAGAAGTCCTCGCCCCACGCCTGGGTCACCACGTCGAGCACCATCCCCGGCGCCTTGAGCTCGGGGTGGATGCGGCTCAGCTCGTCCAGCACCACGCGTTCGCGTTGCTGTGCGGGCAGTTGCCCCAGCGCGTCCGCGTCCGGGCCGATGGTGTAGCTGGCGAGCAGGGCCGCGCCGAGCCGCGGGTCGCTCTCGACCGGCGGGTAGTAGGTCTGGCGGACCAGGCCGCCGGTGAACGAGCCGCCGCCGCTGATGCCGTCGCTCTCCCAGAACGGTTCCCGGCAGTGCACGGCGACCTTGGTGGCCGGCCAGTACTGCATGTCGTGCACGGTCGCGAGCTTGTCGTCGTCGAGCCCGCTCAGCCGCATCCGCCGCACCACCGAGAACGGCACGGTGCACAGCACGTAGTCGCACTGGCTCGCGACGACGTCGAGGCCGCGCCGGGTCTCCACGACCACGCCGTCCGGGCGCACGTGCAGGCCGACCACCTCGCGGCCGCGGTGCACCGGGCCGCGCAGGCGTTCGGCCAGCCGCACGGGGATCTGATCCATGCCGCCCTCCAGCCGGAACAGCGCGGAGGACGTCTCGACGGTGATGTCGTCGAAGAAGTGCGCGAGCCGGCTGCGCGCGGCGAACTTCGGGTTGCCCGCGAAGAACCGGTTGACGTCGACCCGCTCCACCCCGCCGGTGCTCGCGAGGAACGGCCGCACGTCGATGCCGTCGAGCAGGTCCAGCAGCTCGAGGTTCAGGTCGCTGTGCACGGTGGTGCGGAACGCGCCGGGCGCGACGGCGTTGACGCTGGCAGTCAGCCAGGCCGCCGCGAGCACGGACTCCTCCCGGTACTCGCCGGGCGGCAGGCCCTCGCGGAACTCCTCGACCAGCACCTTCGTGGCCTCGCGCACCCGGAAGTGCCCGGAGCGGGTCTCCAGGTAGCTGGCGTCGTCGGAGAACAGCGTGCGGAACTGCCGCACCCGGTCGCTCAGCCCGAGCAGGTCGATCCACTGCATGGTCCGGTGGTGCGAGGCGGGGATGCGCATGGCACCCAGCTCGGCGAGCGGGCCCCTGCCGACGAACCCGTGCGTGCGCACCCGGCCGCCGACCGCGAGCCGTGCCTCCAGGACCTGGACGCTGTGGCCCAGCCGCTCCAGCTCGTGCGCCGCGACCAGGCCGGCGACCCCCGCGCCGAGCACGGTGACGCGCTTGGGCCGCTGCTGCCAGTGGGGTACGCCCGACAGTACGTTCGTGTGCACCGGACTCATGGCTGAATCGTCGCGCTCCCGCGGACGGCCCCACATCCCCCAGCGCACCCCGGCCTCACCCGTTCATACCGCACGACACAACGGTTTCCGCGGTCACGGGCGCGCGGTGCTCCGTCCACCGCCGACACTGGGGCAAACTCTCGTGAGGAGGCCTGGCATGCCAGTGCGCACCGCTGATCTCGACCAGCGCACGACCACTGTGCGCGGACACGACGGCCTGCGGTTGGCCGCGACCACCGTCCTGCCCGCCGGAGAGCTGCGGTGCACGGCCCTGCTGCTGCACGGCGAGGGCTCCGACCGCGACCAGGGCGGGTTCTACCTGCGGCTCGCCACCGAACTGGCCCAGCTCGGCGTCGCCACCCTGCGCGTCGACCTGCCCGGCCACGGCGCCAGCGAGGGCACCCAGCAGGAGCTCAGCCTGTCCGGTCTGCTCAACGTCATCAGCGCCGCGCTGGCACACCTGCGCGACCACGTGGGTGCGGGTCCGGCCGCGCTCGTCGCGACCGGCCTGACCGGCGGTGTCGCCGCCGGGTACGCCGCACGGCGCGGTGACGAGGTCGCGAAGGTCGTGCTGTACAACCCGCTCATCGACTACCAGGAGCACTTCGCCGACGCCCACCCCGCGTGGTCGCGCGGTTTCCTGGGCGAGGAGGCGGCACGCGCGCTGCTCGCCGACGGGCACCTGCGGGTCTCCGACACGTTCGTCGTCGGCAGGGCGATGCTGAACGAGGTCTTCTGGTTGCAGCCGCGCGGCGTGCTGCCGGTGGTCACCGCCCCGACCCTCGTCGTGCACGGCACCGGCCCGACCGCGGTGCCGGTGTCCTCGTCGCGCACCGCGGTGGAGGCGCTCACCTGCCCGAGCCGGCTGGTCGAGATCAGCCCGCCGGTCGACGCGCACTGGCAGGCCCCGGCGATCCGGGTGACCGCGGAGTGGCTGCTCGGCTCGCACTGACGCACGACGAGGAAGGGCCCCTGCCGCGGCAGGGGCCCTTCCTCACGCCATCTGCGGCCAGGAGGCGTACTGCCGCAGGCCGTAGAGCAGTGGCTGCGCGGCCGACCGGTGCACGACCCGCGCCACCCTGCCGAACACCACCACGTGCGTGCCGGTGCGGTGCATGTGGTCGACCTCGCAGTCCGCCGCGGCGTGCGCGTCGTCGACCAGGTGCGGCCCGCCGACGGACTCCGGGCGTTCCCAGGAGATCCGCTCGAACCGCGACGGGTCGCCCGACGAGAACAGCTCCGCGGCCGGCCTGGCACCGTCGTGCAGCAGGTTCACGCTGAAGGAACCGTTGTGCACCAACGCGTCCAGCGTCGGGCTGAGGTACCGCAGGCACACCAGCAACGTCGGCGGGTCCAGCGACACGCTCGACAACGACGACACCGTCATGCCCCACGGCGTGCCGTCCCGGTCGAAGGCGGTCACCACCGCGACACCGGTCGGGAACGCCGCCATCAGCGAGCGGAACTGGGTGCTCACAACGGGACCTCCTCTCGGGCCGCGCCGACCCGCCGGGTGACGAGGTCGAGCAGCGGGCCGGTGAGCGCGGTGGTCACCAGCGCCATCACCAGCAGGGCGACGAACAGGCCGGGCGTGAGCAGGCCGGCGGTGAAACCGACCTGCAGCACCACGATCTCGGTCAGCCCGCGGGTGTTCACCAGCACGCCCACCCGCAGAGCGGTGACCCGGTCCTCGCCGCCCCAGCGCGCACCGGCGTACCCGCCGCCGACCTTGCCCGCGACGCCGAGCACGACCGCCAGCACCACGCCGACCCACGGGAACGCGGAGACCCCGCTGGTGGACAGCGTCGCGCCGGCCACCACGAAGAACACCGGCACGAACGCCCGGCCCACGCCGCTGACCAGCGTGACGACCCGCGACCACGCCTCGGTCCCCGGCACCGTGAGACCGACGAGGAACGCGCCGAAGATGGCCGTGAGACCGAGCGAGTGCACCGCCGTTCCCGCACCGAGCGCCACGACGGCGAGGACGAGCGCGGTCGTGCGCGGCCGTGCGGCGGCGAACGCCTCGGCCGGTGCCGAGCCGAGCGCCCGGTGCCCGGCCCACGCGACGAGGCCGCCGGCGGCGATGGTCGCGAACGCGAGCCACACGCCGCCGAGACCACCGGCGGCGAGCCCGAGCGCGACGGTCAGCAGCAACCACGCCGGCGTGTCGATCAGCACCGACGCCATCATCGACAGCGCCGAGGCACGCCCCAGGTCCGAGCGCTCCTCCAGGATGCGCGCCAGCACCGGCACCGCGGTCACGGACATGGCGACCGCGAGCATGATCACCAGCGCGGTGGCCGGTGCGGTGCCGCGCACGTCCGCTGGTGCCAGCCAGACCGCCCAGGCGGCGAAGACGAGACCGGTCAGCAGCGGCACCGCGAACGCACCGAGGCTGATCCGGCCCAGCGCCCGGCCGCGCCACCCGCCCGCACCCCGGTCGAGGTGGTGCACGACGCCGACGAGGAACAGCACCAGCCCCGCCTCACCGACCTGCTTCAGCGGACCGGTGACGGCCGCGGGCAGCACGGCGGTGAACACGCCCCTGCCGAACGCGGCCAGCAGCACCGGTCCGAGCAGGATGCTCAGCGCGATCTCCCCGACCACGGTGGGCATCCGCAGCAGCCGCGCGAGGCGTCGGCCCAGCCACGCGACCGCGAACACCGCGGCCAGCAGCACGAGCAGGTAGATCCCGTTCTGCACCACCGCCGTCACCTCGCCTGGTGCAGCTGCGCGAAGTACTCGTACTGCGTGGGCAACGTCCGTGCGAGCTCCGCGGCCTGTTCCGCGACGAGCTTGAGCTCGTGCTGGGCCGACGACGGGTCCATCAGGCCCAGCGCGGGGGAGGACTTCAGCGGAAGCCCGCCCAGGCCGAGCAGCATGCACACGTAGGAGTAGGACTCGAACCCGTGGTAGTGCGGGAACACGGACTCGTTGTCCGGCAACCGGGTCTGCCAGCGCTCCAGCCGCTCGGCCAGCCCGTCGGGCAGCGGCCGGGTCTTGGTGTCCTTCCAGTACTGGTTGTCCTGGCGCTTGGCGGCGTAGTAGTGCACGACGAGGAACTCGCGCACGCCGTCCATCACGTTGTTGACCAGCCTGTTGTAGGCGGTGCGCAGGCCGTCGTCCCAGCGCGCGTCCGGGAAGTGCTTCACCAGCTGCTCGATGCCGTGCTGGATGAAGAAGATGCCGGTGGACTCCAGCGGCTCGACGAACCCGCTGGACAGCCCGATCGCGACGCAGTTGTTCACCCAGTGGCGGCGGCTGCGGCCGATGCGCATCCTGATGTGGTTGGCCTCGGCGTCCTGCGCGGCCGGGCCGACGAACGCGCGCAGCGTCCGCTCGGCCTCCTCGGGCGTGGTGTAGTCGCTGGCGTAGACGTAACCCGTGCCGATGCGGTCGAACAGCGGGATCGTCCAGATCCAGCCCGCCTCCTGCGCGGTGGCCGTCGTGCACGGCCGCAGCCCGCGGTTCTCCATGTCCTGCGGCACGCGCAACGCGACCGCGCTGTCGTTGGGCAGCGAGGACTGGTAGGACTCGAACGGCTCCTGCAACGCCTTGCCCAGCAACAGGCTGCGGAAACCGGTGCAGTCGATGAACAGGTCGCCGGTGAGGTTCCCGTTGTCCCTGGTGACGACGTGGCTGATCCAGCCGCGGTCGTCCAGCGCCACGTCCTGCACGTCGTCCAGCACGTGCTTCACACCCCGCGCGACCGCGTAGTCGCGCAGGTAGTTCGCGACCAGCGTGGCGTCGAAGTGGTAGGCGTACGGGAACTGCGTGGTCTGCTCGGCGAGGGTCGTGCGGTACGTGCTGCGCTCGCCCAGGCCGCCCTCGAACAGCTCGCCGTCGAGGTGCCGCGGCGACTTCAGGTCGTCGCACAGCGTGCCGACCAGGAAGCAGTCCTTGTCGAAGCGGTCCGACTTCCGCTCGCGCAGCCACCAGTCCGTCAGCGGGAAGCCGTCGACGACGCGCTGCCGCTCGAACGGGTGGTAGAAGTGGTGTCCGGGCTCACGCCAGTTCTCGAACCGGATGGCGAGCTTGTAGGTCGCGTTGCACGCGGGCATCCACTCCTTCTCCTCCAGGCCGAGGTACTCGAAGAAGTGCCGGACCGTGCTGAACGTCGCCTCGCCCACGCCGATCGAGCCGACGCGGGCCGACTCGACGAGCGTGACGTCGACCCGGTCGCCGAAGGCGGCCGTGAGGTAGGAGGCGGTCATCCAGCCGGCCGTGCCGCCGCCGACGACAACTACGTTCTTCAACATCTTCGGTCAGTCCTCCGGTTCGTGGTTACTGGGCGACGGCGTGGATCAGGCTCTGCGGTGACGAGGTCGGCGTGACCTCGACCCGGCGCAGGCCCGACCGCCGCAGCAACGCGTCGTAGTGGTCGAGGTCGCGCTCGCGGCCGGAGTTGACGGCGAGCATCCCGAGGTCGAGCAGCGGGGCGAAGCCCGGTTCGCCCATCGGCCCGAGCGGCATCTCGACGACGACCACCCGGCCGCCGGGGCGCAACGCCCTGCGGCAGTTGGTGAGGATCTCGACGCACGCGTCGTCGTCCCAGTTGTGCAGGACGGCCTTGAGCAGGAACAGGTCGCCCTCCGGGACGGCGTCGAAGAACGAGCCGCCGGCGAACGTGCAGCGGTCGGCGAGACCGGCCTTCTCCGCCTCGGCCACCGCGGTCGGCTCCACCGTCGGCAGGTCGAAGACGACGCCCCGCAGCTCCGGGTTCGCCCTCAGCAGCGGGTGCAGCAACGCGCCGTTCGCGCCGCCGACGTCGACCGCAGTAGTGAGACCGGTGGTGTCGAGCAGGTCGCCGATCTCCCGCGACAGCCCGTCGGTCAGCTCGGACATGGAGCTGGAGAACCGTTCCCACTCCCGCGGGTTCGCCTGGAAGTAGGTCCAGATGTCACTGCCCAGCGCGGCACCGGTCTGCGGCTCGCCGGCGCGCACGGCGTCCGGGAACCGGCCCCAGGACAGCCAGTGCCCCGGTGAGCCGTGCACGATCGCGATGTCGCGGAACGACCCCGGCGCCCCTTCGCGCAGCGTCTCCAGCAACGGGGTGCTGAGGAACTTGCCGCTGTCGTAGGTCACGAGCCCCTGCGCCGCGCAGGCGCGCAGCAACCTGGTGGTCGTGCCCGCGTCGACGCCGATCAGCTCCGCGATCTCCGCGCCGGTCAGCGGACCGTCGGCGAGGTGGTCGGCGAGCTTGAGGTCGGCGACGGCGTGCACGATCTGGGTGACCCAGTACCCGGTGATCATCTGCATCATCCGTGCCTGCGGTGGCATTCCCGGTGCGGTCATCGGGCGGTCTCCTCCGGCGCTGCGGCTTGGGTGCGAACGTGTTCTGGCCGGAATCCGAGCCCGATGACGCGGCTCATCAGCCATTGGGCGACGCCGAGCTTCTCGAAGACCTTCGGGGCGGGCGGCTGGCCCGACCCGTCGAGCGCCTCGTCGATGCCGAACTTCTGGGTGGCGCGCTGCAGTCCCTGCGACAACGCGACGGCGCGTTTGCGTCGTTTGCGCACCCGCGCGAGCAGCCCGTCGTCGAAGGGCTCTCCGTTCTGCTTGCGCAGCAACGCCTCCGTGAGGATGTTGGCGGTGGCGACCGCGTCCTGCACGGCGAGGTTCACGCCGAAGCCCGCGACCGGGGACATGGCGTGCGCGGCGTCGCCGATGAACAGCAGACCGGGCTCGTGCCAGCGCTCCAGCCGGTCGATCCGCGCCTCCAGCGGGCTCAGCTGGTCCAGGGAGGACACCTCGTGCGCCCGGTCGGCGAGGAACGGCACCAGCTCGGCGAGGTCCGCGCGGAACTTGTCGAGGCCTTCGCGGCGCACCTTGTCCATGCCGCCGGTGGACGTCTCGTAGGACATCTGCCAGTAGGTGCGGCGGTCGGTGGCGCCGAAGATCTTGCCGTTGCCGATCCGCACGCAGATGCCCTCGTCCGGATCGGTGTCCCTGCGGGAGATCCGGAAGAAGATGACGTCGAGCGAGCGGCCGATCAGCGTGGGCTCGAACCCCGCGTCCCGCCTGATCACCGAGTGCCGCCCGTCGGCCGCGACCACGAGCGTCGAACGGATCTCCCGCTCGCCCTCGGGGCCGCGCACGCGCAGGCCCGCCACCCGGCCGTCGCACCGCACCACGCCCAGCGCCTCGGTCTTCATCAGCAACCGGAACCCCGGGTACCGCTTGGCCTCGGCGGTGATGAGGTCCAGGAAGTCCCACTGCGGCACGAAGGCCATGTACGGGTAGGGGACCCGGAGCCGGCGGAAGTCGGCGATGTCGATCCGCTTGCCGTCCTGCACCACGCCGATCGTGCTGACCTTCTGGTGCGGCAGCTCGTGGAACCTCTCGATCAAGCCGAGCTCGTCGAGGATCTGCAACGTGGCGGGGTGCACGGTGTCACCGCGGAAGTCACGGTGGAAGTCGGCGTGCTTCTCCAGCACCACGACGTCCACACCGGACCGGGCGAGCAGCAGCCCGAGCACGGCACCGGCCGGGCCTCCGCCCGCGATGCACACGGTCGTCGTCTCGGCCATCACAGGTCCTTCAGGTCCATGGTGCGCAACGAGTCGCCGATGAAGGCGAGCAGGTCGGCGACGGTCGGGGTGAGGCCGAAGCCGACGCACTTGCGGGCGAGGTCGGCCACCTCGTGGAACTCGCGGGCCATCCACTCGACAGCGACGTCGGGCCGGGAGATGTACTCCGGGGTGGAGTCGAGCTCGAACGACGGTCCCGCGGTGCGGCCGGGCCGCCCGGACGGCAGCGTGACGACCAGCTCGCCCAGCGGCCGCAGCACACCGGTCATGATGTCCAGCGACCAGTTCATCAGCCGCGAGCGGCGCAGCGACTTGTCCGGGCTGTAGCCGAAGTGCTGCACCATCAGCTGCATCGCGAGGAAGTACGACCGGTTGAACGCCTTCACCGCGATGCGGGCCGGCTCGTGGGTGATGTGGTCCATCGCCGGGTTGCCGGGCTTCAGCGTGGGGTTGCGCATCACCGGGTAGGCCGGGTTCCACGGGATCTTGCGGCCGTTGGGGCCCTTCGCGCGTTCCGCGATCAGCAGCTCCGAGATCCGCAGGAACGTGTCGAAGTGCGACTCCTCCTCCGGCAGCGTCGAGGGGATGTGCCCGCCCTCGCCGTGCTCGGTGACGAAGTCGATGGCGAACACGGCGCTCGCGACGTCGTCGACCTCCAGCTGGTAGTCCGGGTGCACCGCGTTGACCGACTCGCGCATGAACAGGTGGTGCGCACCGCCGCCGCGGCCCTTCTTCACCAGGAACACACCGGGAACGGCCTGGACGCCCTCGCGGATCGCCGCGTACAGCTCGCTCAGCGACCCGTACTGGTAGGGCTCGCCGTCCGCGCGCAGGACCGCGGAGTCGTTGCCCTCGATGTCGTCGATCAGGTCGTGCGGCTGTTCCAGTGCCACGAACCGCTGCACGCTCGCGAGGTTCAACGGCTCCAGCGAGAACTCCAGCGGCACGCACACCTGGCTGTTGAACGTGCCGAAGTCGAGCTTGGGCAGGTGGAACGGCCGGCCCATCGCCATCAGGATGTTGTTGATCGCGAGGAAGTGCATCATCTCCTCGCGGGCGACGGACATCAGGCTGCCGCGGATGCCGTTGTTCCACGTCTCGGTGCCCTCGCCGCACGCGGTGAGCAGGTGCTCCTCGGTCCACTCACCGCGTTCGACCAGCTTCCGGCCGGCACCGTGCGTGGGCACGCTGTAGGCCGCGTAGAGGTACTGGACCATGGTGGCCAGCTCGATCGCCGCGGCTTGGTGGAGCGCGTGCAGCAGCTGGTCCTTGGTCGTGATGGTGCCGAGCTTGCGCTGCTGGGGGACGAAGGTCGGCGGTGTCTGCCGCCGGTCGTCGTCGGCGAGCAGGTAGCGCAGCATCAGGCGGATCTGCGGCGCGCTCATGTCCCGCGTCGGCGGCATGTAGAACGTCTTGCCCTTGTGCTCGGGCGCGGACACGTGCCAGATCAGCCGGGCGTAGGGCTCGACCTTGAACTCGTCGGCGAGGCTCAGCACCTCCGAGCGCATGAACGAGTACTGCAGCTCGTAGTAGGCGAGCGCCTCCCGGTACAGCGTGGGGAAGGTGATCTCCTCGTCGGGCAGGTCGTCGAGGTGCCAGTGGTCCGGCAGCACCCGCACGGCCACGGACCCGACCGCCGACCAGTAGCCCTGCTCGTCGTTGTTGTCGTAGCGCTCGGCCGCCGTGGTGCCGCGCGGTTCCGGCGTGGTCTCCGGGCGCAGCAGCACCCTCGTCGCACCGCCGCGCACGCCCTTGAGCGTGATGGTGCCGCGACCGTGCTCGTCGGTCGAGAGCACCAGGTCGGGCCGGTACTCGGACTGGCCGACCGGCAGGAACGCGACGAGCTGCGCGGTGTCGCGGTCCTGCGCCAACGGCAGCGCGGCCGGGTTGACGTGCTGCTCGACGTGGATGCGGTCGACGCGGGCCGGTGCGCCGCGCACGTAGGAGCGGACCGGGATCTCGACCGCGTGGTCCTCGCCGGTCCCGGTGTTCTCGTGCTCCAGGAACAGCGCGGCCTCGTCGGACTCGACGACGACCTCCTCCTCGCGGGACAGGACGGTGCCGTCGGGCGCGGTGAGCACGAGCGGTTCGGCCGGGTCGCCGGTGCCACCGTCCACCCTGGACACCACGACCACGCCGGACGTGCGCGCGTCCTCGGCGGGGGGAATCGTGGCGAGCAGCGTGCCCGACGCCGTGCGCACCTCCAGGCCGGTCCGCGACCACGCGGTGACCAGGTTCGCGGTGACGTGCGATTCGGTGAGGTGCACGGAGGCGTTGGGCAGCGCGGACCCGGTGGTGCGCGCGGTGAGCAGCCGCCCGGCGGGGGAGGTGCGCAGCTCGTGGCGGCGCCAGGGCGCGATCGTCCCGCGCAGCCGCCAGACGTCCGGCTGGCCCACGCCGGTGGGTTTCATGTCGGTGATCGAGAACTGCACCACGAGGCCGTCGGCGTCGTCCTCGGCCACCGCGCGCAACCGGGCGAGCGCGGGGGAGTCCGCTGCGCCGTCGAGCCAGTGCAGGCCCTCGGTCTTGTCCACCACGAACTGGTGCAGCACGGTGTGGAACTGGTTCCAGCGCGGCGGGCACAGGCCGTTCACGTCACCGGTCACCAGGTACGGGACGTCGTGCGAGCGCCCCGACCGGCCGAGTGCGAGCTGGCCGACCATCAGCGTGGTGGTCCAGTTGGAGGCGGGGTCGACGTCGAAGACCCGCGAGCGGTTCGCCGTGCCCGCCGTGTAGTCGCAGAAGTGGCCCCAGAAGTCGAGCTGCCGGCCGACGACGAGGTCGTCCGCGCCCACCTCACCGGCGGCCAGCTCCGTGCCGACGACCTCCGCGTCGACCCAGAAGTGGCCGTTGCCCTCGAAGTTGTGGCCCTTCGACTCGCCCAGGAAGTCGTAGTAGTCCTGCACCGGGCGGTCGGTGTCGAACACGCCGTCGGCGTCGATGGCCCGGTTGCTCTCCAGGTCCAGCCACCCCGCGCGCGGCCCGGTGGGCAGGCGGGTGACGGCGGAGCCCGCGAAGTGCAGGCGGGGCAGGTCGAAGACGCTCATGCGTTGTCCCAGACGACCGCGCTCATCGTCGGGATGAGGTCCTTCGTGATCCGCACGCCGGGCAGCGCCTTCTCGTACTGCAGGCGGAACTCCGTGTCCGTGAGCGGCATCGCGGCGGCGCTCATCTCCAGCCAGCGCGGGTGCAGCATCATCCGCACCGAGTCGCACGCGGCGTCGACGTCACCGGACACGTCGTAGATGATCTTGCCGGTCTCGAACGCGTAGGCGCTCTGCTCGCTCGGCGCCGCGGCACCGTCGGGCTGGGTCACGTCGACCACCACGAGCCGGCCGCCGGGGGCGACGAGGGCGCGCAGCACGGGCAGCACCTCGTCGGCGGGTCCCATGTGGAACACCGCGTTGACCGACATCACCAGGTCGAACTGCCCGTCGCGCTCGGGCGTGAGGTCGACGGCGTTGCGGCACTCGTAGCGCACCGGCACCCGCGTCCGCTTGGTGGCGGCGATGTCGAGCATCTTCTGCGACAAGTCGACGCCGACCACCTCGTCGTACCGGCTCGCGAGCAGGCCGCAGTTGTTGCCGCTGCCGCACCCGGCGTCGAGCGCGCGGCGACCTCCCGGCAGCTGCTCGACGAGCCACGACCGCACCGGGCTCGTGGCGGCGTCACGGATCACCGTGAACCGCTCGTAGAGCTCGGCCAGGTCATCAAAGTACGCTTCCGGGGCGCTCATTGAGGTTCCTCGACTTCCGGCGGTCCACGACGTGACGGCCTCCACCATCGGACGTCGGGCGGTCCGCTGATAAGGACCTGCCGGAGAACCTGCGCGCTCGCGCAGGGTGGCCCCCCGATCCCGTTCCACGGCGGGCGATGTGGTGCGTCCGCGCAGCTCGCAATACTGCGATCGCACATTCGCCGACGTGAACGAGGAAGCCGATGCGCGACGAACGCGACTGCGACGTCCTGGTGGCGGGCGCGGGACCGACCGGTCTCTGCGCCGCCCTCATGCTCGCCCAGCACGGCGTGCGGGTGCGGGTGGTCGACGCCGGGTCGGGCCCGGTGGAACAGGCGCGTGCCGCGATCGTGCACGCCCGCACCCTGGAGCACTTCGACCGGCTCGGGGTCGCGGAGGCGGCCGTCGCCCGCGGCCTGCCCATCACCGACGTCGCGATCCACGAGGCCGGCCGGCACGTGGGCGACATGCCGCTCGCCGGTGAGGGCAGCGCGGACCAGACCCGGTTCCCCTACGCGCTCGCGCTGGAGCAGTTCGAGACCGAGCGGGTGCTCGTGGAGGCGTTGAAGGAGCACCACGTCGAGGTCGAGTGGAACACCGCCGTGGCGGACCTGGCCGACTCCGGCACCGAGGTCGCCGTGACCACCGTGCAGGGGCGCACGATCACGGCCCGCTGGCTGGTCGGCGCGGACGGGGCGAGCAGCGTGGTGCGCGGGCTCGTCGGCCAGTCGTTCGACGGCGAGACCTACGCCCAGGCGGGCATGCTCGCCGACGTCACGCTCGACGTCGACCTGGGCGTGCGGGGGATGCGGCTCAACCTGACCCGCGGCGGTTTCGTCGGCATCCTGCCGCTGGCGTCCGGGCGCTGCCGGCTCTTCGGCGTGGTGCCGCCGGAGCTGAGCCAGGCGCCTGCGCAGAAGAACCCCACGCACGAGGCCTACGCGCCGCTGCCGCCCGCGGACCTGCAGCAGTGGTTCGAGAACTACTTCAAGGTCGACGCCCGGCTCAAGGACGTCGTGTGGGCGTCGATGTTCCGGTTCCACAGCCGGATCGCCTCGAAGTTCCGCGTCGGCAACGTGTTCCTCGCGGGCGACGCCGCGCACATCCACAACCCGGCCGGTGGCCAGGGCCTCAACCTCGGTGTCGGCGACGCGGTCAACCTCGCCTGGAAGCTCGCGCAGGTCGTCAACGGCGAGGCGCCCGAGTCGCTGCTCGACACCTACGAGTCGGAACGCCGCCCCATCGCGCGGACCGTCCTCAAGCGCACCGACCTCGGGTTCAAGCTGGAGACCGGGAACAGCGCGGTGGCGGTGTGGATGCGCACGCACGTGGCGACCCGCGTGGTCGGCGTGGTGTCCCGGCTGGCGCCGATCCGCCGGATGTTCTTCCACATGTTCTCGCAGCTGTGGATCAGCTACCGGGGCTCGGCCGCGGTCGGCCCCGGCACCGGGCCGCTGCGGCCGGGCGACCGCGCGCCGTACGCCGAGATCCGGCCCACCCCGGACGGGGCGAGCAGCGTGCTGGACCTGACCCACGGCGCCGGGTACCACGTGCTGCTGTTCGGCGCGCAGGGCCTCGACACCGACGGGCTGGCCGCACGGCTCGACGACCGGTACACCGCCGCGATCACCACCCACGTCATCCCGCCGGAGGAGGAGGCCGCCCACCGCGGGTACCAGGTGAACGGCCCGCTGCTGGTGCTGGTCCGGCCGGACGGGCACGTCGCCGCGGTCGCGGACCCGTCGTCGGTGCAGGGCGTGGTGGACCACCTCGACACCGTGCTGACCCGCGTGCGGTCCGCGGTCTGACCCCGCGCGGGGTCCATGCTGCGCAACCGCGTGGGATCGTTTCCACCTGGTGTTCCCGGTCCGTCCTGCTCATCAGACTGTGCCCATGACACAGAGCGAGAAGACCGACGAGTCCCGCGGCTTCACGGACCCCGAGTACTGGAACTTCATGTACGACGAGGGGACCGCTCCGTGGCTCATCGGCGGGCCGCAGCCCGCGATCGTCGAGCTGGAGCGGCAGGGCCTGGTCCGCGGCCGCGTCCTCGAACCGGGCTGCGGCTCCGGTGAGCACACCACCCTCTTCACGAAGCTCGGCTACGACTCCCTCGGCGTCGACCTGTCCCCGAGCGCCATCGCCTACGCCCGCCGCACCGCGGCCGAACGCGGGGTGCCCGAGGCGCGGTTCGAGGTCGCGAACATGCTGCGGCCGCAGGACCACCCGTTCCTGTCGGGCGGGTTCGACACGGTCGTGGACGTGGCGCTGTTCCACGGGTTCGGCGCCTACGGCGACTCGGGTCACGCACAGGCGTACGCGCAGGTGCTGCACTCGCTGACGAACCCCGGCGCGCTCGTGCACATCCTCGCCCACTCCGACGCCGCGCCGGGGCTGAGCTCCAGCATCGGCGAGGGCGTGATCCCCGCGGCGTTCATCGACGGCTGGGTGGTCGAGAGCGTCGAGGCCGCGAGCTACCAGGGGTTCATCACCGAGCAGATCTCCGCGGTGGCCGTGCAGCGCGGCCTGCCCGCGCACGGGCCCGTCGAGCTGGCGGCGTGGCTCGGCCGGGTCCGCAGGCTGTGACCGGTCAGGCCCTGTCGCTGGTGTCGAAACCCTGTGCCGCCACCACGTTCAGCAGCGCCAGCGCCTCGGCGTCGGGTGACCCGGCCGGTGCGCTGTAGAGCACGAGGTGCTGGTCGCTGTCGGTGAGCGCCAGCGAGTCGCAGTCGACGGTGATCCTCCCGACCAGCGGGTGCCGGAAACTCTTGCTGAGCACGGTCGGCGACTGCACGTCGTGGCGTTCCCACCGCCGCGCGAACTCGGCGCTGCCCTCGCACAGCTCACCGACCAGATCGGAGATCACCACGTCGGCCGGGTACCGGGCGAGGGTGGCGCGCAGCTGCATGACGACGTGGTGGCGGAACTCCGTCGCGTCGGAGACCCCGTACAGCGCGGGCCCCGGTGTGAGGAACGCGCGGCGCGCGAGGTTGCGGTCCCGCGGGGCCAGGACGCGGAAGTCCTCCATCAGCGCGGCCATCAGGTCGTTGCACGCGAGCACCTCGAACGCCGCCGAGACCACCATCCCGGCCGTCTGCGGCAGCCGGTCGAGCAACGCGAGGACGCTCGGCCGGACGTCGCGCCGGTGCACCGCCGTGCGGCTGGGCGCGGTGCCCGCGAGGACGTGCAGGTGGTCGGACTCGGCGCCGGTCAGCCGCAGCGCGCCCGCGATCCCGGCGAGCACCTCGGCCGACGGGCGCGGGGCCCGTCCCTGCTCCAGGCGGACGTAGTACTCGGTGGAGATGTGCGCGAGCACCGCCACCTCCTCGCGCCGCAGGCCCGCGGTCCTGCGGCGCGGGCCGGACGGGAGACCGACGTCCTGCGGCCGGAGCCGGGCGCGCCGGCTGCGCAGGAACGCGCCGAGCTGCTGCTTGTCCATGCCCCGAGTATCCGCGCCGCGGACGGGCCCAGGGTGGTACAGCCTGTGCCTGCCTCCGGTGCGCCGGCGGCTCGACGCTGGAGCCATGACGAACTCCGACACCACTCCGGCCGGGCTGCTCACCGGCAAGGTCGTGCTCATCACCGGCGCCAGCCGCGGCATCGGCGAGGCAGCGGCCCGGCTGTTCTCCCGTGAGGGTGCCGCCGTCGTGCTGGCCGCCCGCGGAGCCGACGCCCTGGACCGCGTCGTCACCGGCATCCGCGCCGAGGGCGGTGTCGCCGACGCGGTCGTGGTGGACCTCGCCGACCGCGACAGCATCCGCGCCGCCGTCGACCGGGTCGAGCAGCTGCACGGACGGCTCGACGGCGCCTTCAACAACGGTGCGGTGGTGCAGCAGCCCGGCCCGCTCGACACGACCAGCGACGAGACGATCGACGAGCAGTTCGTGGTCAACTTCCGCGGCCACTGGACCGCGATGACCGCCGAAGCCGCCCTCATGCGCAAGAACGGCGGCGGCGCGATCGTGAACACCTCCAGCATCGGCAGCCGCCGCGCGAACCCCGTGCTGCCCGCCTACGGCGCCATGAAGCGCGCGCTCAACAGCCTCACCGAGAGCGCGGCCGTGACGTGGGGCCGGGAGGGCATCCGGGTCAACGGCATCACGCCCGGTGGCACCGAGACGGCGATGATCGACGAGTGGGAGGCGGCGACCCCCGGCGTCGTCGAGCAGCTCACCGCCACGATCCCGGTGGGCCGGATGGCGCAGCCCCGCGAGGTCGCCGAGGTGGCGGCGTGGCTGCTGAGCGACCGGGCCGCGATGGTGACCGGTGCGCTGGTGCCGGTCGACGGCGGTGCGGGCGCGTAGCCACCGCGCAATTGCGCGCACCTCGCGGTTCCGCGCTTTTAGCGGAAGCTAAAGGAATGCGGGTTCTTTTAGCTTCCGCTAAAAGCAGCAGGATGTGGCGGGCTTGATCGTGTTAGCGTTCACATTGGTTCTTGACCAGTCGCAGATCGTGCCTCAGAGTTTGCTGTGTGCGTTCGACATGTGCGGTGAAGACAGCCCGGTCTCCGGGGTCGTCGTCGAATTGTCGAACGCTCACATAGAGGCACTTTCATCACAGGGCGCGCGATGACCACTCGGCGCAAGAGGTCGCTCGGACGTTGCCCGTGCCGCAGTTCGCCCACACCTCGACGAAGAGGAGCACGCCCGTGGTCAGGACAGACCATCACCCGCCCACCGCACTTCCCCAGACCCGCAGGCGCCGTGCCGCCGGCGTCACCGCCGTGATCGGCGTGCTGCTCGGCGGGTTGCTGGTGGCGGTCAACGCGGCGCCCGTGTCGGCTGCGACCGTCGACACCACCGCCTGGTACGTGCTGGTCAACCGCAACAGCGGCAAGGCGCTGGACGTCTACAACCTCGCCACCGGTGACGGCGCGCGCATCACCCAGTGGAGCCGCAACGACGGCAACCAGCAGCAGTGGCAGTTCGTCGACTCCGGCGACGGCTACTACCGGGTGAAGTCCCGCCTGTCGAGCAAGGTGCTCGACGTCCACAACTTCTCGACCGCGGACGGCGGCAACGTCGTCCAGTGGTCGGACCTCAACGGCACCAACCAGCAGTTCCGCCTCGCTGACTCCGACGGCGGCCACGTGCGGCTGATCAACCGCAACAGCGGCAAGGCCGTCGAGGTCCAGGGTGCCTCCACCGCAGACGGCGGCAACGTCGTGCAGTACAGCGACTGGGGCGGCACCAACCAGCAGTGGCAGCTCGTGCGCGTCGGTGGCGACACCGGCCCCACCACCACGACGAGCAACAACCCCGGCCAGTGCTCCCTGCCGTCGACCTACCGCTGGTCCTCGACCGGCGCGCTGGCGCAGCCGCGGCAGGGCTGGGTGTCCCTCAAGGACTTCACCCACGTCATGGTCAACGGCAAGCACTTGGTCTACAGCACCACGCACGACACCGGGACCAGCTGGGGCTCGATGAACTTCACCCCGTTCACCAACTGGTCGGACATGGGGTCGGCGAGCCAGAACGCGATGAACTCCGGCACCGTCGCGCCCACGCTGATCTACTTCGCCCCGAAGAACATCTGGGTGCTCGCCTACCAGTGGGGCGGCACCGCGTTCACCTACCGGACGTCGAGCGACCCCACCAACCCGAACGGGTGGTCGTCGCCGCAGGTGCTCTCCACGGCGAGCATCAGCGGCTCCGGCACGGGCCCCATCGACCAGACGCTCATCGGTGACGGCCAGAACATGTACCTGTTCTTCGCCGGCGACAACGGCAAGATCTACCGCCAGGTCATGCCCATCGGGAACTTCCCCGGCAGCTTCGGCTCCTCCTACACGACCGTCATGAGCGACACGACGAACAACCTGTTCGAGGCGCCCGAGGTCTACAAGGTCCAGGGCCAGAACCAGTACCTGATGATCGTCGAGGCGATCGGTGCCAACGGCCGCTACTTCCGGTCGTTCACCTCCAGCAGCCTCAGCGGTTCCTGGACGCCGCAGGCGGCCACCGAGAGCCGTCCGTTCGCCGGCAAGGCGAACAGCGGTGCCACCTGGACCAACGACATCAGCCACGGTGACCTGATCCGCACCAACCCCGACCAGACCAAGACGATCGACCCCTGCAACCTGCAGCTGCTGTACCAGGGCCGCAACCCGAGCTCGGGTGGCGACTACGGCAAGCTGCCGTACCGGCCGGGTGTGCTGACGCTGCAGCGCTGACCGACCTTTTCACGAATCTGAACACCTGAACGGTTTCTCCGCCGGGCTTCCTGAGTCCGGCGGGGAAACCGTTCTCGCTATTCATGGCTCATTCCGTTCGCATACCGGAATCGGTCCGCGGTTCGGTACGTCCGCACCGGAGGCGTTCACCCGCGCCGTGCTCGCCCTGTGAACGCCTCCGTGCCCCCGCGTCAGCCGGCGGGAGGCGTGAGCACCCCGCCCGCCGCCGCGCGAATCCGCAGCGACGAGGCCGTGGCGTCGCGCACGATCCGGTCCACGTCGTAACCGGCCAACCGGCCGCCGCGCTTCACGAACTCCCCGTCGACGAGCACGGTGTCCACGTTGGCGGGTGTGGCCGACTGCACGAGCGCGGTCTCGGGCAGCCCACCCGGCGCGATGTTGACGTCGGTGGTGCGCACCAGGACGAGGTCGGCGCGCTTGCCGACGGTGATCGACCCGGTGACGTCGCCCAGGCCCAGCGCGCGGGCGCCGTTGACCGTCGCCATCTCGATCACCCGGCGGAACCCGATCTCCGGCAGGTCCGCGGTGGGCGTGCCCTGCCACGGGATTCCCGTCGTCCAGGCCACCCGCATCGTCTCGAACGGGTCCGGCGGCGCGATGGACGTGGCGTCCGACGACAGCGACACCGGCAGCCCGGCCGCGTTCATGCGCAGCAGCGCCGCCCTCGGGTCACCGGCCGCGCCGAGGCGGAACTCCGAGTGCGGCGCCCAGCTCAGCGGCGTGGCGGTGCGCACCAGGACCTCGATGTCGCTGTCGAGCGCCGTGACGTAGTGGCACAGCAACGTCTTCGGCCCCAGCCACCCGCGCCGCTCGTAGTCGGCGGCGTCCACGATCCGCGGCGGCGACTGGCCCGCGTGCACCGACACCGGCAGCCCGCGGCCCAGCACCGCGTCCATGTCGGCGAAGAAAGCGCTCTCATCGCTCTGCGACAGCCCGCGCACGCTGACCCCGAGGTGCACGCGCCCGTCGAACGCGGTGCCACCCGCGAAGTACTGCTGCCGCACGCGGTCCACGTCGGTCAGGTCCACCGGCACGTCCCGCGGCATCTGGTCCACGTGGCCGTAGGAGAACCGAGCGCGCAGCAGCCCGTCGCGGTGCGCCCGCAGCTCGGCGTCGGCGTGCGCGGGGGAACGCGTGTTGTTGCACCAGTTGTGGACGGTGGTGACGCCCGCGTTCGCCAGCTCGGCGAGCCCGAGCAGCACGCTGCGGTAGTGGTCGGCCGGTTCGTACAGCGCCGACGTGGCCCGCTTCGCCGCGAAGTACGGGAAGCCGTCGGCCACGAAGTTGCGGCCCAGCGCGCTCCACATGTGGTGGTGGGTGTTGACGAACCCCGGCGCGACGATCATGCCGGTCGCGTCGACGACCTGCGCGTCCGGTGCCTTCAGGCCGAGGCCGACCGCGGCGATCCGGCCGTTCTCGACGAGCACGTCACCGCGGGGCAGCACGCCGAGCGCGGGGTCGACGGTGACCACCGCGCCGCCCCTGATCAGCAGGCGGCCCCGGTGCGGGCCGGGGCCGGCGGGTGTTGTCGCCGGCTCGGTGGCCGCTGCCGTCGCGGAACCCGTCGCGGAAGCCGTCGCGGACATGGCGAGTGCGGCACCCAGGGACTTGGTGAGCGTCCTGCGGTTGATCATGGGACCTCCAGGGCTGGGACTCGGACGAGTCATGCTCACCTGGGACTTCCGCCCCTGTCACCGTGCTGCCGCGGCCGCTGGACCAGGCGGTGGAAGGCGCTTACCGCGCCTGGTCCAGCCGGCGTGCCCCGCTCACCGAGCCTCGTGCAGCGGCCGGATGTGCCGTTCGGCGTGGGCGGTCAACGCCTCCACCTGGGGCCGTGCCGCGTCGAGCCGCGCCTCGGGACTCGACTGGCGGGCGATGATCTGGTCCACGTTGGCCCGCGTCACCAGCAGCCCCGGCGCCACGAACCAGCCCTCCGGCAGCGGGCGGCCGTTCTTCGCGTGCGCGGCGAGCAGCCAGCCGGCCACCGCGCCCTTCACGAAGTGCTCCGCCGACACCGACGCGAACAGGTGCCCGTCCTTGACGCCCTGCAGCGCCTTCGGGTCCACGCTGAACGCACCGGCCAGCCACCGCGCGCCCCTGGCGGCGTGCACGGCGGCGAGGTTCACCGCGTCGACGTCGCCGGCGCCGAGGAACGCGAGCGCGTCCGGGTTCGCGTCCACGACCCGCTGCCAGGTCGCGAGGTTCGCCTGCGCGTCCCTGCCGGTGTCGAGCGGGCCCATCACCCGCAGCTTCGGCAGCCGTTCGGTGAGCCGGGCCCGCATGCCGGCCGACCGCTGGTCCAGCGCGGGCATCGCGGGGGAGTTGCTGCCGATCACCACGGTGCCCGCGGCGTCGGGCGGGAGCCGCTCCACGGCGGCGTCGGCGAGCAGCTGGCCCATGTCGTAGCTGTCGTTCTCGATGAGCAGCTCGACGTCGGCGCCCGGCGCGATCTGGCCGCCGGCGACCGCGATCACCGGGATGTCCTGCTCGACCAGCCGCGCCATCGGCCCCGCGAGCAGCTCCGGTGCCACCGCGGACACCCCGATGCCGCCCCTGGCCCGCGTGGCGAGGTCCCTGAGCAGCTCGACCTGGCGCAGGCCGTCGTGCGTGGCCGGGCCGGTGGTCTCGGTCCGCACGCCACCGACCAGCTGCGCGCCCGCGGTGAACCCGTCGCTCATCTCGCGGGAGAAGTCGCGCGAGGTGTTCTGCGACAGGAAACCGATGGTCGGCGGATCATCGGACGTCTGCCCGGTCGTGCACCCGCTCACCACCAGTGCGAGGGTGAGAACCGCTGCCGGCAGGGCACGGGCAGGCGAAAGCATTGGTGAGCCCCATCGTCGGGTGTGCCGAGCGCCAGACGGTAGTGGGTCGGTGCCGATCACCGCCAGTGGTCCGGAAAGCACCGTCCGCGGGTTGCGTGCCATCCTTTGGCTGCGTACCAATGAGCACTTCGCACGAGTTCCGATCGTGAGGCGCGGTGATGCTGTCCACCTGGGTCGAGGCCCGCACGACCGCGCACACGACGGTCGTGAGCCTGGTGATCGGCCTGGCCACGCTCGCGGGGATCGCGCTGTGGATGAGCCTGAGCGCCCAGCGCGCCGCCGCGCACCTGCACGAGCTCAACGAGACCAGCGACCGCTGGGGCCAGGTCGTGCAGAACGTCGACGTGGCCGACCACGCCATGTCCGACTACCTGCGCTCCGGCACGCCGGTGATGCGGCAGCCGCTGGTCAGCGCGGCCGGAGCGGCGGGGGAGAGCCTGCGGTGGCTGGGCGACAACGGCGGCGCGGCCGACGTGCGCGCCGCCGGGATCGTCGGCGACCTGTACGGCGACTACACGACGCTGCTGCGCGACGTCGTGGCCCTGGGTGACGGCGGTGACGCGACCGGTGCCGCGCTGAAGGCCGACCAGGCCGAGCTCACCGTCGTCTCGCTGCGCAAACAGCTCTCGACCGTGGTGCAGCTCAAGCGCCTGGAGACCTCCGAGTACCTCAAGCACGCCGAACACCACAACGGGCAGCTGCGGATCGCGGCACTGGTCGCGTTCGTGGTCGACCTGGGGCTGGTCGCGCTCTGCGCGGTCGTGCTGCTCGGCCACCGCCGCAAGATCCTGCGCCAGGCCGCCAAGAGCGAGCACGAGGCCTCGCACGACGCGCTGACCGGCCTCGCCAACCGCACGTTGCTGACGCAGCGGACCGAACAGGCGATCAGCCGGGCAGCGGTCTCCGGTGACCCGCTCGGGTTGTTCCTGATCGACCTCAACCGCTTCAAGCCGATCAACGACACCCTCGGCCACGCGTTCGGCGACCGGTTGCTCCAGCACGTCGCGACCCGGCTGACGAGCGCCGTGCGCGGGGACGACACCGTGGCGCGGCTGGGCGGCGACGAGTTCGCGGTGCTGCTGCCCGCCGTCGGCAGCACGGCGAACGCGCTGGCCGTGGCGGGCAAGGTGCACCGGGCCCTGGAGGAGGCCGTCGACCTCGACGGCCTGTCGGTGGAGGTCGGCTGCAGCATCGGCGTCGCCCTGTACCCGAGCGACTCGACCGACGCGCACGACCTGCTCAAACACGCTGACATCGCCATGTACGCGGCCAAGCGCAACCGCCTGGGCACCACGGCCTACGAACCGGGCCTGGACGAGCACAGCGCCGCCCAGCTGACCGTGATCAGCGACCTGCGCCGGGCGATCGACCAGCGCGAGCTGGTGCTGCACTACCAGCCGAAGGCCGACGTGCGCAGCGGCACGATCTGCGGCGCCGAGGTGCTGTGCCGCTGGCAGCACCCGCGGCTGGGCCTGCTCGGCCCCGACCGGTTCATCCCCGCTGCCGAGGAGACCGGCCTGATCGAACCGCTCACCCGCTACGTCCTCGACCACGCGCTCGACCAGTGCCGGCGGTGGCACGCGGCCGGGCAGGAGGTGCCGGTCTCGGTCAACGTCGGCGCCCAGTGCCTGCACGACCTCACGTTCCCCGACCAGGTCCTCGACCTGCTCGCACGGCACGACCGCCGGCCGGGCGCGCTCACCCTGGAGATCACCGAGAGCGCCATCATCGCCGACCCGCACCGCGCCACCGAGGTGCTCGGCCGGCTGCGCGAGCTCGGCGTGCGGCTGTCCATCGACGACTTCGGCACCGGCTACTCGTCGATCGCCTACCTGCGCACGATGCCGGTGCACGAGATGAAGATCGACCGGTCGTTCACCACGAACATGCGCACCGACCCCAGCAGCGGGGCGATCACCCGCTCGCTGCTCGGCCTCGCGCACAACCTGGAGCTCGAGGTCGTGGCCGAGGGCGTGGAGGACGAGGAGACCTGGTCCGCGCTGGCCGCGCTGGGGTGCGACATCGTGCAGGGCTACTGCCTGAGCCGCCCGCTGCCCGCCGACGAGTTCGCGGCCTGGCTGCGCGAGCGGACGCCCACCGGGCTGACCGTTCCGAGCGGATGACCGCGGGCGCGCACCCCGGCGTGAGGGGCGCGCCCCCGTGCCGCCTCAGCGGCGGGACCGTTCAGCGCTGCGTGGCGAGCCGGTATGCCGCCGCGCCGACCAGCTCCATCGACACCTGGAGGCGTTCGAGGCTCACGTTGGCCGCGATCGTGTCCTCCGGCGTGTGGTAGATCGGCTCCAGCAGCTGCGGACCGCCCTCGCCGCGCCAGCTGAAGTTCGCCGACGCCATGCCCTTCTCGTGGAACGGCACGTGGTCGCTGGACCCGCGGGCCACCGGGCCGTGCACGCGCGGGTCGTAGCCGAGTCGCTGAGCGGCGGCGCGGACCTCGCGCGTGGTGTTGTTGTCGGCGCCGTCGACGGACAGCAGCCAGTACGCCGTGGCCGGGTCGTGGCTGGTGGCGACCATGTCGTTCTGGAACACGCCCGAGATGCGGGCGATCTCCTCCGGCGTGAGCTGCGAGACGTAGTGGCGGGAGCCGAGCAGGCCCTGTTCCTCCGAGCCCCACAACGCGAAGCGCAGCGTCCTGCTCGTCGGCAGGTGGCGCAGCACCCGCGCGAGCTCCAGGCACAGCACCGTGCCGCTGCCGTCGTCGTTGGCGCCCGGCGAGCCCGGAACGCTGTCGTAGTGCGCGGTGACCATCACGACCCCGTTGTCGCGCCACGGGAACGTGGCCGGGCGTTCGGCGATCACGTTGTAGGACGTCAGGTTCGCGTGGTGGGTCGTGGTGATCGTCAGCTCGGCCGTGCTGCCGCGCAGGCGTTCGGTGTGCACCTGGGCGAGACCGACCACCGGCACGGCGACGTTCTGGGTGAGGGTGGGGGAGAACGCGCTCAGCTTGCTCGCGGTCGTCGAGACGCGGCCGAGCAGGACGGCGACCGCGCCCTTCTCGATCGCGGCCAGCGTCGGCGCGGAACCGGTGGGGGCGTTGACGAACAGCGCGATCTTGCCGGTCAGGTCGGGCAACGCGCTGCCGTCGCCGACGTCGGCGACCGGTGCCGTGACCGTGACGCCGAGCGCGCCGAACCGGGACGCGCCCGCCTGCCAGCGCGCGCGGTCCACCACGACGTCGGCGAGGTACTTGTCCGGCACGGTGAACGGCTGCGTGGTCACCTGGTACCGCAGCTGCCTGAGCACCTTCACGAGGTAGTCGCGCGCCTGGTGCTCGGAGGCGGTGCCGCCGATGCGCGGGCCGATCCGGTCGCTCAGCACCCGCAGGTGCTCGAGCGCCTTGCGGGCCTTGACCTGTGCCACCACGGGGAAGTCGCCGAGGTGGAGGTCGGGCAGGTGCGAGGCGCCCGGCCGCTGCCGCGTCGCGGCCCACGCGCTCGCCGGGTTGGCCGCCACGACCGCAACACCGGCCGCCGCTGCGAGGAAGTCACGTCTGCGCATGGTGCGTCGCCCCCATCTCCCGTTGTCGACGTGAACGTACGGAGACGCCGGCGTGGAGGACAACCGACTTCCGGTGGGTCACGCGGCGTGGTCGAGCACGAGGTCCTGCACCCGTTTGCGGGCATCCGCGCGTGCCTTGCCGATGCACGCCATCAGCAACGCCGACAACACGTCGGGGTCCTGGTCGCGTGCGGCCGGGTCGAGCGCGATGCCGGTGGTGACACCGTTCGCGTCCACGGTGACGCTGACGGGTCCGGTCGACGCGCGTCCGACGACCGCGCCGAGGTCGCGCAACAGCTCGTGGTACCGCTCGCGTTCCTGCTGCGCGGCCGCCTCGGTCTGCTCCCGCCACCACGCCATCCGCCGCAGCAGCAGGTCCCGCGCGCCCACCGGGTCCGGCACCGGGACCGTCCACGTCCCGGACGCCGTCCGCAGCACGAGCGCGTCGTCCCGCGCGGTGACCTCGTCGATCCGGGCGAACGCCACTCCGGCGTCGACTCCCGCTGCCCGCCAGTCGACCCGGTCGGTGCCGATCACGACCCGCGTCCCGCCACCGGCCAGCACGAGCGGGAACGCCGTCGCGCCGAGCTCCACGACCGGTGTCGCGAGCAACGACCGCTTCGCCAGCCGCGCCAGCCATCCGGCCGAGCCCGCCCCGAGCACACCCGCCGCGCACAGCGCCTTCACCGCGACCGCCGCACCAGGGCTGAGCCGCAACGCGATCCCCGACCCCGGCAGCACGCCGAGCACCACCTGCGCCCCGGTCATCAGCGTGGTCGCGGGCAACCACGAGTGCGGGTCGCTCAACCCGTTGCGCCGCAACCACGACAGCAACGCCCAGGCGCACGCGGCCGCCGCCACCGCCGGGATCGCCGACCACCACGGCATGATCCGCTGCCCGGCCGACGTCATCCCGGCCAGCACGACGCACACGACACCGATCGCGGCGGGCAGCACACCCGCGGAGAACAGCAGCAACGTCCGGGTCCGCCGCCAGCGCCCGGCCAGCGCGCGCACGACCTGCGGGTCGTTGCTCAGGGGGACGGCGTGCGGGATCAGAGTCATCGTGCGCACCCCTCGTCAGCTCTCCGCCGCCACCTGCTGTGACGTGCGGGCCGACCAGGCTTCCCGGCGCACCTGGGGACAAATATGCCGCAAATGTCCAGATCAAGCAAGCCTTGTCCACTGTGGACGGTGTGGTGCCGGTGCGCACCACACCGTCCCGCGGGTCAGCTCGCCGCGGTCTTCTCCTCGCCCCGCAACCCGAGCAGCGCGTCCACCACGAGGAACGCCACGAGGCTGATCCCGAGCAACGGCGCGAACCACCCGACCACGACCGCGCCCACGCCGAGCGCCACGAGCGCCACCGGCGGCGCCTTGCGCCACTGCCCGCGCGGCGTCGGGCGGCCGAACCCGCGGGTCGGCCTGCGCTTCCACCACATCCGGTAGCCCATGACCACCAGCGCGACGAGCCCGCCGCCGAGCAGCAGCAGGAGCAGCTGGTTGGGCCAGCCGAACAGCACGCCCATGTGCGCATCGATGCCCCACCGCGTCATCTTCGCCATGAACGGGAAGTCGGCGAACCGCACCGAGCTCACGACCGAGCCGTCCCGCACGGCCACCGCGTCGCCGTGGCTCGCGAGGCCCTTCTCGATCTCGGTGACCTTCCACACGCCCTCCGCGGGCAGCCCGATCTCGACCTGGCCCGCGTCGATGCCCCACCCGCGCGCGGTGGCCAGGACGGCGTCGACGTCCGCGGGGTCGGCGGCCGGCGCCTCGGTGTGCTCGCCGTGACCGGAGTGCTCACCACCGCCGGGGACCTGCAACGCCGGGGTGGACCAGCCGAACGCCTCGCGCAGCGTGCCGATGTTCTCGCCGGCGTAGGCCGACCAGGTGAGACCGGTCGCGGACAGGAACAGCGCGCCCGCCAGCACCCACACGCCGAGCAGGCCGTGCTTGCGGATGCGCTTGCTGCCGCGGGCCCGCGTGAGCCACAGGACGAGACCGCCCAGCGCGATCACCCACAGCCAGGAGGCGGCCAGCTCGCTGTAGAGGCGGCCGGGCTCGCCGAGCGCCAGGTTGCGGTGCAGCTGGTCGAGCGTGGTGCGCAACGGCAGCACGCCGCTGGCCCCGGAGACGACGAGGTCGCCGGTCACCTTCCCGGTGCCGGGGTCGACGAAGACGGCGCGGCGCTCGGACTCGCCCAGGCCCTCCTCGGCGAACAGCACGCGGGTCGTGTCACCGGGTTCGGCGGCCGGGCGTACCGCGACGAGGTCACCGGCGGGCGCGGTCGCCATCGCCGCGCTGACCTGTTCGGACAACGGGAGCTGTTGCGCGGACGCGGGAACGCGCAGCTGGTCCGAGTAGACCCACGACTCCAGCTGCGGGGTCAGCGCGTAGAGGACACCGGTCAGCGCGGCGACGAGGATGAACGGGCCGACGAGCACGCCGGCGTAGAAGTGCAGGCGCAGGAACAGTCCGCGCCAGGCGAACGAGGTCCTGTTCGCAGGCGCGGTGGCCGGCGGTGTTTCCGTGGTGGACATGGCAGAGCTCCAAGTGGGCGTGAACAGGCACCGGCCGGCGCACGAGCGCGCCGGCCTCGGGGATGAGGGGGAGTCAGGCCTGTTCAGCCGGGGGACCGCGCCACGACAGCACGTCCAGGACCACCGGGGCGGCCGGGACGTGCCGGTACACGGGCACGGAGAGGGGAGCCGTCGCCACGAACGGCGTCAGCTTGCGGGGCAGCAGCGAGGCGAGCGTGCGCGCCAGCCCGAGGACCGTGCGCTCGGCGACCGCCAGCGCGCCGACGACGACCGCCGTGGCCACGACGTGGGCCGCGGTCATGCGTTCGGCGCTGACGTACCCGGCGCTGACGTGGTCGTGCCGGGACGAGGCGAGCTCCAGCACGAGGTGCATCGCGAGCTGCCCGCCGCCGACGAGCGCCAGCAGCCGCGCCGGTGTGAGCTCGTGCCGTGCCAGCCCGCCCACCGCCCACGTCAGCAACGCGACGAGGGAGAAGACCAGCCCGGCATCGGGCAGGTGGCCATCGGCGCTGGAGTGCGCGAGGACGGCCAAGGCGCCCGTGGTCACGCCGACAGCTCCGCAGCGCGCACGGCGCAGAGGAGCGGAAGGCAGGGCCATGCAGGCAGAATAGTGGCCGGAACGCGGGGGGAGGACCTCCGATCGGCCCCAGGTGAGAACGTGCACACGGACCGGTCCACAGTGAACCGGACCGCCTGCGCGTCCGTATCCCCATCAGGGCAACCGCGGTGTCGAAGCCCCGTTCGACGCGGGCCACCCGGCTGTGGCCGGCGTGGGATTCGACGCTTCGACACCCCCCGCAGGCGCCTCTAGGGCGCGATGCGGGCGAGGTCCACGCGCGACTGGATGGAGAGCTTGCGGTAGATCTGCCGCAGGTGGAACCCGACGGTGTGCGGCGACACGAACATCTCGCTCGCCACCTGCCGGTTGGTCAGCCCCTGCGCCACCAGCCGGGCCACCTTCGCCTCGGTGCTGGTGAGGCTGTCCCAGCCCGTCTCCGGCCGCGCCTCGTGGTTCCAGTGCCGCCGCCGCACGCCCAGCCTGCGCAGCTTGCGCCGCACGCGGGCCGAGTCCCACTCCGCTCCCAGCTCGTCGTAGGCGGCCATCGCCCGGTTCAGCCCGGCGATGGCGCGGTCGCGGTCCTGCTCGCGCAGCAACGTCCCGGTGTCCTCGATGACCGACGCCGCCGCCCACGGGTCGCCGTAGCCGTCCTCCAGACCCGCCAGGGCGCTGACATCGTTGTCGTACAACGCTCTTCCGTGCCGTGCGGCCGCGAGGACCGTGTCGAAGCCGGGGTTCTCGGCCGCGATCCGCTCGGCGGCGGTCACGACGTTCCCGGCCAGCTGCCGTTCACCGGCGGACAGCGCCGTGCGGACCGCCCACGCCGTCATCGACGGGTCCTCCAGCAGGATCTGGCGGCACTGCTCGGTGTCCGTGATCGCCCCGCGCAGCTCGTCCATTGCGGCGTGCGCGCCACGGCGTGCGGAGGTGACCACGGCGGCGAGCACGCGGATGAGCGCCGTCCACGGTTGCGCGCGCTCGGCCGGTGCGCGTTCCTCCAGCCGCCGCAGGCTGTCCGACGCCATGGCCAGATCACCGCGGCGCAGCGCCGAGATCACCAGCACCGCGCGCAGCTGCGGTTGGTACAACGGCATCTCCGCGCGTTCGGAGGCCGCCAGCCCGGCGCGCGCGTCCGCTTCCGCCGCCGCCAGCTCGCCCTTGGCGAGCAGGATCGTGGCGCGCAGGGCGAGCGGGACCGGGCTGAGCACGCCGTTGTGCTCGGCGTTGATGGCCGCGCGGGCGGTCTCGGCGGCGGCGAGCGCCTCGTCGAGCTTGCGGACCCTGGTGAGCAGCCACGCCCTGGTCCACAGCGGATCGCTCTGCCACGCGCGGGTGAGCGGGCCGCGCAGCCGCACCGCCTCGTCGACGGCGCTGATCGCCTCGTCGAGCCGGCCCTCCCGCCAGTGCGACATCGCCCGCACGTTGAGAGCGGCGGCCCGGACGTCGTCGCTGTGCGGCTCCGGCAGGTCGAGCACCCGGTCCGCGACGAGCGTGACCTTGCTCTGGTCGTTGTGCGACAACGCGTTGAGCAGCAGCAGCTCCGGGCACGGCTCGGTGGCGGGGTCGCGCAGGTCCGTGCCCGGCCGGGTGACCGACACGGCCTGGTTCGACAGGTCGTAGGCGGCCGTGGTGTCGCCGCGCAGCAGCAACGCCGTGGCGAGCCAGGTCCGCAACGGCCGGGTGAACTCGGGACCGCCGTGCAGGTGCTCGCCCAGCTGCTCGCGGGCCAGGTCCACGGCTTCGCTCAGGCACCCGAGCCGGACCAGCGCGGCCGTGGCGGTGGTGGCCAGCGCCGCGTGGTCGGCGCTGCCGGGGGTCGCGATCCGCAGCCCGCGGGTCGCGAGGGCCGACGCCGCCTGCGGCGAGGAGGCGAGCATCCGGTGCGCCGCCTCGCGGATCGTGGCGATCGCCGCGGTGTCGCCGGGCACCGTGCAGTGCACCAGGTGCACCGCGGCCGCCTCGGCCCTGGCGCGCGGGCGGGCCAGCAGCATCGTGGCGGCCTGGTGGTGCAGCATCGAGCGCAGCAGCTCGGGCACGGTGCCGAGGACCGCGCGCCACACCGGCTCGCGGTGGAACACGAACTCGTCGGCCTCGCTGCCGATCAGCCCCGCGGCCAGCGCCTCCTGCAACGGCCCCAGGAGCTGTGCGGGGCGTTCGCCGAGCATCTCGGCCAGGTCCTGCGGCGTGAACCTGCTGCCCAGCACAGCGGCGACCTGCAGCACCTCCTGCGCGCGGGTGGAGAGCTCCCACAGCCGCGCCTGCGCCAGCCGCACGAACGGCCGCGGCAGCGGTGCGTCCGGCTCGGCCTCGACCGCCGCGGAGACCCCCGTCGCCCACGGCCCGCCCACGAGCCGCGCCACGTGGTCGCCGGCCACCACGCAGCCCTCGCGGCGCAGGTCGAGCACCAGGTCGACGACCGCCTGCGGGGTGCCGCCGACGCTCTCGCACAACGCCACCAGGTCGTCGCTCGGCGTCGCGTCGAGCAGGTCGCCCGCGATGCCCGCGACCGCCGCACCGCTCAGCGGCGGCAACGGCCCGAGCCACTCGGTGCGGTGCCTGCGCGCCAGCACCCGCAACGCGACCCCGTTGGGGGACTCGGCGTGGTCGGTGTGCACGGCGAAGAGCCACAGCACCGGCGCCTTGTCCAGTTTGGACATCACGGCCCCCAGTGCCTGCAGCAGCGTGGAGTCGGTCCACTGCGCGTCGTCCACGGCCACCAGCACCGGTCCGCGCCGCAGGTGACCGGCGAGCTGGGCCTCGAACCGCCCGGCGAGCACGCCGACCCGGTCTTCCTCCGCCCGCCCGCCGCGCGCGTTGACCAGGGTGACGGCCCTGCCGTGACCGGTCTGCTCCGCCGCACCGTTGACGACCGCGAAGCCGCGCCTGGCCGCGGCCGACATCAGCTCCAGCAGCAGCCGTGTCTTGCCGGTTCCCGCGCCGGACTCCAGCACGACGACGTGCGCCCGCTGCTGCTCGGCGCTCTCGCGCATCAGCAGCTCGACGCGGCCGACCTCCGCCGTCCGGCCGTGCAGGGCCCACTGGGGGCCTGCGCTGTCCGGCGCCACCCCGTCCGCGAGCTCTTCGAGAATCCGACGCTCCACACTCTTCCTCCCCGACTGCGCAGATCACCTCAGGTGCGGCGTGTGCAAATAGAGGATAGGGACGACAAATGTCAGTCGGCTAGCACGTGTCTCAGTACGCCAACGGCTCATCATTCCGCCAGACGGGTGGTTGTCGTCCCTTTTCTGCATCATATCTGCAGCTCAGGACTGTGTAAAGAAAAATGTCAAAGAACCGAAACTGCCGCTTGAGACCATAACGACCTAAAGGGATCAGTAATCCGGAATTCGGGCTGCAACCGTTTTCTGGCACGTCGGGGCAGGTATGCCAATCAAGACGGAACGGGCAGAAACCGGACCTGTTCCGAAGGTTTTCGCGTGGAATTCGCGCACGAGCCACCGGCATCGGGTGAACGTTTCTGATCGGCGCGGTGGCAGGCTGCTGTCGTGATCACGTACAGCACCGACGTCGAAGATC
The DNA here is from genome assembly GCF_040647275.1 of Lentzea sp. NPDC042327. Lineage (NCBI taxonomy): Bacteria > Bacillati > Actinomycetota > Actinomycetes > Pseudonocardiales > Pseudonocardiaceae > Lentzea > Lentzea sp. NPDC042327. Next base: position 442,235 of record NZ_JBEZBX010000003.1, read on the forward strand.
TGACCGAAGCCGACCTGACGGGGTTCTTCGCCGGCTGGCCGAAGCCGCCGAGCCCCGCGCAGCACCTCGCGGTGCTGCGCGGCAGCTACCGTGCCGTCGTCGCACGCGTGGACCGGCAGGTCGCCGGCTTCGTGAACCTGATCAGCGACGGCGTGCTGACCGGGTTCGTCCCGTGGCTGGAGGTGCTGCCGCAGCACCAGGGCCGGGGGATCGGTGCCGAGCTGGTGCGCCGGGTCGTGGCCGAGGGCGCGCACCTGTACTCGATCGACCTCGTCTGCGACGAGGAGCTGCGGCCGTACTACGAACGCCTCGGCATGACCGCGGTCACCGGGATGATCCTGCGCAACCGCGACGCCTGCGGGTGAGCCCCGCGCCGCTCAGATCCCGTCCAGGTCCAGCACCTGCTGGTGCGGCCCGCCGGTGAACGAGCTCGCGAGCAGCCCCGCCGACCGGCACCGCCCGCACGAGACCGGCGAGGTGGTCGGCTTGAACCGGGTGAAGTCCCAGCTGCCGGTCCCGACGTGACAACCGGGACCGGGCACCTCCAGCCCGAGCCACCCCTGCAACCGCACCGCGTGCACCACGCCGGATCCGTCGAGATAACCGTTGAGCCGTCCCGCGAACCGGTCGCGCGCCTGCGCCGCGGGCTCTGCCAATGCCTCCTGCAACGCGGACATTCCGTTCATGCGTTCGATTCAACCTCACTCGCCCGTGCGCGCACGTGAACCACGCCGTCCGGGGTACGGTGCCGTTCATGAAGGCTTTCCGAGCGGCCGTCGAGGCCCGCGACACCGACGCCATGGCGGCCTGCCTGGCCGACGACGTGGTGTTCACGAGCCCCGTCGCGTTCTCCCCGTACCCCGGCAAGCCGCTGACCGCGGCGATCCTGCGCGGCGTCCTGCGGGTCTTCGAGAACTTCCGCTACGAACGCGAGATCGTCGACGGCGAGAACTCCGCGCTGGTGTTCCGCGCCGAAGTCGACGGCAGGGAGATCCAGGGCTGCGACTTCCTGCACCTCAACGCCGACGGCCTGATCGACGAGTTCACCGTCATGGTCCGCCCGCTGTCCGCGGCCCAGGCGCTGTCCGCGGCCATGGCGGCGCAGTTCGAGCAGATCAAAGCGGAGGCCATGTCCGCGTGAGCTGCCGGGTCGCGTCGAGGGCGGTCCCGGCCCGTGCGACCAGCGCCGCCCGGTCTGATGTGGACCTCCCGGTGGTGTTCCGGTCTCAGCCGACGTCGCCGAACGCCACCCTGAGCAGCTCCAGGTCGTGCAGGTCCCGTGCGGCCGCGTCCGCCGGCCGACCAAAGCGTCGATCCCCCAGCCGCCACCGATACCACACGCCAAGGCCGCGCAGCGCGTCCAGGCCCTGGCCAGAAGTCTTGCCGCCCCCTCCCTCTCCTTGCGGACGCCGGCAGAGCAAGCAGCGGGACCTCGCCGGACTCCCGCGTGATCCGCTGGCGTGGAGCGCGTGCTGGACCGCAAGCTGCCGCTCTACGGCGCTGACACCGAACGCGGCGACCTCGCTCCCTGAGTCGCACGCGTTCTCCTGCCCCCCCGTTCTTCGGTGCCACGCTGGAGGGCGAGCACCTGGCCGTGGCGTCCACAGTGGACCTCAGTCGCGCGGAGGTCGCGCGGCTGGCTGAGAACGCCGTGCTGGCCTCGTTCCTGCCGAACAGCCGGAAGTCCGTGCTGCTGAACGAGATCGCAGCGGTCCTCGCCGCCGCCTGAGCGCGGCCGCTGTCGCGCACCGCGTCGCCCGCTGGTCCGTTCAGTCGCCGGGCGTTGCGTTCGAAGCACCAGCACCGGCATCCGGGCGGGTCATGGACACGACCGGCGCGGGCGAGGATTGTTCAGCGCGTGGAACAGGTCGTCGAGCTGACAGATCTGGACGAGATGCAGGCGGCCCTCAGTGTCGCCTATGGCAAGATGCGCATCCACGGCGGCGATGGGCGGTCGTGGATGCGGTTGCGCTCCCGCCGGTTCGGGCCGGTCCGGTTCGACGTCATCGACAGCTCCATCGGCTTCGAGGCCACCAGCGGGCCGCAGAGCGCCTACATCTTCGGGTACCTCGACGGTGGGCGGGCGCGGTACCGCACGAGCGGTGACTACCAGAACGTGCTGCCGGGACACCTGCTGCTGACCGGGCAGCCCGAGTTCCCGTACTCCGTCGTGGCCGAGGACCCCAAGGCCACGCTCGTGGTCGTGGACCGGGCCGTGGTCGACCGGTTCGCCGGTGGCGTGCGGTTCACCAGCTGCACGGCGGTGTCGGCGCGGGCCGCGGCGGCGTGGCGGTCGACGTGCGTGCACCTGCGCGACGAGGTGCTGCCGGCGTTCGAGGACGAACCGCTCGTCGTGGAGAACGCGACACGCCTGCTCATCGCGACCACCCTCGCGACGTTCCCGAACGTCTCCCTCGTGGACTACGGGCCGGGCCAGGCCCGTCCGCACGCGCTGAAACGCGCCATCGCGTACATCGAGTCCGAGGCGGAGAAGGACATCACCGCCGCCGACATCGCACGTGCGGCCCGCGTGTCGCTCCGGGCGATCCAGCTCGCCTTCCGGCGGCACCTCGACACCACGCCCACGGCGTACGTCCGGCGGGTGCGGCTCGCGCAGGCCCACCTCGACCTGCAGCGGCGGCAGGGCACGGTCACCGAGATCGCCGCCAGGTGGGGGTATGCCCGGCCGAGTGTCTTCGCGGCGCACTACCGGTCCGCGTACGGGGTGTCGCCGTCGCAGACGCTGAGGTCGGGCTGACGTCCTTCGTTTTGGCAGTCGGCGCCTTCGCTTCCGCTGCTAGCGCCGCACCCGCCGCTGCGGTGCAGTGGTGCGGGAGGAGGACCGATGTCCGCAGAAGCCTGTGAACCGAGCCCGTTCGCGATCAGCACCAGCCGCACGGGCGCGCACTTCGTCGCGACCTGCCGGGGCGAGGTCGACGTGACCACCTGTGACGAGTTCTTCGCCGCGGTGCTGCCCGGGATCGCCGACGGCGCCGTGGAGAGCGTGACGATCGACCTGGCCGAGGTGACGTTCCTGTCCGCCAGCGGGCTGCGCATCCTGCTCCTGCTGTTGTGCGCGGCGAACCACAACGGCAAGGACCTCACCCTGCGCCGCGCCCAGCCGCGGGTGCGCCGGGTGCTCGACCTGTTCGGCTTCACCACTTTCAAAGCCGGGCTTGTGTGGGAGGCAACCATGTCGCCGAGGACCGGCCGCAGCTAGCTTGACCAGCTATGTTGCTGCCCCTGGCGCTCGTCGCGTCGCTGCTCGTACCGGCCCCGGCGCTGCACGTCCCCGGCGCCGAACACCAGCAACTGGTCAGGCTGGCCGACCTCAGCACGGCGGGGGGCATCACCGACCCCGCCGACTGGGCAGGTCTGACCAGCGCCGCGCTGCCGGCTCCCACCCCCGTCGCCGGCATCCAGGTCGACGGCTACTTCCCGGACAGCTCGCGCACCAACACCAACCACGGCTGGAACCACGACTCGCAGTTCGTGGTGAGGCTGCCCGACCGCTGGAACGGCGGCCTGGTCGTCGCCGGCTCACCCGGTGTGCGGGAGCAGTACGCCAACGACAGGGCCATCTCCGACTGGGTCCTCGCCCGCGGCTACGCCTTCGCCGCCACCGACAAGGGCAACACCGGCGCGCAGTTCTACCGCGACGGCATGGCCGAGTGGAACCACCGCCTCACCCAGCTCACCATCGCCGCCAAGTCCGTCGTCGCGCAGCGGTACGGCCGCCCCGCCAGGCGCACCATCGCCACCGGCATCTCCAACGGCGGCTACCTCGTGCGCTGGCAGCTGGAGAACCGCCCGCACCTCTACGACGGCGGCGTCGACTGGGAGGGCACGCTGTGGACGGTCAAGGGGGCGAACCCGCTGACGTTCCTGCCGCCGGTGCTGAGGGCCTATCCCGCCTACCTGGCCGGTGACCCGCAGGCCCACGCCGCCATCGTCGCCGCGGGCTTCCCCGCGGGCACGGAGTTCCTGTGGGACTACCACCACCGCTACTACTGGGACCTGACCCAGCGCATCTACCGCGAGGAGTTCGACCCGTCCTTCGACGGCGCTCTCGAAGCGGGCACCCCGTTCTGCGCGTCCGGCACCCCGGCCTGCGACGCCGACTACGACTACGCCGCACGCCGGCGCATCGCCGGCCCCGCCATCGCCCCGGTCGCCCTGACCGGCAAGATCCACCGCCCGCTGATCACGGTCCACGGCACCCACGACGTGCTGCTGCCCATCTCCCAGGACTCCGACGTCTACGCCGCGATGACCCCGGACCGCCTGCACCGCTACTTCCGCGTCGAGCAGGGCACCCACGTCGACGGCCTGGTGGACGCCTACCCCGACCGCCTGCGCCCGCTGGCCCCGTGCCACCGCTCGGCGTTCGTGGCGCTGGAACGCTGGCTCGACGGCGTCACGCCACCCGCTTCGGCGACCCTCCCGCGCCCGGCCGACGTCTCGACGTGCCCGCTGTCATGATCTGAGGATGAGCACCGTCGAGTTCGTCCAGGGCGACATCACCGAACAGCACGTCGACGTGGTCGTGAACGCCGCCAACTCCTCCCTGCTCGGCGGCGGGGGAGTGGACGGCGCGATCCACCGCCGAGGTGGTCCGGAGATCCTCGCCGAGTGCCGCGCACTGCGCGCCGGCCACTACGGCGGCGGCCTCAAGACCGGTCAGGCGGTGGCCACCACGGCGGGGCGCCTGCCCGCGCGCTGGGTCGTCCACACGGTCGGCCCGGTGTGGTCGGCCACCGAGGACCGCTCCGAGCTGCTCGCCGACTGCCACCGCAACTCGCTGCGGGTCGCGGCGGAGCTCGGGGCGGTGTCGGTCGCGTTCCCGGCGATCTCGACGGGCATCTACGGCTGGCCGGTGGAGTCGGCGGCGGAGATCGCGCTGGCGGCGGTCAGGGACGCGCCGGTGGAGCTGGTGCGGTTCGTGCTGTTCGACCGGAAGACCTACGAGGCCTACGCGCGGCCGTAGCGAGCACCGGCACGGCGGGCCTCACGACGCCGTGCTCTCCCGCACCCGCAACGAGAACGGCGTCTGCACGTTCTCGACCGCCACGGCGTCCGCACCCACCCGCCGGTGCAGCAGGTCCACCGCGGCACGGGCGATAGCGCCCTTGTCCGGCGCGACCGACGTCAGCGAGGGCGAGCTGTAAGCGCTCTCCTCGTTGTTGTCGAACCCGACCACGGCCAGGTCCTGCGGCACCCGCACGAACCGCTCCGCGGCGGCCCGCATGGCGCCGGCGGCCAGCAGGTCGTTGAAGCAGAACACCGCGTCCGGCGGGTTCTCCAGGTCCAGCAACGAGTTCATCGCCGCCGCGCCGTCCGCGCGGTGGTAGTTCAACGCCGGCACGACCAGGGCCGGGTCGAACTCGATGCCCTCCACCTCCAGGGCGGTCCGGTAGCCCTCCAGGCGCAGCGCCGCCGTGCCGCGCTGCGGGTGGGCGCCGATCGCGGCGATGCGGGTGCGGCCCAGCGAGATCAGGTGCCGCACGGCGGTGGAGGCGGCGAGCACGTTGTCGATGCCCACGCGGGAGATCGGCACGTCCACCTCGTGCTCGCCGAGCAGCACCGTCGGGACCTCCAGCTGGAAGTCGCTGACCGCCTCCGGGCTCACGATCGCCGCGTCGACCAGGTGCGGGCCCAGTGCCTCCAGCGCCGCGCGTTCGCCGGCCAGCGTGCCGAAGGTCTGCTCGATCAGCACGTTCCACTCGTGCTCCTGGGCGGCGGCGATCACCAGGCCGGCGAGCTCGGCGAAGTAGGGGATGGAGAGCTCCGGCAGCACCAGGCCGATGAAGCCGGTGCGGCCGCGGCGCAGGTTGCGGGCGCCGAGGTTGGGGCGGTAGCCGGTGGCGGCCAGCGCCTCCTCCACCCGGCGGCGGTTGTCGGGTTTGACGAACGAGTAGCCGTTGACCACGTTCGAGACGGTCTTCACCGACACGCCTGCCAGGCGCGCGACGTCCTTGAGCGTGGCCAACTCAGCCTCCTGAAGAGGTACCGGGAAAGGTACCGGGAAGTCCGCGGTCTTTACATCGTTGGAACAACGATGCAAATCTAGCCCCTGAGAGCGCGACCACGCACCCGCACCGCGTAGGAGAGCCAACGATGTCCCTCAGTCGCACCCTGCCGATCGCCCTCGCCGCCGTGGCGCTCCTCGCGAGCTGCACGGCCAGGGAGGGCCAGCAGACGACGACCAGCGGTGGGCCGGCCGCGAGCGCCGCCGCGAACCAGAGCGGCGGCCCCGGCTGCGGCCGGGACAGGACCGGGTACCCGCAGGTCGAGCTCAAGGGCGCGGTCGTCGGCTTCTCGCAGTCGGAGAAGGAGGCGAACCCGTTCCGCACCGCCGAGACCCAGTCGATCAAGGACGAGGCGGCCGAGCGCGGGGTCGAGCTGCTCACCACGAACGCGCAGAGCGACCTCAACAAGCAGATCAGCGACATCAAGTCGTTGCTGGACCGCGGCGCGAAGCTGCTGATCGTGGCACCGCTGAACTCCGACGGTCTGCAGCCCGCGTTCGACGCGGCGAAGGCCAAGAAGGTGCCGGTGGTGACGATCGACCGCAAGGTGACGTCGCAACCCTGCACCGACTACCTCACGTTCATCGGCTCCGACTTCGTCGAGCAGGGCAAGCGGGCGGCCCAGGCGATGCTCAAGGCGACCGGCGGCAACGGCAAGGTCGCGATCCTGCTCGGCGCGTCGGGCAACAACGTCACGGTCGACCGCACCAAGGGCTTCAAGGACGGCATCGCCGGCACCGGGCTGACCGTCGTCGCCGAGCAGACCGGTGAGTTCGACCGCTCCAAGGGCCAGGCCGTGATGGAGCAGCTGATCCAGAGCAACCCGGACATCACCGCCGTCTACGCGGAGAACGACGAGATGGGCGTCGGTGCCGTGACCGCGCTCAAGGCCGCGGGCAAGCAGCCGGGCAAGGACGTGAAGATCGTGTCGGTCGACGGCACGCGCACCGCCGTGCAGCTCATCGCGGACGGCAGCTACACCGCCGTGGTCGAGTCCAACCCGCGCTTCGGCCCGCTCGCGTTCGACACGCTGGAGAAGTTCGCGGCCGGCCAGGAGATCCCGCAGAACATCGTGATCTCCGACGACGAGTACGACGCCACCAACGCCGCGCAGAAGCTCGCCAATGCCTACTGAACCCGTCATCGAGGTCGCGGGCGTCACGAAGGCGTTCGCGGGCGTCAAGGCGCTCGACGGCGTCGACTTCACCCTCCACCGGGGCTCGATCCACGCCCTGGTGGGGGAGAACGGCGCCGGCAAGTCGACGCTCATCAAGGTGCTGACCGGCATCCACCAGCCCGACGGCGGCGAGGTCCGGCGTGCCGGTCGCATCTCCACGATCTACCAGGAGGTCAACCTCATCCCGCTGATGAGCGTGGCCAGCAACCTGTTCCTCGGCCGCGAGCCGCGCACGCGGTTGGGCCTGATCGACCGCGCGAAGGCCATCGCCGACGCGCAGCGGATCTTGAGCGGTTACGGGATCACCGCCGACGTGGCGCAGCCGCTGGGTTCGCTGTCGGTCGGTGAGCAGCAGATGGTCGCACTGGCCCGCGCGGTCGAGGCCGACGCGGACGTCGTGATCATGGACGAGCCCACGTCGTCGCTCGAGCCGCGCGAGGTGGAGACGCTGTTCGCGGTCGTGGAACGGCTGCACGAGCGCGGCATCGCGATCGTCTACGTCAGCCACCGCATGGACGAGCTGTACCGGCTCTGCGACACCGTCACGGTGCTGCGCGACGGCCGGAAGGTCCACAGCGGACCACTGGCCGACCTGCCCAGGATCGAGCTGGTGTCGCTCATGCTCGGCCGATCGGTCAGCGACATCAGAGCGGGTGGGACGACGGCGTTCGGCGAGGACCACCACGCCGGGAAGGAGCCCGTCCTGGAGGCGAGCGACCTGACCAGCAGGCCCAGGCTCAACGGGGTGAACGTGACCATCAGGCCGGGGGAGGTGGTGGGACTGGCCGGGTTGCTCGGCTCCGGCCGCACGGAGACCGCGAAGGCGATCATCGGCGCCATCCCCACCCAGCACGGCACCGTGCTCGTCGGCGGGAAGCCCGTGCCGCGCGGCAACGTCAAGGCCGCGATGCGCGCCGGCATCAGCATGCTCGCCGAGGACCGCAAGGCCGAGGGGATCATCCCGCACCTGTCCGTGCGGGAGAACATCGTGCTGGCCGCGCTGCCGGGACTCAGCCGGTTCGGACTGGTCAGCCGGGCGAAGCAGGACCGGATCGTGGACCTGTTCATCACGCGGCTGCGCATCAAGGTCTCCAGCCCGGAGCAGCGGGTCGCCGAGCTGTCCGGCGGCAACCAGCAGAAGGTGCTGCTGGCCCGCTGGCTCTGCGCGGAACCGAGAGTGTTGCTGCTCGACGAGCCCACCCGCGGCATCGACGTCGGCGCCAAGGCCGAGGTGCAGGCGCTGATCGACGAGCTGGCGAAGGAGGGACTCGCGGTGCTGCTGATCAGCTCCGAGCTGGACGAGCTGCTCGACGGCGCCGACCGGCTCGTCGTGCTGCGCGACGGCCACGTCGCGGGCGAGCTGACCGGCGGTGAGCTGACCCGCGAGCACGTCCTCGCGGCCATCGCGGCGGAACCGGCGGAGGTGACCGATGACGCTGACCGCCACTAGGACGCGCTGGCTCCAGGACAACGGTGTCCACGTCGCCGTTGCCGCCCTGCTGCTGTTCAACGTGCTGTTCACGGCGAACTTCCTGACCGCGGGCAACTTCCGCACCCAGCTGGTCCAGGCCGCGCCGGTGCTGGTCGTCGCGCTGGGCATGGCACTGGTGATCGGCACCGAGGGCGTCGACCTGTCCGTCGGCGCGGTCATGGCACTGGCCGCCGCGCTCATCCCGCTGTACCTGGGGTACGGCCCGGTGCCCGCCGTCCTGATCGCGCTCGCGGTCGGCCTGGCGGCAGGCGGGTTCAACGGCTTCCTGGTCGCACGGGTGGGCATCCAGCCCATCGTGGCGACGCTCGCGCTGCTGGTCGCCGGGCGCGGTCTCGCCCTGGTGATCGCCAACGGTCAGCTGGTCCAGCTGCACGACCCGGCGTTCCTGGCGCTGGGCACCGACGACGTGTTCGGCCTGCCGATCAGCGTGCTCGTCGCCGTCGTCCTCGCGGTCCTCGTGGCGGGACTGGTCAACCGCACCACGTTCGGGCGCCAGCTCGTCGCGGTCGGCGGCAACCGCAGGGCCGCGCACCTGGCGGGGCTGCCGGTCAGCCGGGTGCTGGTCGGGGTCTACGCGATCACCGGCGTGCTCGCCGCCGTCGCGGGCGTGCTCGCCACGTCCCGGCTCGCCGCGAGCGACCCCGCCGACATCGGCCTGCTGATGGAGCTGTCCGCGATCACCGCCGTCGTCGTCGGCGGAACCCCGTTGACCGGCGGGAAGGTCCGCGTCCTCGGCACGGTCATGGGCGTGGTGCTGATGCAGCTCGTGCGGGCCACCCTGATCAAGCACGACCTGCCCGACTCCATCGCGCAGATGATCCAGGCCGCGATCATCGTGGCCGCCGTCTACGTCGCGAGGGAGCGCCGATGACGACCACCCTCGCCTCCGCCCGCACGAAGGTCCTGCAACGCCAGGGCGCGGCCGTCGCGCTCGTGCTGATGGTCGTCGTGGCGTGGCTGGTGTTCCCGCGCTTCGGCAGCCTCGACAACGTCCGCGACCTCGCGCTGCAGGGCTCGTTCCTGGCGGTGATCGCGATCGGCATGACGTTCGTGATCATCACCGGCGGCATCGACCTGTCCGTCGGCTCGCTCTACGCGCTGGGCGGCGTGCTCGCGGCGTACGGCTCGCAGTGGGGCTTCTTCGGCGCCCTGCTGCTGCCGTTGCTGGTCTGCGGGCTCATCGGCGTGGTCAACGGCCTGCTCATCGCCCGCACGAGCATGGCGCCGTTCATCGTCACGCTGGCCTCGCTGCTGTTCGCCCGCGGCCTGCTGCTGGTGATCACCGACGAGGGGGCGACGACCTACCGGATCGCACCGGACTCGGCGTTCGTCGAGCTGGGCCGCGGCACGGTGTTCGGCTTCGGACACCCGGTGTTCATCGCGCTCGTGCTGGCCGCGCTCGGCGGTCTGCTGCTCAACCGCACCAACTTCGGCCAGAACGTGTTCGCCACCGGCGGCGCGGAGTCCTCGGCGATCTTGATGGGCGTCCCCGTCGCGCGCACCAAGGTCCTCGTCTACACCATGAGCGGCGTGCTGTCGGGACTGGCCGGCGCGCTCACCGCCGCCTACCTGCAGTCCGGTGTCACGGTCATCGGCGTCGGCACCGAGCTGGACGCGATCTCCGTGGTCGTCATCGGCGGCACGCTGCTGACCGGCGGCGCGGGCACCGTGCTCGGCACCATGATCGGTGTCGGCCTGCGCACGGTGATCCAGAACGTCATCAACCAGATCGGCACGCTCGACAGCAACTTCCAGTCCGTCGTCAGCGGCGTCTTCCTGCTCATCGTCGTCGTCCTGCAACGAACACTCCGGAGATAGGAGAGCCATGACCAGACGCGTCCTGGGCGTATTGGTCGGATTCCTCGTCGCAGCAACAACCGTCACACCGACGGCCGCGCAGGCCGCCGAGTGGCAACCGAAACCCGCACCCCTCACGACACCGTGGACCAGCCATGTGTCACCGGCCAACGCCCTGCCCGAGTACCCGCGACCGCAGCTGGTCCGGCAGGAGTGGCAGAACCTCAACGGGGTCTGGGAGTTCACGGGTGCTCCCGACCTCAGCTCACCGCCCTTCGGCAGGCCGCTGGCCGAAGGGGTCCTCGTGCCGTACCCGGTCGAGTCCGCCCTGTCGGGCGTCAAACGGCACGAGGACACCATGTTCTACCGCCGGACCTTCGCCATTCCGTCCACCTGGGACGGTCGCAGGGTGAAGCTCAACTTCGGCGCGGTCACCTGGGAGACCAGGGTCTGGGTCAACGGCACCCAGGTCGGCACGCACACCGGTGGCTTCGACGCGTTCTCGTTCGACATCACGCCCGCCCTGCGCGCGGGCAGCAACGAGGTCGTCGTCGGCGTGCACTCGCCGGTCGACGGCAGCCGCTACCCGATCGGCAAGCAGCGCCGCACCCCGGACGGCATCTTCTACACCGCCGCGTCCGGGATCTGGCAGACCGTCTGGCTGGAACCCGTGCGGGCGCAGCACATCACCCGCCTCGACACCACACCGGACGTGCCCGGCGGCGCGCTCGACCTGGTCGTGCAGGGCACCGCGGGCCAGACCGTGACCGCCCAGGTGCTCAGCGGCGGCCAGGTCGTGGGCACGGCGACCGGGCAGACCGGTGCGCGCCTGCGGGTCCCGGTGCCGAACGCGCGGCTGTGGTCGCCGGACGACCCGTTCCTCTACGACCTGCGGGTGACGTCGAGCAGCGGTGACGCGGTCACCGGCTACTTCGGCATGCGCTCGCTCGGCAAGGCGCTGGTCGGCGGTGTCATGCGGCCGTTGCTCAACGGGAAGTTCGTGTTCCAGCTCGGCACGCTCGACCAGGGCTACTGGCCCGACGGCATCTACACCGCCCCGACCGACGCGGCCCTGCGGTGGGACCTCGAACGCCAGAAGGCACTGGGGTTCAACATGGTCCGCAAGCACATCAAGGTCGAGCCGGCCCGCTGGTTCTACCACGCCGACCGGCTGGGCCTGCTGGTGTGGCAGGACATGCCGTCGCTCGACGCCGTCGACGAGGTCCCGAACGGCCACACCGCGTTCGAGTCCGAGCTGCGCCGGGTGATCGACCAGCTCAAGGGCATCACGTCGATCGTGCAGTGGGTGCCGTTCAACGAGGGCTGGGGCGAGTACGACGCCGGCCGCATCACCGACCTGGTGCGGTCGATCGACGGCACCAGGCTCGTCAACCACAACTCCGGCGCCAACTGCTGCGTCTCCGACCCGGACCCCGGCAACGGCGACGTCATCGACGACCACCACTACCAGATCACCACGGCCACCAGGACACCCGACGCGCGCCGGGTGGCGGTGCTCGGCGAGTTCGGCGGTCTCGGCCGCCGGATCACCGGTCACGAGTGGCAGCCCGGCCGCGGGTTCGCCTACGGCGCCCTGTACCCGGACGAGACGTCGCTGACCACGCGGTACGTGGAGATCACCAAGCAGGTCGCCCGCATGGTCCACACGCGCGGCCTGTCCGGCTCGGTCTACACCGAACCGTACGACGTGGAGAACGAGGTCAACGGCTTCTACACCTACGACCGCCAGGTGCTGAAGATGACCGAGGCACGGGTGCGCGAGATCAACCTGCGCGTCCTGGCGATCGCGAACGGCACGGCGGTCGGCCCGGACGACGTGGTCTCGCTGCGGGTCACCACCTCCGGCCACACCGACCGCTACCTGCGCCATCGCGACGGCCTGGCGCGCACCGACGTGCCGTCCTCCGACCTGGACCGCCTGGACGCCACGTTCTTCGCGCGGCCCGGTCTCGCGGACGCCTCGTGCCTGTCGTTCGAGTCGCGCAACTTCCCCGGCCGGTACCTGCGGCACAGCGGCGCGCGGATCGGCACGGCGGCGAACCCGGCCGTGGGCGACGCGACGTTCTGCGCCCGCGCGGGTTCCGGCGGCACCGCGCTGGAGTCGTACAACCAGCGCGGTGCGTTCATCCGGCACTACGGCGAGAACGTCTACCTGGCGCGTTCCGGCGGCCCGAACCCGTGGGACACCGCGAGCTCGTTCGCCGCGGACACCACGTGGGCGGTGGCGGGTGCGCTGTGGCGCAGCGGCGCGGACCTGCCGCTGGACCAGGCCCGGTCGTTCCGGGTGACCACGCCCGGCTTCACCGACCGCTACCTGCGGCACCGGGACGGCCTGGCCCGCACGGACGTCGTCGCCGGCGGCAGCGACGCGGTGCTCAAGGCGGACGCGACGTTCGTGGTCCGGCGCGGTCTCGCCGACCCGTCGTGCTACTCGCTGGAGGCCCGCAACTTCCCGAACCAGTTCCTGAGGCACGCCGACTTCCGCGTCCAGCTCGGCACGAACGACAACACCGACCTGTTCCGCCGCGACGCGACGTTCTGCGCCCAGCCGGGGCGGGGCGGCGTGCGGCTGGAGTCGTTCAACGAGCTCGGCACCAACATCAGGCACTACGCAGAGGAGGTTTGGGTCGCATCGAGCGGCGGCGCACACGTCTACGACAACCCTGCAGGTTATGCCGAGGACGTCAGCTGGGCCGCCACCTCACCCTGGGCACCCTAGGAGGAAGAGTGTTGCTGCGCGTTGTTTCCGTATCAGCTCTCGTACTCAGCACGATCGTCGTCCCCGCCGCCGTGGCCTCCGCCGAGGTCGTCGACGCCATGAGCCGCGACTTCGGCATCAGCAAGGCCGAGGCGGTGACGCGGATCGGCCAGGAGAAGACCGCGCTGCGCATCGACCCGTCCGCGCAGGCGGCGGCCGGTGACGCCTACGGCGGCAGCTGGTTCGCCGACGGCAAGCTGAACGTCGCCGTCACCGACCCGGCGAAGGCCGACGCCGTGCGGGCCACCGGTGCGACACCGGTGCTGCGGGCGAAGTCGCTCGCGTCGCTGACCGCGGTGAAGAACGACATCGACCGGATGTCGAAGTCCGGCAAGATCCCGCCCGGCATCGCGTCGTGGAGAGTCGACGTGCCGAGCGGCACGGTCGTCGTCGAGGCCGAGCCCGCTGCGGACGTCTCCGCACTGCCGAAGGACGTCGTGGTCCAGCGCGACGGCGTCCGGCAGCCGCAGACGTTCGCCGCCGGAACCGTCGGCGGTGACCCGTTCTACACCGGCAACGTCCGGTGCTCGATCGGGTTCTCCGTGCACGGCGGCTACGTGACGGCCGGGCACTGCAACGTCGGCGCCTGGAACGTCCACGGCTGGGACCGCTCCTGGCAGGGCGAGTTCGTCGGCTCGTCGTTCCCCACCGACGACCACGGCTGGGTGCGCACCGGCGGCGGCTGGTGGAACGTGCCGGTCGTGCTCGGCTGGGGCCAGGTGAGCGACGCCCTGGTGCGCGGTTCGTGGGAGGCCCCGCCCGGCACGTCCGTGTGCCGCTCTGGCTCGACCACGCACTGGCACTGCGGTGTGGTGCAGGGCCGCAACGAGACCGTGAACTACCAGCAGGGCGCGGTCTACGAGATGGTCGGCACGTCGGTGTGCGCGGAGCCGGGCGACTCCGGCGGCTCGTTCATCACCGGTGACCAGGCCCAGGGCGTGACGTCCGGCGGCTACGGCAACTGCGCGAGCGGCGGTCGCACGTGGTTCCAGCCGGTCAACGAGATCCTGCGGGTCTACGGCCTGACGCTGCTCACGGCCTGACGGCAGGGGCGGTGGCGGTCAGGTGAACATGATCCTGGCCGCCACCGCCCGTCCCAGCCACGTCCGCAGCCCGCTGAACGCGGCCTCCGCCACACCGGGCCCCCGCACCAGCGACAACCCCCGCCGCATGGCCCCGCGCGCCACGTACCGCCGCCGCAGCCCCGCGCCGTCGTAGTGCTCCAGCACGTACCGGTTGCCGCTGCGCAGGTAGTCGGCCGTGACCGACGCCGCCAGCTCCGACATCCGCATGCACGGGTCGAGCCCGCCCGCGGTCAACGGCGACACCGCCCCCGCCGCGTCCCCGACCAGCAACCCCTCGGTGCTGACGATCCGGCGCAGCACCCCGCCCACCGGGATCGGCCCGCCGCGCCGCCGGACCGGGCCGGTGGGTGTGGGGGTGGGAAAGCCGTCCTTGAACCTGCGCAGCAGCCGGGGCAGCGGCGCGGTGAACCGGTCGGCGCGGCCGGCGAGCCCGACGTGGGCGTGCTCGCCGTCGTCGATCACCCAGGCCAGGTAGCCGGGCGCGAGCCGCGGGTCGAGCACGCAGTGGAACGTCGGCGTCCCGCCGGGAGCGACCGGGTAGACCTCCTCGACACCGGTGATCATCGTGCGGTTGACGTCGAGCCCGAGCTGCCGCGCGACCGTCGACCGCGCCCCGTCCGCACCGATCGTGAACCGCGCCTTCACGGCCTTCGCCGGGTAGCCGGCGTTGAGGGTGACCTGCGCACCGGCCCGCCGGGCGTCCTCGACCGCCTGCGCGTACACGCCCTCCATGTGCCCGACGCGGAACTCGTCACGACCGCTGACGAGCTCCACCGGCCTGGTCAGGCTCGGCGGGTACAGCACCACCCTGCGCACCGCCGGCCCCAGGTGCGGCAGGTCGAAGTCCTCCAGCGTGCGCCGCACGAAGATGCCGGTGGTGCGGATGCCGGTGCCGAGGTCGCCGCGCCGTTCGCACACGGCCACGTCCAACCCGGCCTCGGCGAGCAGGCGGGCGGTGCGCAGACCGGCCAGTCCCGCGCCCACGACGAGCACGTCCACGGTGTCCATGCCCGACGGTAGAACGCGCCCGGCGCGCGGTTGCCCGTCGTGCGCGGCCCTTTCACCGAACCTGCACAGGTCCTGCACATCCCGCACGGGTATTCCCTCAGCGCCGCCAAGAGGTGAGAATCGTTCGCGTGGGGGATGCGCGCGGGCGGACCGTCGAGAGCAGGGCAGGCGTCACCGCGTTCCTGGCCGGTGTGTGGCTGATCGCGGCGCCACCGGTCCTGCACTTCGACGCGGCGGTGAACGCCTTCGAGCCCTACTGGGTGTCCATGGGCCTCGCGGTGCTGGTCATGCTGCTCGGCATGGTCCGCGCGATGGCACCGCTGGACGTGCCGCTGCTGCGCCAGATCACGATCGCACTGGCCCTCGCCCTGGTAGTGGCGGCGCTGCTGCGCGACTCCGACTGGAACTCCGTCGTGTGGCTCAACCAGCTGGTGGTGAGCGGGGTCATCGCCCTGACCGCCGCGGTGGCGCTGGCGGTCACCCTCCGCCGGTGACCACCGGTGGATCAGTCGATGACCGCCGTGGCCTCGATCTCGACCAGGTGCTCCGGCACGTCCAGCGCCTGGACGCCGATGAGCGTGGCCGGCGGCCGGGGCGTGCTGCCCGCCTCCGCAGCCGCCCTCGCGATGCCTTCGAGCAGCTGCGGCATCTTGTCCGGCGTCCAGTCCACGACGTACACGGTGACCTTGACGAGGTCGTCGAACGTCGCGCCGACGCTCCGCAGCGCCGTGTGGACGTTGAGGTAGGCCTGCGCGACCTGCTCGGCCAGGTCGGGCCCGGCGTCCCAGGCGACCTGCCCGGCGACGTGCACCGTCCTCCCGCTCGCCACCGCCACCTGGTGGTAGACGTCGATCTGCGGCAGGCCGTCGGGGTTGACCAGGGTGATCATGTTCAGGTTCTCGCTCTCTTGTGGTTACTGGGAAACCATAGGAGAGTGAACGCTGACCTGGAAGAACGCACTTTATCGTGACTGGGGAACCTAAAGGTGAGCAAGCAGTTCACGCTGCCGCAGGACGCGGACCTGGCCCGCGCCGACTCGCTGGCGCGCGAGATCTTCTCCGACGTCGCCAACAAGTGGGCGCTGCTGATCATCGAGGCGATCGGTGACGAGACCCGGCGGTTCACGGAGCTGCGCGCCCTGGTCGACGGGATCAGCCACAAGATGCTCACGCAGAACCTGCGGCTGCTGGAGCGCAACGGGCTGGTGTCGCGGTTCGTGCACCCGACCGTGCCGCCGCGGGTCGACTACGCGCTGACGGAACCGGGCCGGGAGCTGCGCCAGACCGTCGACGCCATGTGCGCGTGGACGACGAAGCACCTGCGGGAGATCGAAGCGGCCCGCCGTTCGTTCGACGCCTGAGCGCAGGCGTCGAACGCGACGGCGAGCGCGAGCGCGGTGAGCAGGCGCCGCCCAGTTCACTCTTCGCTGCGGGAGAGGTCCGCCGCCGGTTCGAAGTCGTCCCTTACGTCTTCTTCGCACGTCACGTACCCTGTTGGCCCATTCGAAGGCAGCGAGCCCGTCTTCGCCGCCGAGAGGAGGGACGGGGTCCTGGTCCGGTCTCTGGTCGTGCGGGACAGCTCGGTGTTCGTCGGTCGCCGCGACGAGCTCGAGGTGATGGACCGCGCGCTGCGCAACCTGCCCGCGCTGGTGCAGGTGGAGGGGGAAGCGGGGATCGGCAAGAGCCGGCTCGTGCGTGAGCTGCTCGCGTCGGAGGAGGCCGCTGGGCGCACCGTCCTGACGGGACACTGCCAGCAGTTGCGCGAGCCGTTCATCCTGGGGCCGGTGCTGGAGGCGCTCGGCCGGTGCCGCGCGCGGATCGAGCGGTGCGGGCCGCTGAGCCCGGTGACGGCGGCCCTGCGGGAGGCGCTGCCCGAACTGGCCGACGTGCTGCCGGAGCCGGTGACAGTGAACGGCAGCCACTCGTTCGACCGGCACCTGCTGTTCCGGGCGATCCGCGCGGTGCTGGTGGCGCTGGGGGACACCGTGCTGGTGGTCGAAGACCTGCACTGGGCCGACGACGGGACGCTGCAGCTGCTCCGGTTCCTGATGGCCGACCCGCCCGCGGGGTTGGCGGTGGTGGTGACCTACCGGCGTGAGGACCTGCCCACCGCGATGCCGCTGGGCACGGCGTACCGGCCTGGGCCGGGCGTGACGACGGAACTGGTGAGGCCTGCCCCGCTGACCGTGGACGAGGTGGCCGCGCTCGCCGCGGCCGCGCTGGAGACGGACGAGGTGAGCGATGAGTTCACCGCGGAGCTGCACGGGCACACCGCGGGGCTGCCGCTCGTCGTCGAGGAGGTCCTGCGCTCGTTGCGCGGCGGCTCGGACGAGGTGGTGGCGAACAGCGCGGCCGTGCGGCGGCTCACGAGCGGTGGCGAGGTTCCGGCGCTGTTGCTGGAGTCCGCGGCGGAGCGGCTGGGTGCGCTGCCCGCGGAGGCCGGGCAGTTCGTGCGCGCGGCGGCCGTCCTGGCCGTGCCGGCGACGGTCCACCTCATCGGCGAGGTCGCCGGACTGGACGGGAGCGCGGTACGTGCCGCCGCCACCGAGGCGCTGGCGAGCACGTTGCTGCACGACGGCGGCGCCGGGGTCCTGGAGTTCCGGCACACGCTGGCCCGGCAGGCCGTCTACCGCGCGGTGGGGGTGCTGGAGCGGTACGAGCTGCACGAGCGCGCGGTGGTGGTGCTCGCCGGGCTCGACCGGCCGCCGTTGGTGCAGTTGGCCGAGCACTGCAGGAGGGTGGGGCGGCGCGAGGACTGGCTGCGCTACGGCGAGGCCGCCGCCGACCAGGCGCTCGTGCTGTCCGACGCGTCCGCGGCGATCCCGCTGCTGCGGCGCCTGCTGGCCGAGCCGTGGCTGTCCGGTGCCGAGGTGGACCGGCTGGGGACGAAGCTCGGTGAGGTCTCGGCGCTCGGGCTCGACTCGTACGGCCCGGCGGAGGCGCTGGAGAAGCTGCTGGTCGACCCGAGGTTGTCCGAGGGTGCGCGCGGCGAGGTGCGCATGCTGCTGGCGATGCTCTTCGTCAAGCAGGAGGAAGGCGTCGCGAAGGCGCGCGCGCAGATGGAGATCGCCGTCGGTGAGCTCGCCGGCCGGCCGGACCTCGCGGCCAGGGCGATGAGCATGCTGTCCCAGCCGTTCATCGGGGACACCCCGCTCACCGAGCTCAGGCCGTGGCTGCGCAAGGCCGACGAGGCGATCGACCGCAGCGCCGACCCCGCGATGCGGATGTCGTTGCTGGCCAACGTGATCGGCTCGCTGGTCGTCATCGGCGACGCCGGGGTCCGCGACCGGTTGACGGCGGTGCCGGAGACGGGCCGGACGATGGCCGAACACCGCCAGGTCGCCCGGGTCCACTGCAACCTGGCCGACGCGATGACCACGATCGGCATGTTCGGCGACGCCCGCCGGTACCTGCGGACGGGAATCCGGGCGGCGGAGGAGACCGGCAGCCTGTACGTGCTGAGCGGAGCGCGGAGCACCGCGCTGGTCCTCGACTGGTTCACGGGAGCCTGGGACGGTCTGGCGGCCAGGGCGCGGGCCCTGCTGGCCGAGTACCACGAGCTCGCCGCGATCACCGACGAGCTGAACATGGTGCTCGGCCTGCACGCGCTGGCCCGCGGCGAGCGGGCGGCGGCCGTCGCTCACTTCACCGGTACCCACGTCCGCACTCCGCGCAACGCGTTCGCGCCGGTCGCGCTCGGCTGCGCCGCCGGTCTGGTCCGGATCGCGCTGCGCGACGGTGACGTGGAGCGTGCGGGGATCGAGGCGGACGCGGGCATGGCGCTGCTGCGCCGCAAGGGCGTGTGGGCGTGGGCGGGAGAGGTCGCACCCTCTGCCGTGGACGCCTACCTGGCGGCGGACCGGGTCGCCGACGCCGAGGCCGTCGTGCGGGACTTGACGGACGGGGTGAGCGGGATGGACGCGCCGCTCGCCGTGGCCGCGTTGCACAGTTGTCACGGCGCGCTCGCCGACCACGACGGTCGGTCGTCGATCGAGCACCACACCGCTGCAGCGCGCGCGTACGAGGAGATGGGTGCATCGTACTTGGCCGTCGGGGCACGGGAGCGTGCCGACACCTCCCTGCTCGCCGGCGACCCGGCGGCAGCGGTGCGGGCGTTCACCCGGACCATCGACGACTACGAGGCACTGGGCGCCACCTACGACTCCGCCCGCTGCCGGCACCTGCTGCGGGAGTTCGGGGTCAGGGCGACCCCTTCGCGTGCCGGTCGCCGGGGTTATGGCTCTGACCTGTCACCTCGTGAGCGTGAGGTGGCCCGGCTGGTGGCCGCGGGCAGCAGCAACAACGAGATAGCGGACGTCCTCTTCCTGTCGCCGCGCACGGTCGAGCAACACGTCGCCAAGGTGTTGCGCAAACTGGGGGTGACCCGGCAGTCCTTGCGGGACAACGACCACCTCATCGGCCGGGGCTGAGACGAAGCCAGGGGTACCCGGCGGTGGTGACCGCCGGGCACCCCTGTTCCTGCGCGGGGACCGTTCGCTCAGGTCAGAGCGTCAGGGTCCACCGGTTGAGCGTTCCGGTGTCGCCGGGACCGCCGTCGTAGACGTTCAGCAGCCAGCGGCCCGCACGGGACTCGCTGGACAGGTTCGCCGTGTAGGTGCGCACCAGGTTGTCCGTGTCGCCACCGGTCTGGTTGTGCAGCTGGTAGGTGGTGCCGTCCGGTGCGGTCAGGTACACCCGCAGGTCACCGATGTAGGTGTGGGTGATGTCCACCGCGACCGTCGAGGTGGCTGACGCCGCACCGGAGCAGGTGATCGTGATGGCGCTCTGCGTGGTGTAGTAGTCGAGGATCTGGCCGCTGTTCGAGTTGGTCACGGCCGGGCAGGTACCGCCGCCGGTGGTGCCGACGACGATGCGGAACGACGCCGAACCGGTCTTGCCCGCGCTGTCGCGAGCGGTCACGGTGACGTTCGCCGTGCCGGCGGTGGTCGGCGTGCCGGTGATCGAACCGGACGTCGAGCTGATCGACAGGCCGGCGGGCAGACCGGTGGCCGACCAGGTGTACGGGGAGGACCCGCCGCTCGCGCTGTTGTTCAGCTGGAACGACTGGCCGACCGTCGCGGTCTTGTCACCGGGGTTCGCCACGGTGACCCCACCGGGCTGGGTGCCGTTGAGGTAGCCGGAGTACAGCAGCACGTTCGGCGAGCCCGTGTTGATGCCGCTGAGCTTGCCGGTGGAACCGTTGTTCACCAGCGCATCGCGCACCTGCGCCGGGGTGGCCGACGGGTTCTGCGCGAGGTGCAGTGCCGCGACGCCCGCCACGTGCGGCGACGCCATCGACGTGCCGGACATGGTGGCGGAGCCGGTGTTGCTGTTGTACGCCGCGGACACGATGTCCGTTCCCGGGGCGAAGATGTCCAGGCAGGTGCCGTAGTTGCTGTCCGAACGGCGGGCGTCGGAGCGGTTGCTGTTGCCGACGGTGATCGGCGCCCGCAGGTGCTGCGGGCTGTACTGGCAGGCGTCGTCGTTGGAGTTGCCCGCCGCCATGACCCACTGCACGCCGCTGTTGACGACACCGGTGACGGCGTTCTCGAGCGCGGGGTTGCTGGGGCACCGCTGACGGCAGCCGATGCTGTAGTTGACGACGCCGGGCCCGGACCCGTTGCGCACCACCCAGTTCGCGGCGGCGATGAGGTCGTCGTCGTAGGCGCTCCCACCGCAGTCGAGCACCTTCAGCGGCACGATCGTGGCCTTCTTGGCCACGCCGTACCGCGTTCCGGCGGCCGTGCCGGCGACGTGCGTGCCGTGACCGTTGCAGTCCTGCGGCGTGGAGTCGTTGTCGACGAAGTCGTAACCCGCCGCGATCCGGCCGGTGAAGTCCTGGTGGTTCGCGTTGATGCCGGAGTCGAGGACGTACACGCGCACGCCCTCCCCGCCGTTGGCGGGATAGGTGAACTTGCTGTCCAGCGGCAGGTCGCGCTGGTCGATGCGGTCGTCACCCCAGTTCGGCGGGCTCTGCTGGGTGTCGAGCACCTGCATGCGCACGACCTGCTGCACCCGCTCGACGGCCGGGTCCGCCGCCGTGCGCGCGGCCTGCTCCGGCGACATCGACACGGAGAAGCCACCGACCACCGCGTCGAAGACGTGCCGGGTGCGACCGCCGTGCCGTTGGACCACCGACGAGGCAGCCGAGGCTGTGCCCTGCGCGGTCGCGGTGCCCTTGAGCACGACGATGTACCTGCCGGGCACCGCATCGGCGGACCCGGCGTTGAGGACGGGGGCCGAAGGCGCCGACGACGCCGGCGTCGCGAGCACGAGAGCCGACCCGGCCGCAGCGATCACACAGCCGATCACACCCGCTGAGGTTTTCCATCTCGCCATGAGCTGTCATGTCCTTCATTCGCAGGGGAGAACGCGGAGACAACCCGCGCTCTCACCACGCTACGAACGACATCCGTCCCGGCCACCACGTAATTTCGCGTCGGTGGAGGGCACCGGGAAAGACCGGTACGCCGATCCGGGAAACCCGTACCGCAACGACGCGAACCCCTATCGCAACCACCGCCGCCCCCTGCTGTTCCCGGCGGAGCGGTCACCTGACCCGGCACAGGGCCGGCAACGCCCGCTCAGTGGCGGCAGGTCCGCCCGACCTCGGCGAGGACCTCCTTGAACGCCGCGAACCGGCAGACTGGGGTGATGCGCATCGACCGGCTCGACCACCTCGTCCTCACCGTCACCGACCTGCGGGCCACGCTCGACTTCTACGTGACCGTGCTCGGCATGCGGGAGATGACCTTCGGCGAGGACCGCAAGGCGCTCGCCTTCGGCCACAGCAAGATCAACCTGCACGAGGCAGGCCACGAGTTCGAACCCAAGGCCCGCCACGTCGTGCCCGGCAGCGCCGACCTGTGCTTCGTCACCGAGGACCCGCTCGACGAGGTGCTCGCGACCCTCGCCGCCCACGGCGTTCCCGTCGAGGAGGGGCCGGGGGAGCGCGACGGGGCGCTCGGGCAGATGCGCAGCGTCTACGTGCGCGACCCGGACGGCAACCTCGTGGAGATCTGCAACTACGCCGACCCGAACTAGAACAAAAGTTCTAACGACAGAGAATCGCCGTCTCCGCCAGCTTCCGGGCCCGCGGGATGACCTCCTCCGGATCGGCCCCGAGCTGCATCCGCACGAGAACGCCCTCGTAGACGATCGCCACGTCCGCGACGACCTCGTCCACCGCCGGAAGACCCGCCGCCAGCTCGGCCAGGCGTTGCACCAGGTGGTCCTTGTGCGCGAGGGCCACCTCGACCGCTGGATGCCCGGCCGGCAGCTGCACCAGCCCGGCGACGTGCGCGCAGCCCTGGTCGGCGCCCTGGTCGCGGCACCACAGCAGCAGGGCGTCGAACACCGACAGCACCCGGTCCAGCGGTGTCGCGGCGTCGGCGGCCACCCGTTCCCAGGTCGCGCGCCACAGGTGGTCCCGGCGGCGCAGGTAGGCCTCGACCAGGCCGTCCTTGCCGCCGAAGTTCTTGTACACCGAGCCGAGCGCGACCCCGGCACGGTCCACCACGGCGTCCACGCCGGTGTTCGCGATGCCGTCGCCGTAGAACAGCTCGGAGGCGGCGACGAGGATGCGTTCTCGCGCTGAAGGGGCCACGCCGTTAGTCTAGGAGTAGAACCGGCGTTCTACCAGGGGAGGATCGTGGACAGGCGGCAGGTGGGGTTGATCTGTGCGGGCACGGCACTCGTCGGGGTGTGCTACGGGTTCGCCAGGTTCGCCTACGGCCTGTTCGCGCCCGCGTTCCAGCAGCAGTTCGCGCTGGGCTCCACGCTGCTCGGCGTCATCGGCGCGGGCAGCTACGCCGGCTACGGGATCGCGGTCGTCGCCGGGTTCCTGCTGACCAACCGGCACGGTCCGCGGCCGGTGGCGGTGGGCGCGGGGGTGTTCGCCGCCGCCGGCACCGCGCTCGTCGCCGTCTCGGCGAACGGCGTGCTGCTCGCGGCCGGTGTCCTGGTCGCCGGGGTGAGCACCGGTCTGGCGTCGCCGCCGCTGGCCGAGGCGATCGCCCGCACGGTCGACGCGGCGCGCCAGGACCGCGCGCAGTCGGTGGTGAACGCGGGCACCGGCGTGGGCGTGCTGCTGTCCGGACCGGTCGCGCTGGTCCTGCTGGACGACTGGCGGCTCGCCTGGGCGGCGTTCGCCGTGGTGTCGGTCGCCGTCACGGCGTGGGTGGTGGCGACGGTGCCGCACGGACGCGGTGCGACGGGCCGGGAGACGGGGTCGCTGCTGCCGCCCGGTGCCGCGCCGCTGCTCACCGCCGCGTTCCTGCTGGGCCTGGCCAGTTCGGCGGTGTGGACGTTCGGCCGCGACGTCGTGCACACCGGGCCGACCGCCGCCGCGCTGATGTGGTCGCTGATCGGACTGGCCGGGCTGCTCGGCGCGGTCAGCGGTCACCTGACCGGCGTCCTGGGCCTGCGCACCGCCTGGACCGCCGTGCTCGTCCTGCTCTCCGCTGCCACCGCCGCACTCGCGCTGTGGCCGGGCGACGTCGCCGTGTCGTTCACCGCCGCCGGCCTGTTCGGTGCCTCCTACATCGCGCTCAGCGGGCTGCTGCTGGTCTGGAGCACGCGCGTGCACGGCGACCGGCCGGCCACCGGCGTCGGCACGTCGTTCCTGCTGATCGCCGTCGGGCAGGCCGTCGGCGCCCTGCTCGCCGGCGTGGCGGTGGACCACTTCGGCCACCTCACCGCGTTCCTCGGCGCCGCCGCCGCAGGACTGCTCGGCGCGGTGGTACGGCCGGGTGCCGAGACCGGTGCCGCCGCACCACTACGGTGATCCGGCATGGAGTCCACTGTGCACGGGCCGGGCCGGATCGAGGGGCGGGTGCTGGTCGGCGTGGTGGTCGCCGCGCTGGTGGTGACCGGTGTGCTGGCGAGGTCACCCGGCACGTGGGCGCTGGAGGTCGTGTGGGTGGTCGTCGGCCTGCCGCTGGTGGTGTTGCTGCGCAAGCGCTTTCCGCTGACCCGGTTGCTGTGCTGGTTGCTGGTGCTGCACGCGCTGGTGCTCTGCTACGGCGGGCAGTACACCTACGCGGAGACACCGCTCGGCGAGTGGGCACAGGAATGGCTTGGCACGCAACGCAACAACTACGACCGGTTCGCCCACGTGGTCCAGGGGTTCGTGCCCGCGGTCGCGGTGCGGGAGGTCCTGCTGCGCCGGACGCCGTTGCGGCCGGGCGGCTGGGTGGCGTTCCTCAGCACGTGCGTGTGCCTGGCGATCAGCGCGTGCTTCGAGTTCGTCGAGTGGCTGAGCGCGGTGGTCCTGGGAGCCGGTGCCGACGACTTCCTCGGCACGCAGGGCGACCAGTGGGACACGCAGTGGGACATGTTCCTGTGCCTGTGCGGAGCGGTGGTCTCCCTGCTGGTGTGGCGGCGGCTGCACGACCGCCAGCTCGGCCTGCGGCCCTAGCCCTGGGCCGCGAGGTCGGACGGGTGCTGCGCCAGCGGCGTCACCTCGACGTCCATGAACTCCCACAGCGGCAACGACGACAGCACGGCGTGCAGCTCGTCGTTGGTCGGCACGTCGAAGATCCCGATGACGTCGCTGCGCCCCACGACCCGCCACAGGTGCGGCCAGACACCCAGGCGTTGCAGCTCCAGCGCCCGCTCCTTCTCCGCCGTGACCAGTTCCGCCCGTCGCGCGGAATCCAGGTCGTGGGGGAGCGAGACGTCCATTCGCACGTGGAAGAGCACGAGCTCACCTCCGCAGGTCGGCGGCCCCCGCGGGTCGAGGTGCCGCCGTCACGGGGAATACCCGCCCCGGGCCCGTTCGATGCGAGCCGCGACGACCACAACTCCAGCCCCGGGACCCGTGTGGTTATGCTCCGCCGGACATCTTTTGGGGGAGCACGTGGGCGTTCTGAACGACTACTTCCGCGCACCCGGCGCCGAGCAGGCGGCGCTCGTGGTGGACGGCGGACCGTTGAACCACCTGGACACCGTCGCCGGCCTCGAACCCGACGTGGTGCTGGGTCAGCTGATCGGGTTCGTGCGCGACGTCGAGTGGCACCCCGGCCTGTCCGCCACCACGCTGGTCAGCGACGAGGACAGCGAGTTCGAGGCGTGGGTCTGCGAGTTCGCCGATGACGTCAGGGACACCCTGGCCGACATCCCCGCCGCCGACGTGCCCGCGCTGGCGCGGCGCTGGGCGGGCATCGAGGAGCTCGCGACGCACACCGGTGAGCCGCTCGACCTGGCCCCGCACCTGCACGAGCTGATCGCACTGGCCGCGCGCTCACGCGCCACCGGGGAGCACCTCTACGTCTGGCGATCCCTCTAACCGGTACCACCGCCACCCCCGTTGCTGCCCAGGCATCTGCAAGTACCACCAACATGTTCGCCGTCTGACGAAGGAGACTCCGGACCCACGGACGGTCGGCGGCGCTGTTGGTAGTGGAAAAGTGCCTGTTGATGTTGAGTTGGTGGTACTTGCAGATGCCGGAAGAGCAGGGGTCAGGTGCCGGTCGAGCCGTCGAGGGCCTCGCGCAGGAAGTCGGCGTGGCCGTTGTGCCGTGCGTACTCGTGGCACAGGTGGTGCATGACCAGCCGCAACGACACGTGCTGCTCCCACTTGGGCTGGTAGCCGGTGATGTCGAGCGACTCGGCGGCGCGTTCGATCCTGCGGGCGTGCGCGACCTCGGCCTCCCACGCCGCGAACGCCTCCGCGCGCGTCGAGCCGCTCGCGTCGTAGGCGACCTGGTAGTCGTTGTCGGCGGACCACACGTTGGTGACGTCCTCGCCGTTGATCACGCGCCGGAACCACGTGCGCTCGACCTCGGCCATGTGCCGCACCAGCCCCAGCAGGGTGAGCGTGGACGGTGGCATCGACCGGCGGCGCAGCTGCTCGTCCGACAGCCCCGCGCACTTGAGCGCGAGGGTGGCGCGGTGGAAGTCGAGGAACGCGCGCAGGGTGTCGCGCTCGTTCCCGGTCAGCGGCGGCTCAGGTCGGTCGGTCACGCCCTCCATTGTGGAGATCCGCCACCGCGGCGACCGCCGCCGGGGGCCGGCGCTACGGTGGGTGCGGAGACGGAACGGAGTGGCGGATGACGCAGCTCGAGCAGGCGGAGTCGGCGTTCGCGGCCGCGCGGCCCAGGCTCTTCGGCATCGCGTACCGGATGACCGGCAGCGTGGCCGACGCCGAGGACCTGGTGCAGGAGGTGTGGCTGCGCTGGCAGACCGCCGACCGCGCCGCAGTGCTGAACCCCGAGGCTTACCTGGCCACGGCCACCACCCGCCTCGCCATCAACGAGAGCCGGACCGCCCGCGCCCGCCGCGAGACCTACGCCGGCCCGTGGCTGCCCGAACCGGTCGACACGGCCGCCGACCCGCAGCTGGGCGCCGAACGGGGTGCCGTGCTGGAGCTCGCCGTGCTGATGCTGCTGGAGAAGCTCACCCCCACCGAACGTGCCGCCTACGTGCTGCGCGAGGCGTTCGACTACCCGTACCGCGAGATCGCCGAGGTCGTTCAGACCAGTGAGGTCGCCGCACGCCAGCTGGTCAGCCGCGCCCGCAAGCACCTCGCCGACTCGCGCCGCACCCCGGCCACCCCCGCCAGGCAACGCGAGCTGCTGGAGGCCTTCGTCGCCGCCGCCCAGGCAGGTGACCTCGCGGGCCTGGAGAAGCTGTTCGCCGCGGACGTGGTGAGCTGGTCCGACTCCAACGGCAAGGTCCGCGCCGCCGGCCGCCCGCTGTACGGCGCCACCGCGCTGGCGAAGATCTTCGCGGCCTGGGCACCGACGTTCTGGACGGCCGAGGACGTCTCGTACGTGGAGGCGAACGGGCAGGCGGCGATCCGGCTGGAGCGCGACGGCGCGGTGTTCGGCGTGATCACGGTGGCGGTGTCGGAGGAGGGCATCGACCAGGTGATGTGGCTGGTCAACCCGGAGAAGCTGGGCGCGTTCGCCTAGGAGGCGTTCGCAGCGCGTCACAACCGCGCGGGCTGTCTTGTCCTAGCTCGTGAACGCCCGCACACCAGCGGGCACACGAAAGGGATGGACCATGAGGATCGTTGTCATCGGCGGCACCGGCTTGATCGGCAGCCAGGTCGTGAAGCGGCTGGGGGAGCACGGCCACGAGGCGGTGGCGGCCTCCCCGAGCAGCGGCGTCGACACCGTCACCGGCGCAGGCGTCGAGGAGGTGGTGAAGGGCGCCGACGTGCTCGTGGACGTGTCGAACTCGCCGTCGTTCGCCGACGAGGACGTCCTGCGCTTCTTCACCACGGCCACGACGAACCTGGTCAACGCCGCACGGCAGGCCGGGGTCGGCCACTACGTCGCGCTGTCGATCGTCGGCGCCGACGAGCTGCCGGACTCGGGCTACCTGCGGGCGAAGGTGGCGCAGGAAGAGCTCATCAGGGCGTCGGGCCTGACGTACTCGGTCATCCGCGCCACGCAGTTCTTCGAGTTCGCCGGCGCCATCGCGAACAGCGCCACCGCGGACGGCGTGGTGCGGCTCCCGCACGGCGGTGTCCAGCCGGTCGCCGCGGCGGACGTGGCGGCGGTCGTGGCCAGGACGGCGGCGACCGAGCCGGTGAACGGCGTGCTGGAGATCGGCGGGCCCGAGGAGTTCACGATGGACGGGTGGATCCGCACGGTGCTCACGCGGCGCGAGGACGAGCGCGAGGTCGTGTCGGACCCGCGGGCGCAGTACTTCGGCACGGCGCTGACCGGCAGGCAGCTCGTCCCGAACGCCGGCGCGCAGCTGCAGGCGACGAGCATCGAGGACTGGTTCGCCGCAGGCAACTGACCCGATCCACAACAGACGGTCGTCCGTCCGAAAAGGCCGGACGACCGTCTGCTGAGGACTGTCACGACGAGACGCGTTGCCGGCGAGACCAGACCTTCGCGTTGAGGGTGCGCACGACCTCGCCCAGCACCGAGGTCTGCGCCGTCGACTCCAGGTGCAGGTACAACGCCCCGTGCCGCATGGACACCGCGGCGAACCGGTCGCGCAGCGGGGAACGGGTCGACGTGGGCGGTACGATCGTCAGCACGTCCGCACCGGCGTCGCGCAACGGCCCGATCACGCGGCCCAGCTCCACTTCCGCGTCGTACGGGTTCGCGGCGTCGTCCTGTCCTCCGCACAGCACCAGCGCGAGGTCGCAGCGGAAGTCCAGTGCGCGGGTGAGGTGCCGGGCGCGGGTGTCCGAAATGGACGCCCTGGTGCGGCAGAGGTCGAGGAACGCGAGGCTCGTGTGGGTGTCGCGCAGGTGCCTGGCGAGTCCCTTGCGCGAGGACGGGCCGATGCCACCGGGGTCGCCGAGTGCCACCAGCCGACGCCACGGTGCGTCGGGCGTCACCCCCGCCAGCCGTGTCTCAGTCATTTTTCCCCCTGACCCCGAATACGTGTGCGACGCAAGCCGAACAATACCGGTTTTCGAGGGTACAGGGCTCTTGCATCCTGCCTATCGGATTGCAGCTCTGGATCACGCTGTGACGTTTGACGACGACGTTGCGTGAGGTTAGTCTGCTGACAAGGCTGCGGGGGGTCGCGTTGGGGGGCGCACGCTGGCGTGCGCGCTTTCCTGCGAAATCAACCTCCGAACGTCCGCACACGGTAGTCGGGGGTATTCGTGAAGATCAGCATTCTCGGACCGCTCGAGTTATCCGAGGACGGCGTGAAGTTCAGGGTGCCGGGCGAGAAGCTGCGGGCACTGGTGGCGGCGCTCGCTCTCTGCGCAGGTCGGCCCGCTACCAAGGAGCAGCTGATCGACGAGTTGTGGCCGGACTCCCCGCCGCGGAATGCGGCGAACTCCCTGCAGGGGCATGTCGCGCGGTTGCGCAAGATTCTCGGCGAGGAGACCGGGCGCGAGTCCCTGCGCGATATCGTGCAGACTTCGGATGCCGGTTACGCGTTGGCGCTGGCGCCCCAAGATATCGACGGGCTGAAGTTTTGTGAAATGGTGAACCAGGTCGGCCTGCGACCGGACATGGATTCGTTGAACGTCATCGCGGTCCTTACCGAGGCCTTGTCCCTGTGGCGCGGTCCGGCACTCATCGACACCGGCCACGGCCGCATCTCCCGGCTCGCGTACGCCCGATTGGCGGAGACGAAGCTGAATGCCTATGAGCGGTTGTTCGACGCGCAGCTCGCCCTGGGCGAGAACCGGGCGTTGATCACCGAGCTGGAACAGCTGCACCAGCAGCACCCGTTGCGCGAGCGGTTCTGCGGGCAGCTGATGACCGCTCTCTACCAGGCCGGACGCCAGGCGGAGGCGCTGGACCTCTACCACCAGCTGCGCCAGCGCCTGGCCGTCGACCTCGGACTCGAACCCAGCCAGGCGCTGCGCGACAAGTTCCACGGGATCCTCCAGCAAGACCCCGCCCTGCTGCGCTGAACGGTCACACCGACCTGGTGATCCGGAGTATCTGCCAGACCGCGCCGAGCGACGCCTTGCCGTGGAACGCCAGGTACTCCGGCACAACGAGTTGCGGTCCCCACTTCTCCTTGTACGCCAACTGGCTCGCGGCGGGGTAGACGGCGTCACCGTGCGTGGCGAGCAACCGCATCAGCCGGTCGGTGAACGGACTCGCCGTAGACGTGCGGAGATCCGGTGACAGACCGGTGAACGGCGTGAAGCCGAAGTGCAGCCACGCGGCGCCCTCCTCGCGGAACCGTTCGATCGCGACGGAGTTCACGAGCTCCATCACCCCCGGTGGAACCGTCGGAACCCGCCGGCTGAGGTCGTGCAGCCACCCGCTCCTGCTGCCGAACGCCGGTGAGTACGACACGTAGGCGATCGGCTCGCCGCCGATCGTCGCGAGGAAGAGCCTGCGGTCCTCCTGCACCGCGCCGCCGCACTCGCCGACGAGGAACTCGATCTCCTTGACGTGCCGCCCCTTCGACCGCAGCCACTGGCCGTCGATGGTCTTCAGGTCGTCCCGGTGCTGCTCGTACGGCACCTCCGCGACCTCGACCCCGCTGCGCCGCGCCTTCGCGATCTTGTTGCGCAGCTTCATGAACTTCGTGCCGCGCAGGGAGAAACCGGACAATTCCAGGGAGTAGGAAGCACCGACCTGGTTGATCGTGCACCCCGCACGAACGTACGTTTCGACATCGGCCGGCTGCAGCTGGATGGACACGACCTTTCGCTTGTGCGCACCCGCGTGTGCGAGGAACGCCCGCAGCAGCGGCTCCTGGTCCTCCGGCGCCGCCAGCACCCCACCGAACTGCACGAGGTACCGACCGGCCGTGCGGTAGGCGATGACACCCGTGTGACCTGCGGCGGTGAAGTACTCGTTGCCCGAGTTCAGCGCCAGGAACGCGCTCGGGTTCTCACCGAACTCGCGCACCGCGTGCCGGGCCAGGTCGAAGCGGACGGTGTCGTCCACGGTGCTCATGCGGATCTCCTTCGGTGGCCGGGAGGGGCCCAGCATCGCCGACGAGCCGGAGACCGTGCTGAAAGCGCGGTGTCAGCGCTGTCTCCGGGGGTTCTCAGCGGCGGCTGGAAGAGTCACCGGCACATCGACAGAACAGGGGGCCACGTCGAGCCATGCGCACATATCTGTCCTATGTCGACGGCCGGAACGTCTCCAGCGCCGGTTGGGTGTACGTCGTCGACGCCGCGAGCCTGCTCGACGACGTCTTCGCCAGCCTGACGCTGAAGCGCAGGCTGGAAGACGGCGCGCACCTCCCCGACGCGTTGCCCGCCTCGATCGTCGGGCAGGTGGCGAAGGCCGACCGCGAGACCGTGAACCGGGCCGTCGAGGCCGCGGCCCGCGCGCAACCGGTGTGGGCGGCGTTCCCGTTGGACACCAGGCTGGAGGAGCTGGGCAAGCTCATCCACGCCCGGCTCGTCGAGAAGGCCGGTGAGATCACCGAGGTCCTCGTGCAGGAGGGCCACCCGCTGGCGCTCGCGCGCTGGCAGGTGTCCGGGATGCTGGAGTGCTACGGGCCGGAGTCGCTGGCCTTCTACCGGTCCCAGATGCGCCAGGAGTTCCAGCACGGTGAGCGGCGCATCCTGGTGCGCCGCCAGCCCGACGGCGTGGTGTGCCTGAACCCGCCGCAGAACGCGCCGCTGTCGAGCGCGCTGCTCGGCGTCACGTCGCTGATGGCCGGCAACTCGCTGGTCGTCCGCGCCCCGCGCAGCGCACCACTGGGCGTCATGTACGTGCTGCACGAGGTCGTGGTGCCGGCGCTGGAGGAGATCGGCGCACCGCCCGGCACGCTGAACGTGGTGTGCGGCGACCCGGCGCCGATGCTCAACGTCTGGGTGGACAGCCCCCTCGTCGACGACATCATGTACTTCGGCAGCAGCGAGAACGGCATCCGCTTCCAGGACCGCTGCGTCTCCGCCGGCAAGAAGCCGATCCTCGAGCTGGGCGGCAACGACGCCGTCGTGGTCTGGAAGGACGCGGACCTGGAGCTGGCGGCGGAGGCGCTGTCGGAGAGCTTCTTCGGCTCCGGCCAGCTCTGCATGATCCCCAACCACGTGCTCGTCCACCCGGACGTCGCCGACGAGCTGGTCCGGCTGCTGGTCCGCACCGCGCTGCACATCCGCCCCGGCCCGGCCTCCGAGGAGGACGTGCTGCTCACCCCGGTGCTGCGCAACGACAAGTTCTTCGCCGTGCTCGCCGACGCGCTCGACAAGGGCGCCGAGCTCGTGTGCGGCGGGTACGCGATGCAGACCGACGAGACCAGGGACCCCAACGGCGTCTTCCTGGAACCGACGGTGGTGCTCGTGCGCGGACTGGAGGGCGCCCGCGAGGTCGACGCGGTGCGCGAGGAGACGTTCTTCCCGCTGCTGCCGCTGGTCGTGGCCGAGCCCGCGAGCGACGAGGTGCTGCTCGACCGGTTCGTCGACTTCGTCAACAGCAACCGGTACGGGCTGCGGAACTCGGTGTGGGCCAACGACCCCGAGGTCGTCGAACGGTTCGTCGACCGGATCAACGGCGGTGGCCTGCTCAAGGTCAACGACTCGCACATCGGCTTCCTGCCCTACCTCCCGACCCACGGCGGCACCGGGCTCACCGGCGGCGTGTTCGGCGAGGCCAACTACCCGATCCTGCGCACCTCCCACCTGCAGGGTGTCAGCATCGCCACCGGCATCCGTCCGAGGGACGCGATCTTCGGCGCGTGGCAGGCGGCACTGGGCACGGCGAACTGAAGGGACCACCCATGCGTGCACTGGACGCCGCTCGCGAGACGTGCGAGGCGTTCCTCCCCGGCCTGCAGGACCAGCTCGCCGCGCTGGAGCTCGATGAGCTGGAAGGACCGGAGTCCTCCGCCATCGCGCTCTTCCGCGCGGCCGGCGGGCCGGGGCTGGTGATCCCGCGGGCGTACGCGGGCGCCGGCGCGGACCCGTTGCAGGCCATGGCCGTCACCCGCGCCCTGGCCTCCCGCGCGCCCTCGCTGGCGGTCGCCACGACCATGCACCACTTCTCCGTGGCGACGCTGTTCACCCTGGCGGAGAGCGTGAAGTCGAGCGGGATGGAGTGGGCGCTGCTGGAAGGCGTTGCCACGCAACGCCTGCTGGTGGCCTCCGGGTTCGCCGAGGGCAAGCCGGGGCAGGGCATCCTCACGCCGACGATGTCCGCGGTCAAGGCCGAGGGCGGGTACCTCATCAACGGCTCGAAGAAGCCGTGCAGCCTGTCCCGGTCCTTCGACCTGCTGACCGCCAGCGTGTCGGTGACCGGCGACGACGGTCAGCAGGAGATGGCGGTGCTGCTGCTGCCCCGCCAGAGCGAGGGCATCACGGTGCACCCGTTCTGGTCGAGCTGGGCGCTCGCCGGTGCGGAGAGCGACGAGATCCGGCTCACCGACGTGTTCGCCGACGAGCAGCTGCTGATGCGCACCGACGCGGCCCGCGACGAGCTGGACGACCTGCAGACCATCGGCTTCATCTGGTTCGAGCTGCTGATCTCCTCGTCCTACCTCGGCATGGCGAGCGCGCTGGTGGAACGCGTGTTCGCTGCGGCCAAGGGCAGCGAGTCCGACCGGGCGGCGGTGGTGCTGCGGCTGGAGTCCGCGACGCTGCTGCTGGAGGGCATGGCCAGGATGATCATGGCCGGTGAGGTGGACGACGTCGCACTGGGCAAGACGCTCGTCGCCAGGTACGCCGCGCAGGACGCGCTGACCGACACCGTGAACCGCGCGGTCGAGCTGCTGGGCGGCATGGCGTTCATCTCCTCGCCCGAGGTCGCCTACCTGGCAGCGGTCACGCACGCGCTCGCGTTCCACCCGCCCTCGCGCGGCAGCTTCACCGTTCCGTTCCTCGCACACGTCGGCGGGCAGCCGCTGCGACTGGGAAGTGGGTCATGAGCGTGCTGGACACCGCCACGCCCGACCGCGAGGCACTCGGCCGGCTGTACCGGTCCAGGCTCAGCAAGGGCCGCGCGACGCTCGGCGAGATGTTCGGCGGGCACGTCGAGGTGGGCTCGCAGGGCGCCTGGGTCACCACGCAGGAGGGCCGCCGGTTCCTCAACTGCGGCGGCTACGGCGTGTTCCTGATGGGCGCGCGGCACCCGACGGTGCTGCGGCACGTGCTCGCGCAGCTCAGCAGGCACCCGGTGTCGACGCGGATCTTCCTCGAACCGCAGGCGGCGCTCGCGGCCGACGCCCTGGTGTCCGTCTCACCGCCGGGACTGGAACGCGTGCACTTCTCCGGTGCCGGCGCCGAGGCCGTCGAGACCGCCATCAAGATCGCCCGCACGAACGGCAAGCGGCGGCTGGTCGCGATGGGGTCCGGCTACCACGGCAAGACCATGGGCGCGCTGAGCCTCACCGGCAAGGACGTGTTCCAGCAACCGTTCCTGCCGCTGCTGCCCGGCACCTCGCACGTCCCGTACGGCGACGCCGAGGCCCTCGACGCGCTGCTCGCGACGATGCCGGGCGAGGCCTGCGTGTTCGTCGAACCGGTGCAGGGCGAGGCGGGGGTGGTGCTGCCACCGCCGGGTTACCTGCGGGCGGTCGCGGACTCCTGCCGCGCGCACGGCGCGATGCTCGTGGTCGACGAGATCCAGACCGGTCTCGGCCGGCTCGGCTCGTGGTGGGGCGTCGACACCGAGGGCGTCACGCCGGACCTGCTGCTCGTCGGCAAGGGGCTCAGCGGCGGTGTCGTCCCGGTCGCCGCCGTCGTGGCCACCGCACGGGCGTTCCGCGCGCTCGACCGCGACCCGTTCCTGCACACTTCGACGTTCTCCGGTGTGCCGCTGGCGATGGCGGCGGCCCGCGGCGCGATCGAGGCGATCCAGGAGGACAACCTCGTCGAACGGTCCCGCGTGCTCGGCGAGGAGATCCTCGGGCAGGTGCGCAGGATCGTGCACGCCCACTTCGGCGACCTGGTGCGCGAGGTGCGCGGCCGCGGCCTGCTGATGGGCGTCGAGTTCACCGAACCCGGTCTCGCCGGCGACCTGCTGATCGAGCTCGTCGAGCACGGCGTGATCGCCAACCACTCGCTCAACTCCCACCTCGTCCTGCGCCTGACGCCGCCCGCGGTGCTGACCCGCGACGAGCTCGACTTCCTCTACGAGGCGCTGGACCGCGCGTGCGCGGTGCAGGCCGCCCGATACCCGGAAGGGGTGCAGACCCATGCGTGACGCGCAGGTGACGATCCTCGTCGCCGACGTCGGCCCGGCGACCACGTTCGAGCGGATCTCCGACTTCGCCGCGTACCCGGACCTGATCGACGTCGTGCGCTCGGTCAGCGTCCGGCCCGTCGGCCCCGGCGAGGACCACAGCGACTGGGAGGTCTTCTTCCGCAACGGCATCCTGCGCTGGACCGAGGTCGACCGGTTCGACGCGGACGCGCTGACGATCACGTTCGAGCAGCTCGAAGGCGACTTCGCCGAGTTCGCGGGCACCTGGGTGGTGACACCGCACGGCACCGGCAGCGCCGTCGCGTTCACGGCCGGGTTCGACTTCGGCATCCCGAGCCTCGCCGGGCTGCTCGACCCGATCGCCGAGCGGGTGCTGAAGGAGACCATCGTCCGCGCGGTGGCCGGCCTGTTCGACCGGGTGGACGTGGTGGGCGACGACGCCGCACTCGCACTCGCGGCGGGGGTGCGGTGATGGACGCCAAGAACACGTTCACCACCCGCACCACGTACAACCTGCTGCGCGCGGAGTACGGGCTCGGTCTCGTCGTCGCCGTCGTGCTGTTCTTCTGGCACATCGGCGAGGTGCGCTGGCTGCCCGCGATCGGGTTGTTCCTCTACATCGACCTGATCGGCTACCTGCCGGGGGCGGTCGCCTACCACCGCAGCGCCGACAAGAAGATCCCCAAGGTCTACTACGTCCTCTACAACACCATGCACAGCCTGGTGACGCAGGGACTCGTCGCCATCGCGTGGATCGTCCTCATCGGACCGGAGTGGGCGTTGCTCGCCCTGCCGATCCACCTCTTCGGCGACCGCGCGCTGTTCGGCAACCTGCTCAAGCCGTTCGTGCTGTCGTTCGAACCGGTCGCCCACCCGGCGTGGCTGCGGTTCCGCGCCGAGCTCGACGCCGCCGACCGCGGGGTGACCGAGCTGGTGGGCACGCGGTGAGCGTCGGCACGGTGCCCAGGTTCAGCCGGCACTTCACCAACGGTGTCGCGGTGCTCAGCTGTGGCACCGGGCCGTCCGTCCACGGCGTCACGGTCAGCACGCTCGCCCTCGCCTCGGTCGACCCGCCGATGGTGTCGTTCGCGCTGCGCTCGGGCAGCCGCGGCCTCGCCGCCCTGCTGGCGGCCGGGCGGTTCGCCGTCAACCGGCTCGCGGAGGGGCAGGCCGACCTCGCCCGCTACTTCGCCAGCGCGACCAGGGGACGCGGGCAGCCGGAGGTGTGGCGGGAGGGCACCGAGGTGCCGCTGCTCGCCGACGCCGCGGGCTGGCTGGAGTGCACGGTCGACCGGGTGGTGCCCACCGGTGACCACGTCCTCGTGCTGGGCCGCGTGCTGCGCGCCGAGCTCGGTGCGGGTGCCCCGCTCTCGAACACCTTTCGAACCGACCCGAGGAGCTGACGGTGTCCGACCGCACGACGATTCCCGCCGAGGCCGACTGGGAGAACGCTCCCTCGCTCGTCGACGGTGCGATGAGCCTCGACCTCACGGCCGAGACCTGCGACCTGAAGTACTGGTTCGGCAACGTGCCGCAGGGAACGTTGCGCGGTCACGTGCTCGGGCACGCGCCGGACGTGGTGCCGCTCGACGTCACCGCGCAACCCGGCCCGCTCAACGACGCGCTCACCCAGGAGCTCGCGTTCCGCTCCATCGCGGAGGAGAAGGCCACGCGGGCGATCTCCTACCTGGTGGCGCTCGCACCGGACAACGCGTCCATGGAGTTCTACGCCACCCAGCTGATGGACGAGGCGCGGCACGCCATGGTGTTCCGCAACCACCTGCTGGAGCTGGGCGTCGCCGCGCAGGACCTGTGGTCCACCATCGACCGGCTCGCCGAGACCGACCGCGACCGCATCCTCGTGCCGCTGGAGGAGCTCGGCCTGCGGGTGCTGCGCGACGAGGGCGACTTCATCGGCGGCGTGGTCGTGCTGACCGTGCTGGTCGAGGGCGTGCTGGCACCGGCGGCCGAGCTGAGCGAGCGCAAGTGGCGCGTCTTCGACCCGGCCGCCGCGGAGATCGAACGCGGCGCGGGCATCGACGAGATCCGCCACCTCACCGTCGGCAGCGCCATCGCCCGCGACTACCTGCGGCACAACCCCGAGGCCAGGGGACGCGTGCTGGAGCTGATGCAGCACGGCTACGAGCTGTGGGCGAAGCTGCCGACCGAGGACATGCTGGTGCGCCGCGAGTCCCTGTTCCAGGAGGGCATCCGCCTGCACGGGCACCTGCTCGGCGACTACGAGATCTGGCCGGGCAGGCGGCTCGCCGACACCACCGTCGAGGAACGGGTCGGCACCGCGCACGAGTGGACCGACCAGATGCAGCGCGTCCGGCTCGCCTACATGGGACTGGAGGGAGGAACGGCATGACCTCGATCAAGAGCCAGCCGCCGACCGCGCTGGCCGAGATCACCAGGATCGTCAAGCAAGCCGGGCTGATGGACTCCCGGCCCGTCTACTACACGATCAAGATCATCTCGAACCTGGTGCTGCTCGCGGCGGGCTGGGTGGCGTTCGTGCTCGTCGGCGACTCGTGGTGGCAGCTCGCGGTCGCGGTCTACCTGGCGTTCTGCTTCGCGCAGACCGACCTCATCGGCCACGACGCCGGCCACCGGCAGATCTTCCGCACCAAGACGCCGAACGAGGTGATCGGCTACGTGCACGGCAACGTGCTCACCGGCGTCAGCTTCGGCTGGTGGGTCGGGCACCACACCAAGCACCACAACTTCCCGAACCACCTCTCGCTCGACCCGGACATCCTGCGCAGGCAGGTGATCTTCGACAAGAGCCAGAGCGCCAGCCGCACCAGCGCGTTCTCCCGGTTCGTGGTGCGCCACCAGTCGTGGATGTTCTACGTGCTGATCATGATGGAGGGCGTGCGGCTGCACCTGTCCGGCTACGTCGCCGCCAGCAAGGGCGCGCTGACCAGGTACCGCAACGCGGAGCTCGTCGTCATCACGCTGCACCTGGTCGTGTACCTCGTGGCCGTGTTCCTGGTGATGTCGCCGCTGAAGGCGCTCGCGTTCATCGTGGTGCACCAGGCGCTCTTCGGCTTCTACATGGGGTTGCTGTTCGCGCCCAACCACAAGGGCCTGCCCGTGCGCGACGGCGAGTCCGAGGAGCTCGACTGGCTGACCCGCCAGGTGGTGACCTCGCGCAACATGCTGCCGAGCCGGGTCACGAACTTCTTCTACGGCGGGCTGAACTACCAGATCGAGCACCACCTGTTCCCGTCGATGCCGCGCAGCAACCTGCACCGCGCCCAGCCGCTGGTGAAGGATTTCTGCCTGCGCCAGGGACTGCCCTACGTCGAGGTGTCGCTGGCCCGCTCGTACCTGGAGGTCTCCGACTACCTGGGCGAGGTCAGCGACGACGTCCGCGATCTGGGGAAGGTGTGACCGCCGTCCTGTGCGGCCTCGGCGCCTGGTTGCCACCCGCGGTCGTGACCAACGACGACCTGGCCGCCGA
Organism: Lentzea sp. NPDC042327; assembly: GCF_040647275.1. Lineage (NCBI taxonomy): Bacteria > Bacillati > Actinomycetota > Actinomycetes > Pseudonocardiales > Pseudonocardiaceae > Lentzea > Lentzea sp. NPDC042327. The sequence continues at coordinate 480,614 of NZ_JBEZBX010000003.1, forward strand.
GCTGGACACCTCCGACGAGTGGATCACGACCAGGACCGGCATCCGCAGCAGGCACGTCGCCGACCCGTCCCTCGCGACGTCCGACCTGGCCGTCGAGGCCGGTGCGCGGGCGTTGAAGTCGGCGGGTGCCGCGTCCGTGGACGCCGTCGTGCTCGCCACGACGACACCCGACCAGCGGTGCCCGGCGACGGCACCGCTGGTGTCGGCGCGGCTCGGGCTCGGCACCGTGCCGGCGTTCGACGTCCAGGCCGTGTGCACGGGTTTCCTGTACGGGCTCGGCATCAGCGCGGGGCTGATCGCGTCCGGTGCCGCGGAGCGGGTCCTGCTGATCGGCGCGGAGACCTACTCGCGCATCCTCGACCCCGCCGACCGCAGCACGCGGGTCATCTTCGGTGACGGCGCGGGAGCGGTCGTGCTGCGGGCGGGCGAGCCGGACGAGCTGGGCGCGCTCGGCCCCGTGCAGCTCGGCAGCGACGGCACCGGCCACGACATGATCACCATCCCGTCCGGCGGCGCGCGCGACCCGTTCGGCACCGACCCGTACTTCCGGATGCGCGGCAGCGCGGTGTTCCGGCACGCGGTCGAACGCATGACCGAGTCGGCGCGCACCGCCCTGCGGACCGCCGGCTGGGCCGAACCGGACGTCCTGGTGGCGCACCAGGCGAACCTGCGCATCATCCACGCCGTCGCGGGCCAGCTCGGCGTGTCCCGCGACCGGTGCGCCGTGCACCTCGACCGGGTCGGCAACACCGCCGCCGCGTCGATCCCGCTCGCCCTCTCCGACGCCCGGCTCGCGCCGGGCACCCGCGTGCTGCTGACCGGTTTCGGCGGCGGACTCGCCTGGGGCGCCTGCGCGTTGCGCTGGCCGGACCTGTCCCTGACCTGAGTGGAAGGAAACGCAGATGAACGACGTCTACGACCGGCTGGTCAAGATGCTGATGGACGTGATGGGCATGGAGGAGGACGAGATCCAGCCGCACCACACGTTCAACGAGCTCGAGGTCGACTCGCTCGGCCTGGTCGAGCTCGTGCTGGTGGTGCAGAAGGAGTTCGGCGTCGAGATCGCCGACGACGAGGTCAGCCCCGACTTCACCATCGCCCAGACCGCGGAGCTGATCGTGGGCAAGGGCGTGAAGGTGTGACGCCCGGCCGGTTCGACGCCGCGATCACCGGGGTCGGGCTGGTGACGTCCGCCGGAGTCGGCGCGGCCGCCGCGTGGGAACGCATCCTGCTCGGCTCGGCGACCGCCGCCACGAAGGTGCCCGCGCTCGCGGGCACCCCGGCGGACTTCGGTTGCCAGGCCGACGGTTTCGACGCGATCGCGGCCCTCGGCAAGCGCACCGCGTGGCGGCTGGACCGCAGCACCCAGATGGCCATGGCCGCCGCGGCCGAGGCGCTGGCGGACTCCGGTCTGGACCCGGCGCGGTGGAACGGCGAGCGGGTGGCGGTGGTGCTGGGCAACGGCATCGGCGGCGCCGCGGCATGGGAGAAGCAGCACAACGTCCTGCGCGACAACGGTCCGCTGGAGGTGTCGCCGATGCTCATCCCGATGCTGTCGATGAACATGTCCGCCGGCTACGTCGCGATCCAGTGCGGGGCGAAGGGACCCAGCCTGGTGACCGCCACGGCGTGCGCTTCCGGCACCACCGCCGTCGGTGTGGCCAGGGACCTGTTGCGCAACGACAGGTGCGACGTGGTGATCACCGGCGGCACCGAGGCGTGCCTGGTGCCGTCGATCATCTCCGGGTTCAGCCAGATGGGCGCGCTGTCGGCGCGCGGGGACGAGATGGACGTGGCGTCCCGGCCGTTCGACGTCGACCGGGACGGCTTCGTGCCGGCGGAGGGCGCGGCGGTGCTGGTGCTGGAACGGGTCGCGGACGCCCGTGCCCGCGGCGCGCGCATCCACGCGTGCGTCAGCGGGTACGGCGCCTCGGCCGACGCGCACCACCCGACCGCGCCCGACCCGGACGGCGCCGGTGCCGAACTGGCGGTGCTCGCGGCGTTGCGGGACGCGCAGATCGGTGCCGGCGAGGTCGACCACGTCAACGCGCACGGCACCTCGACGCCGTTGAACGACGTCGCCGAGGCCAGGATGATCCGCCGCGTGCTGGGGGACCGGCCGGCCGTCACGTCCATCAAGGGCGTCGTCGGCCACGCCCTGGGCGCAGCGGGGGCGATCGAGGCGGTGGCGACGGCGCTGACCGTGCGCGACCGGCTCATCCCGCCCACCGCGAACCTCGACAACATCGCGCCCGAGATCGAGGTGGACGTCGTCGCGAAGATCGCCAGGGAGGCGACGGTCGACGTGGCGGTCAGCAACTCGTTCGGGTTCGGCGGCCAGAACGCCGTGCTGGTGCTCACCCGCCCCTGACGCGACTGGTCCTGGTCGTCGGGAACGACCAGGACCAGTCGGGTGGCGCCCAGAGGGGCTACCAGACGATCAGCGAACGCCCGCCGGTGCGGGCCTCCATCCGCTCGAACGCCTCACCGACCCGTTCCAGCGGAATCCGGTCGGTCACCACGACGTCGAGGTCGATCGCGCCGGTCCGGACGTGCTCCAGCAGCTCCGGCAGGTCGCGAGCGGGATCGGTGTTGCCGTGCAGGCAGCCGACGAGCGTGCGCGCGGAGTGGAACAGCTCCAGGGCGGAGAAGGTGACCTGCTGGCTCTTCCCGCCCGCACCGACGACCGTGGTGACACCGCCGCGGCGGGTCATGTCCCACGCCTGCCGGATCGTCTCCGCGCTGCCCACGCACTCGATGGCGTGGTCGACACCGCCGTCCACGAGCGACCGGGCCGACTCGCCGGCCAGGAGGAAGTCCGTGGCACCGCAGGCGCGGGCGGCGGACTCCTTGGCCGGTGAGGCGTCGACCGCGATGATCCGCTCGGCGCCGCTCAACCTGGCCGCCTGCACCGCGATGAGCCCGACACCACCGGTGCCGATCACGGCGACCGAGTCACCGGGCGCGACCCGCGCGCTGCGCCGCACCGCCCCGTACGCCGTGAGCGCCGCGCACCCCAGCAGGGCGGCGGTCTCCGGCGGGAGGTCGGACGGCACCACGACCACGGCCTCGGCGGGCACCACGGTCTGCTCGGCGAACGCGGCCACCCCGAGACCGGGGTACACCGGTTCGTCCTGCCACGTGCCCAGCGGGCGGCGTGACGCCTCGTCCCCGCGGGTGCACAGGAAGGGCTGACCGCGCAGGCACCACCGGCACGACCGGCAGGCCGGCCGCCAGCTCAGCACCACGTGGTCGCCCACCCGCACACCGGTGACGTCCGGTCCCACCTCGGCCACCACGCCGGTGCCCTCGTGCCCCAGCACGGCGGGCAACGGGTGCGGCAGCGTCCGCTGCGCCAGCGACAGGTCCGAGTGGCAGACACCGGCGGCGGTCAGGCGGACCCGCACCTCGCCGGGACCGGGGGCGCGCAGCGAGATCTTCTCCACGCTCAGCGGGCCACCGGTGGTGACCGCGGCCAGCACGCGCATCAGTCGGCCGCCGCCATCGAGATGGTCTCGTCGATCTCGGCCTGGCGCTCCTGGAGCTCCCGGCGTTCCCGGTCGAGCTGCTCCGCCTGGTCCTCGTCGGCCGCCATGAGCTTCAGCAGGTCCTTGTTCGCCATGTCCAGCACGCCCATGTCGTCGTAGGCCTTCTGCACGGCAGGGCCCCACAGGCCGATGTCGCGCACGCACGGCACGATCCGCGCGAACAGCAACGACCGGAAAGCGCGCATGCGCGGGCCCTTGTTCATCAGCTCCATGCACTCGGCCATGTCGAACCCGAGGTTCTCCCACACCTCCTGCATGCGCAGCCGGTCGCGCATCAGGTAGCAGCCCTCGATGACGAACTCCTCGCGCTCGGCCCGTTCCTTCGCCGACAGCTCGGCGTAGTAGTCCTTCAGCGCGAGCCGGCCGAACGCCACGTGCCGCGCCTCGTCCTGCATGACGTACGCGAGGATCTGCTTGGGCAGCGGCTTGTTCGTCTTGTCCCGCAGGATGCCGAACGCGGCCAGCGCGAGCCCCTCGATCAGCACCTGCATGCCCAGGTAGGGCATGTCCCAGCGGGAGTCGTTGAGCGCGTCCTCCAGCAACGACTTGAGGTGCGGGTTGATCGGGTAGGTCAGCCCGATCTTCTCGTCGAGGAACTTGGAGAACACCTCCGCGTGCCGCGCCTCGTCCATCACCTGCGTGGCGGCGTAGAACTTGGCATCGATGTCGGGCACCGACTGCACGATCCGCGCCGAGGTGATCATCGCGCCCTGCTCACCGTGCAGGAACTGGCTGAACTCCCACGACGCCATGTGCTGGCGCATCACCTTGCGCTCCTGGTCGTTCAGCTTCTCGTACTGCCGCGACCCGTACAGCGCCAGCGTGTTCTCCGGTGTGCCGAGCACGTCGTACGGGTCGACCTCGATGTCCCAGTCGATCCGCTTGACGCTGTCCCACTGCTTGTCCTTGCCCTTCTGGTACAGGCTCAGCAGCCGTTCGCGGCCGGAGTCGTAGTCCCAGCTGAAGTAGGTGTCGCCGGCCGCGGGGAACGTCCAGTTCGTGCTGTCCATCAGGAACTCTCCACAGGTTCGGAGGGGACGACCACGGGCAGCGCGCCGGGCACGACCTCGATCGTGTACCGCGACTCGGGCGTGGTCTGCAGCTCGCCGTCGTGCTCGAACACCAGCGGCTCGCCGTCGGTGCGTTCGAGCACGAACCGGCGGCCGCGGACGTAGGTCACCTCGGGACGGTGGACGTGGCTGCCGTCGGCGGTCAGGCCGGGCAGCGCCTTCGGGTCGAGCTCACCGCTCACGACGCAGACGTCGAGCAGCCCGTCGTCGAGCAGGGAGTGGGGGAGCACCATGAACCGGCCGCCGCGGAACCGGCCGCCGCCGACGTTGGCCAGCACCACGGTGCCGTCGTGCACTAGCCGGTCGTCTACGAGCACCCGGCCCGGGTAGGGCGTGAAGGTGGCGATGGTCTCGGCGACGGCCCGCTGGTAGCGCTCACGGCCGTGGTGCTGCGTCAGCCGCGCGGCGCTCACGAGCGCCTGCGCGACCAGACCGGTGCACGCGCCGAGCAGGAAGTAGCGGTCGGTCTCCAGCACCCAGCCCACGTCGAGCCGGGCGACCCGCGACGGCGCCCGCAGCGCCTCCCGCCACGGCAGGTCCGACCAGAGCTCGCGGTAGGTTGAGTTGCCGGTGCCCGCGGGCACGATCCGCAGCGGTGGCGCCTCGCCGGCCGCCCGGACGAGCCCGGAGGCGACCTCGCGCACGGTGCCGTCACCGCCGACCGCGACGACGAGGTCGGCGCCGTCGGCGGCCGCCTTGGTGGCGAGCTCCTCCGCGTGTCCCGGGTACTCGGTGACCAGCACGTCCGCCGTGGCGAACGTACCGGCGACCTCGTCTGCGAGGGACCGACCACCCTGTCCGGCAACGGGATTGGTGATGATCACCGGCATGCGGGGGTCCCTTCGCTGTCAGCGGAGAGAGCAGGATTCGAACCTGCGGAAGCCACGGGGGCCTCGATCGGGCGAGCCCGACCTCCGTTGGGCCACTACGGAAATCTCTCCTCGTTCGACACCGATGCTGCCAGAAGGTCCTTACATTCCACTGAGATCACCGCTTCAGCGCGGTCTCCGCGCGCGGTGCCGGCGCACCGGTGTGGATGGACAGGCCGAGGCTGATCAGACCCGCGATCGCGGCCGTCACGCAGCAGAAGAGCGCCACGTGGCCGTGCGGGACGGGATCGGACGACACCTCGACGGGCAGGATCGCGGCCAGCGCGGCGATGCCCAGCGCCCCGCCGATCTGCCGCACGGCCATGTTCAGCCCGGTCGCGCCGGCGAACTGGGTCGGCTGCACGGACAACGCCGCCGCGCTCGACACACCGGTGCTCACCGCGCCCATGCCGAGCCCGGCCACCAGGCCCACCGGCAGCCACAGGGACCACAGCTGCGGCTCTGCGGAGAGCCCGAGGTAGAGCCACACCCCGGCGGCCACGACCAGCAGGGCGCCGACCGACACCACCAGCCGCGGGTTGCGCTTGCTCAGCACCTTGCCGACGCGGGCGGCCACGATCGCGGACACCACCGCGCCGGGGCTCATCACCAGACCGGCGACCAGCCACGAGATGTGCCAGACGTTCACCAGCACCAGCGCGCCGATCAGCAGCCACGCGTACAGCGAGGCGCCGAAGAACAGCGAGACGGCATTGGCCAGCGCGAACGTCCTGGTGCGCCACAGCCTCGTCTCGAGCGCGGGCACCGGGTGCCGCCACGAGCGCACGATCGCGACCGCCAGCAGCACCGCGCCGGCGCCGAGCGCGGTGAGCGCCCGCCAGTCCCAGCGCCAGGTCTGCCCCTCGGTCACGCCCAGGGTGAGCAGGCCGACACCGCACGCCAGCACCGCCGTGCCGAGCAGGTCGGGCAGCTTCCCGCTGTGCCGCGCGGACTTCTCGGTCTTGCGGATGCCGAGCAGCAGCGCGACGCCCAGCGGCAGGTTGACCAGGAACACCGACCGCCAGCCGAACGCGTCGATCAGCACGCCGCCCAGCACGGGTCCGGCGGCCGCGGCAGCGGAGGCAGCGGCAGCCCACAGGCCGATGGCCTCCGCACGGCGTTCCGGCGGTGAGTCGACCAGCGCCACGGCCAGCGACGCGGGGATCATCGCGGCCGCGCCCACGCCCTGCAGCCCGCGGGCGATCAGCAGCACCGGCAGGGTCGGGGCGACGGCGCACAGCACCGACGCCGCGGTGAACAGGCCCACGCCGAACGTGTACAGCGAACGCCGTCCCACGACGTCGGCGAGCCGGCCGGCGGGTGCGAGCAGCGACGCGAACAGCACCGCGTACAGGGAGATCACCCAGGTGACGTCGGTGGCGGAGGCGTCGGGGAAGGTGCGGTGCAGGTCGGTGATGGCGAGGTTCGTGATGGTCGCGTCGAGCAGCGACAGGAACGTCGCTCCGCACGCGAGCAGCACGACGGTGGTGAAGCCGGGCCGGGTCATGGAGTCGACCATGGCAGTGATCGCCGGGCGGCTCTGGCGGTTTTGCGACATCACCCGTCCGGGCCGTGACCCGGTGCGGATCGTGTCGCAAAACTGCCAGTCAAGCGCCGGGGAATGCGCCACCATGATCAGGTGACGTCAGCACCACTGCCACCCGTGGAGTTCGCGGTCCCGCTCGGGGGACCGCGCAGGTTCACCATCACCCCCACGCCCATCGGGGAGCTGCTGCTCCTGGGCGACGGGGAGTCGATCACCGGCATCTACATGATGCCGGACCAGATGTACATGCCGGCGATCGCCGACGACTGGGTGCGCGACCCCGGCCTGTTCGGGGAGCTGGAACGCCAGCTGGACGCGTACTTCGCCGGCGAGCTGAAGGTGTTCGACGTGCCGCTCGCGCCACGGGGAACGCCCTTCCAGCTGGAGGTGTGGCGTGAGCTGAGCACGGTGCCGTGCGGTGTCACCACGACGTACGGCGCGATCGCCCTGGCCATCGGCAAGCCGACCGCGTCACGCGCGGTCGGTGCCGCCAACGGGCGCAACCCGATCTCGATCATCCTGCCCTGTCATCGGGTCGTGGGCGCGAACGGCTCGTTGACCGGTTACGGCGGCGGGCTACCGCGCAAGATGCGGTTGCTGGAGATGGAACGCGTCTGAGCAGCCGCGGCAGGCAGCCGCGTCCACCCCCGCGCGGCTGCCTGCTCCACCAGCACCGGATCGTCGCCCACCACCACGGCGGTGCCGACGGCCAGCAGCATCGGCAGGTCCGTCGAGTGGTCGCCGTAGGCGGTGCACAGCGCCGGGTCCAGGCCGTGCGCCGCCATCACGGCGTTCGCCACGTCGGCCTTGTCCGGCCCGATCATCGGCGTGACGACCTCACCGGTGTAGCGCCCGTCGCGCACCGCGAGCCGGGTGCCGTGCACGAGGTCGGCGCCCAGCCAGGCGGCAATCGGAGCCAGGCACACCTCGAACGACCCGGACACCAGCACGGTGAGGTCGCCGCGGTCGCGGTGCCACCGGAACGCCTCCAGCGGGGCGGGCAGGAACAGCTCCTCCGGGTCGGGGTACGCGGAGAACCACTCCCTGCCCGCCGCCGCCAGCTCCGCGACCGCCTCACCGGCGAACACGCGGTAGTAGTCGCCGATCACCTCCGCCCGCGACCACCCGGCCGCGGCGAGCGCGCGCAGCCGGGTGGTGACCTCGGTGAACCGGTCGGGCCGGTGGTGCTGCAGGAAGCGGAACATGCTGCGGACGGCCAGCAACGTCTCGTCGACGTCGAAGAACGCGGCGCTCAGTCCCATGCGACCGGGAGCTCCTCCCACCCGCCGAGCGCGGCGTAGTCCTTCCACCGCAGCTCCTCCAGCGGCACCGCGACCCGCAGGCCGGGGAACCGGTCGAACAGGCCGCGCAGCGCGATCTCCAGCTCGGCCTTGGCGAGGTTCGCGCCGATGCAGAAGTGCGGCCCGAAGCCGAACCCGAGCTGCGTGGTCTCGGCGCGGGTGATGTCGCAGGTGTCCGGGTTCTCGATCACGGACTCGTCGCGGCAGCCGGACGCGACCGACGCGATCACCGCCGACCCCGAGGGGATCTTGACCCCGCTCAGCTCCACGTCGTCGACCGTGACGCGGATGGACGTGCCGCCGCCCAGCCCGTTGAGCCGCACCATCTCGTTGACCGCGGCGGGGTAGAGCGACGGGTCCTCGAGCAGCATCGCGAGCTGGTCGGGGTTGCGGACCAGCGTCACCACCGACGAACCGAGCACGGTGACCGTCGTGTCGTGCCCGGCGAGCAGCAGCAGCACGCCGAGGCTCACGATCTCGGTCTCGGTGATCGTCTCGTCGCCCTCGCTGTCGTGCTTGGCGACGAGCGAGCTGATCATGTCGTCGCCCGGCTCCGCCCGCTTGTCCTCGATCAGCTTGGCGAAGTACGCGCGCATGTCGGCGTTGGCCTTGGCGATCTCCTCGCCGGGGTACTTGGTCAGCGACATGAACCGGTCGGTCCAGCCGCCGAACAGGTGGTGGTCGGCGAACGGCACGCCGAGGATCGAGCAGATCATCCGCAGCGCCAGCGGCCGCGCCAGGTGCTCCAGCAGGTCGGCCGGCTGCGGTTGCGCGGCCAGCCCGTCCAGCAGCTCATCGGTGACCTTCTGCAGGTGCGGGCGCATCGCGTCGATCTTCGCCGCGGTCAGCGTGGGGTTGGCGAGCTTGCGGAGCCGCGTGTGCCGCGGCGGGTCCATGCTCAGCATGCTGTTCGGGTCGGGCAGCACGTGCTGCGCCTTGGGCACGCCCGGCAGGAACACCGCCTCGCGGCTGAACCGGCGGTCGTTCAGCACGACCCGCGCGTCGTCGTGCCTCGTGACGATCCAGCCGGGGTCACCGGTCGCGAGCGAGACCGGGCACACCGGTTGTTCCCTGCGCAGCTGCGCGTACTCCTCCGGCGGGTCCACGGGACTCGTGCGCAGCAACGGGTAGGCGAACCGCGGAGTGTGTTCGGCCATGGCGGAACGTCCTTCCTCAGTGGGCGGTCAGTGCGGTGCGGATCAGGTGGTCGAGCTGCCGCGCGTCGAGCTCGGGGAGCCGGTCGAGCTCGTCGGCCACCTCCTGCGGGACACCGGTCGCGAGCAGCTTCGCCCGTGCCATGGCGCGGTGCTCGCGCCTGGTCTCCTCGCCGGCCGAGCCGGCGGCGTGGGCACGGCCCTCGGTGAGCCTGCGGCCGTCCTTGAAGACGAGGGTCACCACGGCACCCACGGCCTTGGTCGCGTTCTCGAAGGTCGTGCTGGGCGGACCGGGCGGTGGCGCGGCCCTGCCACCGGAGAAGTCGGCCAGCCACCCGCGGGCCCGCTCGCCCGCCTGCCTGACCGCCTCGCCCAGCGGGGCCGTCGCCCGCAGCAGGTTGCGGCTCAGCTCCGGGTCGAACCGCAGCCGCGTCCGCTCGGCGAGCTCCCAGCGGCGCGGGTCCGCGGTGGCGGGTCCGGTCAGGTCCGCGGGCGTGACGGCACCGGTGAGCAGCGCGGTGGCCACGTTGTACCCGACGGAGAGGTTCAGCGCCATGATCGCCGAACGTTCCCGGTCCAGGTACGGCGCGCCGTCCGCGTCCATGGCGATGGTCAGCCCGGCCGCCCGCACCTCGACCTCCGCGATGTCGTCCGCGTCCTGCGCGGTCAGCTTGTCGTGCAACGCCATCGCGCAGTCGATCGCGGCGTCCACGTAGGCACCGGCGGGGTGCAGCTTCACCGTCAGCGTCTCGGTGTGCCACCGCTCGCCGAACCCGCTCGTGATCACCTCGGGCGAGGGGACCTGGGAGACCTTGGCCAGCAGCCCGTTCGGGTGCTCCAACAGGTCCGGTGCGCCGGTGAGCCCCGCCGCCGCGGCGTCGCAGGCGTCCAGCGCGATGCGCACCGGCACCGCCGCGGACAGCACCTTGGCGTCGCTGCCCAGGAATGCCCTGCGCAGCGGCCACGGCGGTGCGCTCAGCGCGATGCCCCACGCGTTCACCCACGCCTCGACCGGGTCGCCCTGGGCGTGGGAGCGCGCGGCCACCGCGCCGACCAGCTGCGCGTAGCTCGCGCCCTGGCCGCGCAACGTGCCCAGCGCCGCCGCTGCGGTGACCCGCGCGGCGCACTCGCTCGACGCCACCACGGCGGCGAGCAGCGCGCGTCCGTCCAGACCGGACTGCCTGCGGTAGGCCAGCGGCACGTTGACCGTCGAGTGCGTCACGTGCCCCACGTACATGCTGTCCTCGTAGTACAGGCACGAGGACAGCCCGGCCAGCACGTGCGCGGCCCGTGCCGGGTCGTCGGCCAGCGGTGAGCCGAACGCCTTCAGCAGCTTCCACCCCAACGGGTGCGAGATGCCCGCCCGGAGCACCCCCAGGTGCGAGATGACCGCGCTGACCGCGTAGTCGGTGATCCGGGTGGGGAGGTCCGCGTACGTCAGCCGGGCGGCCCAGGTGGCCAGCTCCGTCGCGAGAGTGCGCTCACCGCTCATGCGTGCGTTCCCTGCGCTCGTCGTCCATCGTCCACAGTGCACAGCTGGTGGCGACCACCGAGGCCCTGGCCGACGCCAGCGCCTCCCTGGTGGGTTCGACCAGGTTCGGGTTGCCCCGCTGCGCCCCCTCGGAGACCGTCACGAGCCGCAGCGCGCACTCGACGGCCGCGATGCTGGCCTCCACCAGTGCTTCCTCCCTGCGGCCTGCCTCCAGGAGCTCGCCGAGCGCGTGCTCCAGCATGTCCCGCACCGACTTCCCCCCGGCCACGGCGGGTCAGTCCTGTTTCGAGACCAGGAACCGGCCGAGCACCAGGTGGTCGATCTCGGTGTTGAGGAAGCACTCGACGGCGTCGCGCGGGGAGCACACGATCGGTTCGCCCGCGACGTTGAACGAGGTGTTGACCAGGCAGGGGATGCCGGTCAGCTCGGTGAACCGGCCGAGCAGCTCCGCCAGCAGCGGGTTGCCCTCCTCGGTCACCGTCTGGATGCGCGACGTGCCGTCCACGTGCACCGCACCGGGGATGACGCTCACGTACTCCGGCCTCACCGGGAACACGAACGTCATGTACGGCGAGGACTTCTTCTTGCCCAGCTCGAACACCTTCGCCGCGTCGTCCTCCAGCACGATCGGGGCGAAGGGGCGGAACGGCTCGCGGTGCTTCACCCTGGTGTTGATGATGTCCTTGATGTCGGGGAAGCTCGGGTTCGCGAGGATGCTGCGGTTGCCCAGCGCCCGCGGGCCGTACTCGGTCCTGCCGTGGAACCAGCCGATGACCGTCTTCTCCGTCAGCAGCTTGGCGGTCTCACCGGCGATGTCGTCCATCACGACCCAGCGGACGCGGTCGGTGTACTGCCGCAGAACGGTTTCCACCTCGTCGTCGGAGTAATGCGGGCCGAGGTAGGGGGAGGGGTCGCGGGTGGTGGTGCCGCCCGCGTACACCGCCGCGCCGATCGCGACGCCGGGGTCGCTCGCCCCGAAGCTCACGTGCGCGTCGGCGAACCGGGAGTTCTCCAGCAGCTTGGTGTTGTTGACGCAGTTGAGCGCCAAGCCGCCCTCGATCAGCAGCTGCGGCGCGGTGGTCCGCCGTTCGAGCTCCGCGACCTGGTGTGCCGTCACGACCTCCACCATGTCCTGCGCGGCCCGCGCCACCCTGGCCTGGTAGGACGGTTCCTCCCGGACGTCCTCGGAACCGCCGAAGATCCGGTCCAGCAGGGCGTAGTAGCCCCTGGTGCCGGCCGGGTCGTTCGGGATGGCGAGGGCGTAGCGGCCGTTCGGCAGCAGCTGCACGACCTCGTGCTCGATCAGCGGGTTGGGCTGCTCGGTGTCCGCGAACGCCGACAGGCCCATCACCTTGTACTCGTCGTTGTTCGGCATGAAGCCCAGGTAGCGGGTGATCTCGCCGTACAGCAGCGCGAGCGAGTGGGTGACGGTGATCGTCATGTCGTCGAAGACGGTGATCTCGCCGTCGCGGATCTCGCCTGCGATGGCGGAGCACATCTCCGCCCGGCCGTCGCTGATGAGGAACGCGGCGTCCCCGCCGTCGCTGAAGTGGCGGCCGCAGCTGAGGTGCGCCAGGTGGTGGGGGACCGTGACGATCTTCTCCGCCGGCACGTCGAAGCCGGTCCTCGCCGCGAGGTCGGCCCGGATGGCCTGGTGGCTCAGGATTCCGGTGTGGAGGTCGCCGAACCTGCGCAGCCGGTCGAACTTGGCCGCGTCCGGCAGCTCGGTGGCGGCGATCGCGTTGATCATCGTGGTGACCGTGGACGAGGGGAAGGACCAGGGGAAGGCGAACCTGTCCACCTGGTCGATCGCCACCCCCGCCTGGTCCAGGCAGTAGCGCAGGGACTCGATGGGGAAGTCCGAGGTCTTCTTCTCCCGGTTGAGCCGTTCCTCCTCCACGGCCACGACCAGCTCGCCGTCGATCATCAGCGCCACCGCGGCGTCGTGGCCGAGGATGCTGTGGCGGTCCCTGCCCGTGGCCCCGTAGAGGCCGGCGAAGAGTTCGGCGCCTCGGGTGAATCCGTTGTAACCGACGACGATCACTGCTGATCTCCCTTACCGGTCGGCCGTGAACTGGACTCATGCAACACGAGGGCGCTGACATCGCTCTGAGAACGGGCTGAGACCCGAACTTCAGCGCCGCGCCCCCGGTTGTCCGGTACGGCCTCCGGTCACCGGGGTCAGGCGGTGCGCTCCTCGTCCTGGCGCTTCCACAGCACCAGCAACGCCTCCAGCAACGTGGTCGCGGCGATGGCGTGGCCGCGGGCGTTGCAGTGGATCCGGTCGGAGGAGAAGATGCTCGGGTCGGCGGCCAGCGGGTGCGCGTGGTTCTCCGACTGCACACCGCCGTGCGCCTGCGCGACGCGCTTGGTCAGCGCGTCGAAGCGGTCGAACCGCTCGGCCAGCGCCGGTGCGTGCTCCGCGGGCACGAGCCCGGAGCGGGCGAGGTCGAACAGGCCGATCATCGCCAGCTGCGCGCCCTGCGCCACCAGCGGTCCGACGACGGCGGTCAGCTCGGTCTCCACGTACTGCTCGTCGAACTTGCGGCCGAGCACGTCGTTGCCGCCCGCCGCCACGATCGCGAGGTCCGGTGCGAACTCCAGCGCCGGTTCCAGCTGGGTGGCGCGGATCTCGGCGATGCGCAGGTCGCGCACCCCCAGGTTCAGGTACTCCACCGAGGAGCCGAAGGCGTCCGCGACCCGGCCGGTGCCGTCGAGGTCGCGGTAGCCCTCCAGCGGCTCGCGGATGCCCGCGGCCACGCTGTCGCCGACCACCACGACCCGCTTCCACGGGGTGGCGCGGACGAGCAGGTCGGCCTCGGCGGGCCAGGCGCAGTAGGGGTCGGCTTCCTCGCGCGCGTAACTGGTCATGCGGGCAACTCCACCACCGGGTGAGGGGTCCGTCTGGCGGTTTTGCGACATCACCACCCGTACGGATCACCGTGTCGCATTCCTGCTAGACCGCACCGGGGTGCCGGGGTGATGCTCGTGGTGTGCACAACGACAGCGAGCGGTGCCTTCGTGCCGTGCGGTCCAAGGACGCCCGGTTCGACGGGTGGTTCTTCACCGCCGTCGTCACGACGAAGATCTACTGCCGGCCCAGCTGCCCGGTGGTGCCGCCCAAGGTGGAGAACATGCGGTTCTACCCCAGCGCGGCGGCCGCCCAGCAGGCCGGGTTCCGCGCCTGCAAGCGGTGCCGGCCGGACGCGAGCCCCGGTTCGCCCGCGTGGAACGTGCGCGCGGACCTGGTGGCGCGGGCCATGCGGCTGATCGCCGACGGGGTGGTCGACCGGGAGGGCGTTCCCGGGCTGGCCCGGCGCCTCGGGTACAGCACCCGCCAGGTCGAGCGGCAGCTGCTGGCCGAGATCGGCGCCGGTCCGCTGGCGCTGGCCAGGGCCCAGCGGGCGCAGACGGCCAGGCTGCTGATCGAGACCAGCGCCCTGCCGATGGTCGAGGTGGCGCTGGCGGCCGGGTTCTCCAGCGTGCGGACGTTCAACGACACCGTGCGCGAGGTCTTCGCCCTGTCCCCCACGGAACTGCGGGCGCGCGCCGGCAAGAGGAAGAGCCCGGTGGGAACGGCGGGCGCGCTGACGTTGCGGCTGCCCTTCCGCGCCCCGCTGGCGCCGGACGAGCTGTTCGAGCAGCTGGTCGCCACCGCGGTGCCCGGTGTGGAGGAGTGGCGCGACGGCGCCTACCGCCGCACCCTGCGGCTGCCGCACGGCCCCGCGATCGCCGAGCTGCGGGCCCTGCCCGACCACGTGAGCTGCCACCTGACGCTCACCGACCTGCGCGACCTGTCGATCGCGATCAGCCGGTGCCGCTTCCTGCTCGACCTCGACGCGGACCCGGTGGCCGTGGACGACCTGCTGGGCCGCGACCCGGTGCTCGCGCCGCTCGTGGCCAAGGTGCCGGGCCGGCGGGTGCCGCGCACCGTGGACGGCGCCGAGTTCGCCGTGCGCGCCGTCGCGGGCTCGTCGTCGGCGAAGCTGGTGGCCGCGCACGGCGACCCCGTCGTGGACCCAGGCGGCGGGCTCACGCACCTGTTCCCGAGCCCGGACCGGCTGCACGAGGCGGACCTGCCCGTGTCACCGCGCAGGGCGGCCGCGATCCACTCGGTGGCCGGCGCGCTGGTCTCCGGTGCGGTGGACCTGAGCGTCGGCGGCGACTGGGCGCAGGCCCGCGCGGTGCTGGGCGGTCTCACCGGCATGGGCGGCACCACCGTGGAGACGATCGCGATGCGGGCGCTGGGCGACCCCGACGCGTTCGCGGTGGACACGCGGGTCCGGCAGGCGGCGGGGGAGCTGGGGCTGCCGTCGTCCGCGGAGGCGCTGGAGCAGCGGACGGGGCAGTGGCGGCCGTGGCGGGCGTACGCGGCCCAGCACCTGGCAGGCCGCTGACACCCGCCCGCCGCGGTTCCCGGAACCGTGTCCGGGGAGGCGGCCGTCAGCAGCGCAACGGCTCGATCTCCAGGTTCAGGACCGGGTCGCCAGGACGTCCGGCGAAGCCGAGCCGCCCGGTGCCGGACTCCCAGCGGAACGAGTAGTCGCCACTCGCCACCGGCAGGTACCCGTCGTCGGTGCGGTAGGAGCCGACGCGGGTGCCGACGCCCAGCGGCCCGGTCAGGAACACGTCACCGGAGCCCGCGAACAGGAACGACGTCTCGCGCACCACGACCCGGCAGCCGTCCGGCGGCAGCACGGTGTAGGTCGCCAGGGTGTCGCCCAGCCCGGACAGCAGGGTCGCGAGCGCGGTCAGCACGGCGACCACCCGGAACGGCCACGGGGTCCGGCCCCGCCAGCGGACCACCACGACCAGACCGGCCGCCACCAGCAGCGCACCGGTGACCGCCCAGTCCGGGACGACCCACCCGCCGGCGACCACCACCAGCCCGGCCGTCCAGGCCACCAGCGCGGACGTTCCGGCAGCGACCACCAGCACGACGACGGCCACCCGCGACCGCTCCAGTTCCCCCAGCACGTGCCGCACGCTAGGTCCGAGTTGTGCGCGAAGCGTGAAGGCGTTGTGGAGGATCAGAAAGCGGTGTCGCGCAGTTGCCGGGGAGCGGCCCGGCCTCGGTCGTGGATACCGTGTGGCCACAATGCTCAGAGGGGGCCTGGAGATGAGGCGGATTCCGTCGTTTCCCGCTCGGATCGCGTCGCTGAACGACGGTGTCGTGGCGACGGCGGACGCGTACGGCGCGTGGCTGAGGACGTTCTACGACGTCCGCGCCCGCTGGCACCGGCGGTTCTACCGCCTCAGCGGCGTCGCGGTGATCTTCGTCGGCGCGGCGCTGCCCGTGCTGACCAGCCTGGAGTACCCCGGCAAGAGCTGGCTGATCTCGCTCGCCGGTGTGCTCGTCGCGGGCCTGACCGGGCTGCGCGCGTTCTACCGGTGGGACCAGTCGTGGATCCTGTTGCGCAACACCGAGATGGCGGTGACCGCCGCCTACCTGGAGTGGAAGGCCGCGCCGGGCAACTTCCCGGTGACCGAGGAGCCAGAGCAGCGGCTGGTGCAGGAGAAGAACGCCGCCGCGTTCATCGACCGGCTGGGGGAGCTGCGGGAACGCGAGGCGACCACCTACTTCAAGGACATGGCGTTCCCGAGCACCAAGTCGTGACGGGATCGCCGGCGGTCGTCCTCGCGTTGCTCGACGGCCGGGAATAGCAGCGGCCGTGCGGCGTTGTAGGCGGCGGAAGGAGGTTTCATGAAGGACAACTTCACCGACTACCTGCCGAACGGCCACGTGTCGCCGGACCGGTGGGTGACCGCGACGCACCTGTTCGACACCGGCCACGAGGAGACCGCGGCCGAGAAGTGGGAACGCGCCCAGCTGCTCTTCGAGGCCAAGGAGTACACCAGGGCCGCGACGCTGCTGGCCGAGGTGGTCGACGAGGTGCCGTTCCAGGCGGACCTCTGCCTCCTGCTCGCCCGCGCCTACTACCACTCGGCCCAGCTGACCAAGGCCGAGGCGCAGCTGCGGGCGCTCGTCGACCGCGACCCGGTCGACCACTACGCCCACCTGCTGCTCGGCCGCACGCTGGAGCGCCAGGGGCGGTCCGACGAGGCCACGCCGTGGCTCCGCCTGGCCGCCGCCCTCTCCGGCGAACCGGTGGCCTGAGCACCTCCGGTCCCGCACCGGCCGCGTTCACCGCGGCCGGTGCGGTCACCCCGGTTGCCGGCGCCACTTCTTGAACGACTTGATGACGTCGCCGTTCGTGAGCTTGCCGTACCACTCGCTGTGCGAGTCCTCGAGCTGCGAGGCGAGCGACTCGATGCGGAGCCTGCCCTCCGGCCTGGCCCGCAACGCCCAGGTCGCGGCGGCGGCCACCCCCTGTCCCCTGGCGATGGTCTCCGCGGTGCGCTCGACCTGGCGTCGGTCGCGGCCGCTGAGCCCGAACGACGCCCAGACGCCCGTGATGATCCAGTCCGCGGCGGTGATCCACACGAGGTTCGTGAGCGGCCCGCTCCTCCAGTCCCGCACCCCCACACCGTCGAGGTTGCGGTTCGTGATGGAGCCGTTGGGGTGCCGGACCCGTTCGATCTCCGCGGCGAGTTCGCGCAGCGAGCTCGCCGGGAGGTCCGACAGGTTGCGCAGCAGGAAGTCGCCCGCGTCGGGCAGACGCTCAGCCACCCCCGGATCGACGGGGACGTTCTCCACGTCGACGGTCTGAACTTCCTCGCGACGGCCGAAAATGCCCATGGCTGCTCCTGGTCGGGGACGCGGTGGTCAGGAGATCGTCTGTCCGACCGTGTGCGTGCACCTGCCGTTGCACTTCGGGCAGTGCTGCGTCTTGCACTCGTAGCGGCCGTACGGTCCGTCGGCCTTCTGCACGGTCTCGTAAATCCACATGGAGACATCGCAATGTGGACACTTCGGAGCCATAGTGGACACACCTTTCCGGCTTGTGTCGAGGTCTTACGGCACCTGTTTCGACGCGTGCCAACAGCTCGTTACACCGGATCGGCGGGTTGCTCTGTTCGGGGAAACCTTTCCCGCTCCAGGGGAATCCTGTTGTCCTAGACGATGTCCAGTTTCGCGAACGCCCGCAACAACCCCGGCGCCGCCCGGCTGGCCAGCCGGGCCGCCTTCGCCTCCGCGGTCACCGGCACCACCGCCCGGTTGCGCCGCACCGCCGTGACGATCTCCGCCGCCACCCGCTCCGGCCCGAACCCGCGCCGCGCGTAGAGCCGTGACGCGCGGTCCTGCTTGCGCCGCTCCTCGTCGGCGCTGACCCCGGAGAACGTCGTGGTGGCCGTGATGTTCGTGTTCACCACCCCTGGGCAGATTGCGCTGACCCCGATCGCGTGCGGTGCGAGCTCGGCACGCAGGCAGTCCGACAGCATGAACACCGCCGCCTTGCTGGTGGCGTACGCCGAGAGGATCTTCGACGGCAGGTAGGCGGCCGCCGAGGACAGGTTGACGATGTGGCCGCCCTCGCCGCGTTCCACCATCAGCTCGCCGAACGCGCGGCACCCGTGCACGACGCCCCACAGGTTGACGTCCAGCACCCGTTGCCACTGCTCGGTCGAGGTCGACAGGAACGACCCCGAGTGCCCGATGCCAGCGTTGTTCACGACCACGTCCGGCACACCGTGCTCGTCGGCGACCTGCCGCGCCCACGCCCGCACCGCCTCCTCCGACCGCACGTCCACCTCGTAGGCGTGCCCGTCGGCCAGCGCCGCGGTCTCCTCAGCCGCCGCGAAGTCCACATCGGACACCACGACCCGCGCACCCGTCGCGGCGAAGGCGAGAGCCGTCGCCCGCCCGATTCCGCTGCCGCCGCCGGTGATCACGACGAGCTCGCGCGGGGGAGTGGAGTCCGCGATGAACTCCCTGATCATCCGCGCCACCGGCTCCGGGTGGCTCAGCGGCGCCCAGTGGCCGGCGGCGATGCGGCGCCGGCGCAGGGACGGCACCCAGCGTTCGAGGTCGAGCGGCTCGGTGCGGATGTAGCGGTCGCGGGTCGGCTGCACGACCTGCACCGGCATGGAGGCGACGCGCTGCCGAGGCGAGCGCATCACCTGCCGGATGTTGGCCCGGTACAACGAGATCCCGTTCACGGCGTCGGACGCGATGGTCCTCGCCGGTCGCGCGTCAACGCCCTCCAGCCGCTGGAGCACGCCACCCCAGCGGCGCGCGAGGTACAGGCGCCAGAACGCGGGTGCGACGACCGGCAGCTGGAACGCGGCGACGTACCAGGAGCGGAGGAACTGCTTGACGTGGGCGAGCGACAACCGCTTCCGCGACCAGTGGCCCAGGTGGTCGAGGCACGGTCCGGAGATCGAGGTGAACGTCGCGATCCGCGCGCCCGGTGTCGTGACCGCCTCCCACGACTGGATCGACCCCCAGTCGTGCCCGACCAGGTGCACCGGCTCGTCCGGGCTGACCGCGTCGACCACCGCGAACAGGTCCCGCGCCAGGTGTTCGAGCCGATAACCGTCCTCAGTGGACGGCGCGGTGGACCCACCCGCGCCGCGCACGTCGTAGGTGACGACCCGGAAGTCCCCCTCCAGCAACGCCGCGACCCGGTCCCACACCGCGTGCGTGTCGGGGTAGCCGTGCACCAGCACCACCACCGGTCCCGACGTCCCGCGCACCTGCACGGCCAGGTCGAGTTCTCCGGAGCGAACCTTCACATCTCCTCCAACACCAGGCAGTCGCCGCAGATCCGCACGCCGCACGTGCCGGCACGTCGAGGGTTACCCGCTGCGGTGCGGTCCCACCGCGAACGGTTGTCCGGCTCCGTCCTCGGCCCGACGATTACTACGCACGCGTAGCTTTGTGAAAGCTACGCCACCGTAGCAATATGGACCCGTGAGCACAACGCGCAGGAAGTACGCCCCCCGCCTGCCCCCGGAAGAACGCCGCGAGCAGCTGCTGGACGCCGCCCTGGGCCTCATCTCCGCCGGCTTCGACACGGTGACCATGGAGTCGGTGGCCCGCGCGGCGGCCGTCACGAAGCCCGTGCTCTACGACCTGTTCGCCAACCGCGCCGAGCTGATCTCCGCCCTGCTGGACCGCGAGGCCACCCGCGCCACCGACCAGGTCCTCGCCGCCCTGCCCACCGACTTCGCGACCCGCGCCCCCGACGACGCCTTCGCCGACGCCGTCCGCGTGTTCGTGCAGGCCGTCGTCGACTGCCCGGACCGCTGGCGCCTGGTGCTGCTGCCCCCCGAGGGCACCCCGCGCGAGTTCCGCGCACAGGTCGAGCTGGTGCGCTCCGGCGTGCTGGCGCAGATCGAGGAGCTCGCCGCACTCGGCCTGGAGGAGCTCGGCGGCCTCGACGACCTCGACTCCGCCCTGCTGGGGCACGCGATGCTGGCGCTGGCGGAGATGTCAGGGCGGCTGGTGCTGACCGATCCGGACAAGTTCACGCCGGACCGGCTGGTGGCGTTCGTGACCCGGATCGCGCACGGCCTGCGCTGAGAACCTCGTGTGAGCCGTTCAGCTCCACGCGGGTGTAGGTGGCTGCTTTCCGTGACCTCTTCGGCGCAGCGGCGTGTCACTTTGCGTCATCGTGGAGAGTTACCGGAATTCTCCTCGTCAACATGCAACTCGTACGGCGGATGCTGTCGATTGAGTTGTGCTTCCCCGATGCGAAAAAGTGACAGTAGAAGGACAAAAGCTGGACATCATCTTATTTGACGCGTGGTGCCGCGAGTAGATCGTGCCTGCCATGTTGAGCAGGAGTTATGTGTTCGAATCGGTCTGACTCCGACTTTGCTGCGGGTGGTTGATCCTCTATCGCGTGATCCTTGCGTGGTGTTACGGCGGCGCTTCTTGCGTCATTCAAATGACTGTGCCGCTGGCTGCATTGGGCCGTTCGAGCGCAATTGAGCCAATTGCACTGCTCCACTCAGGTGATCTTGAGCGGTGGCCTGGCCGGTTCCGTTGGAGTGAGGCGTACAACTACCCACCGTGACAGTCGTCGCCGATGTCTCCAACGAACTGCGCAGGTGGCTCAAGACGCTCGATGACGCCGACCTCGGTGTCGTCGTGGTGTTGAGCGGGCCGCTGCAAGCTGCAGCCAAGCTCTCCCACGGTGCGGTCACCACACGCCTGCCGGTGCGCCGCGAGCTCAAAGCGGTCCGCGCCTGGCTGGCCAAGGCGCACACCCACCAGCTGGCACTGGTCGCGGAGGCCGTGCTGAGCCCCGCTGCCCACTTGCTGATCCACCACCTGTCGTTCAGCGAGGCCGAGGTCGCCGATCCGACCGACGAGCAGTTGAGCGCGATGCTCGTCGCCCTCGGACAGCTGATGGGGCGGCTGACGCTGTACGGCCTCCTGCTCGGCAACGCCAGGGCCACTCCGGCCGCCACGCGTCATCGCGACGAGCTCGAACGCGCTGTGGGCGGCGCGGCCAGGAAGACCTTGTCAGACCTCATCGGGAGCGGGGAACACCACGTGACAGACCGTGCGAGCGCCGTGGGGGACGGCTACCGGCTCGCCGAGAACGAGCTGCGGCTGACCGGGCTCCGCGACCTCGCCGCGGAGGTCTCGGCTGCTCTGCGGGCTGCGGCGCAGGTCGCAGACCGGGGAGGAGCGGTCGTCCTGACGGCGCCTCTCGAGGAGTACGCGAGCCAGCGGGAACAGTTGGTGCTGGCGCTGGACCTCCCGGAGCACGTGGAGTTCGTGGAGATCGAGGCGCGGGTGGAGGAGCTGCGCGCGGAGGAAGCCGACCGCCTGCGGGCAGAGGCCTCGGTCGCGGCGCGCGCCGAGGAGCTGCGCGGTCAGATCGCCGGCTTGGAAGCCCTGCTCGCCACTCTTCCCGAGGAGGCCAAGGCCGGACTGCTGAACAGTTTGGCGGTGCTGCGCAGGGACCACGCGGCGTTGACGACCACAACGAACGCCGGCCCTGGGAGAACACCGGAGGAGAAGCCCGCGTCGGGATCGCGGCCGGACCCGGTCGCCATGACGCCGGTCGCCGTGACGCCGGTCGCCGTGGCGGTCGACGAGGCGCTGCCCGAGACCGAGCCGAAGATCGTGGCCGAGCCCGTGAGCGAGCCGGAGCTCGTGCCACTGCCCCAGCCTGCGATCGAGCAGGAGACGTCCCAGTCGCCGTACGAGCTCGTTCACGGGTGGGACGAGGGCGACCCCCCGCTCGCGGTGGCGTTGACGCGTGCGGGCCGCCTCGGCGAGGCGTACTGGGTGACGGCCATGTCGGGTGAGGTCGACCGGCGCGCGTCCGCGCTGCGCTTCGCCGCCGCCGCCTACTCGGTGACGAGCAACGCCGAGGCCACAGCGGTGCTCGCGGCACTCGACCTCGGCGCACGGGAACTGAGCGAGGACCCGGAGGCCGCCGTCGTCGTGACCACGGCCGCGCTGCGGGCCGGCCTGGTGGCGGGCTGGGGGCACCCCCTGCTGGCTCAGCTCGAAGACGACCTCCCGTTGCCCGCGCCGTGGAAGACGCTGGTGGAAGCCTGCGTCGCCGCTGTGCGCCGTGAGTACCGGGTCGACTTCGAGGTCGGGCTGGTGCAGCCCGAGGAGGACGTGCACGAGGCACGGGCGGAGCTGGGCAGGCGGGCAGCCGTGTTGCTGGAGGAACTGCCCAGGCGCAAGAACAACTACCAGCGCGCCACCAGGGTGCTGCAGCGGCTGATGGTGACCGGACAGCCCTTGTGGAGCGCACTCACGGTGGTGGTCGACTGGGGACGGGGAGCGCCGAACGGGCAGGCGGTGTCCGACCTGGTCGCCGAGCTCGCCGCACCGGACGCCGTCGAGCAGATGATCGAGGCCGCCGACGCCGAGATGCGCACCCCCAAACAGGCTCGGGTACCGATCGTCGCCACGGCCTTGCGCACGCTGCAACGTGCCATCGAGGAGGT
Source organism: Lentzea sp. NPDC042327 (assembly GCF_040647275.1). Classification (NCBI taxonomy): domain Bacteria; kingdom Bacillati; phylum Actinomycetota; class Actinomycetes; order Pseudonocardiales; family Pseudonocardiaceae; genus Lentzea; species Lentzea sp. NPDC042327. The sequence continues at coordinate 503,420 of NZ_JBEZBX010000003.1, forward strand.
CAGGGCGGTCGTCCAGGAGGCGGACGCGGTGAACCGCCGGCTGACCGCCGCCGAGGCCGACGACGCAGCTCTCGGGGCGAAGGTCCTCCGCGAAGCGGCGGCGGCCGGTGCCGCGGAGGTCCCGCCGGGCATGGTGGGCGCTGCGGTCTCGTTGCTGCGCAGCTGGCTTGAGTCGACCACGACCGCGGTGTGGACCGGTTTCAGCGCCGACGAACCGCCTCTGCCCGGTGGGGAACCCCGCATCGCGGAGCCGAGCGTCGACGTCCTCCTGCCGCTGCCGGACCTGCCCCGCGACCAGAACGGCCGCCCCGACCAGGAGGACCCGCGCACATCGGGCGTGCTGGCCAGGCTCGCCGAGCCGCTCGACCTGGACGCGGTGGTCCAGTCCTACTGCGACACCGGCGACCTCCGCAGTGCGCTGAAGGTGGTCGAGCTGGCCGAAGCCGGTTTCTGGCGAGAGAGCGAGGTGGCGGCCGCAGCGCGCGAGAAGGTCGCGGCAGCGAGGGAGACGCTCACCCGGCAGTTCCGCGGCGAACTGATGAAGGCGCAGGAGCTGTTCGCCAGGGTGCGCACCCAGAACCTCCTCGACCAGGACGAGGAAACGGTGGTGCACGGCCGCTTGGTCGCACTGGGCACCGTGCGCGACGACCGGTTCGACGAGGCCGCACGCCACGTGCGCGACCTGGTCGCCGACCTGCTGGCGAAGCAGCGGTCGTGGGTCGCCGAGCTGCGTGCGGAGCTCGCCGCGTTGAAGCTCGCGGACGAGGACGAGCGGCGGGTGACCGCGTTGCTCGACGACGACGACACCGTGACCGCCGCGGAGTTCCTGGCGTTCCTGCGCGAGGGCAAACCGCTGCCGGAGCACGCCGAGCTGATCGGTCACGACCTGAAGTCGTTCGCCGCGGTGCTGGCGGACGGTGCGGGGCGCGGCCTCGCGGCCCCGCAGACCGGTGCGGCGCCGTGGGCCAGGCTGGTGGTGCGCGACGGTGCGCCCGCCGAGCTCGGCCGGGTCGGTGTGCGGGCGTGGGACTCGTTGACGGACAGCAGACGGCACGGCAACGACGCGCTGCCCGGAGTCGTCAAGGACATCCTGCGCACCCTCGGCCTCAACTCCTCGGTCCGGCCGCGCGAGTACCAGCTGCGGCAGAGCCGCGGCTTCCGGAAGTTCCGCGTGCAGGGCGTCCCGAGCGACGGGTCCTACGTGTCGGTGCTCGGGTCCGCCGCCTCCGAGTTCACCGTGACCGTGGTGGTCGAGGAACGCCGTGGCCGGTCCGTCCTCGACGTGCTCGGTGCGGAGGAGGCAGGCCGGGCCAACATCATCCTGTACCTGCACCCGATGGACCTGTCCGCGCGGCGCCGGCTCGCGGCACAGGCCGTCAACTCCGCGGTGCAGGCGCTGGTGGTGGACCCCGCGGTGTTCGGCTGGGTCGCCGCGACGGCGCCGGGCTCGTGGAAGGCCACGCAACGCGTCACGCTGCCCTGGACGGCGCTGAGCCCCTACACGCCGTTCGTCGCGGGTCTGGTGCCGCCGGAGGTGTTCGTCGGCCGGGCCAAGGAGATGGCCGAGGTGATCGACCCGAACGGCGGGTTGTTCGTCTACGGCGGCCGGCAGCTCGGCAAGTCCGCCCTGCTGCGCCGGGTGGAGGCCACGTTCAACGCGGTGGTGGACCAGCACGCCATCTACCTCGACCTGAAGGGCCGCGGCATCGGCGAGGCGGAGCCGGCGGGACGGATCTGGCGCGAGATCGTCGTCGAGCTCAAGGAACGCGGTGTGCTGACGTCGAAGGTGCCCGCGGACGTCTCCGCGGACGACGTGGTCACGCAGGTGCGGGCGTGGCTCGCCCACAGCCCGGGCAAGCGGCTGCTCCTGCTGGCGGACGAGGCCGATGCCTTCCTGACCGCGGACTCGCGCGGCGTGCCGACGGCGAGCGGTGTGGCGACCTTCTCGAACGTCTCGCGGCTCAAGGACCTGATGGAGTCCACCGAGCGCCGGTTCAAGGTCGTGTTCGCCGGTCTGCACCAGGTGCAGCGGTTCAGCGACCTGTCGAACGTGCCGCTCGTGCACGGCGGACCGGACATCCTGGTCGGTCCGCTCGCTCCCGCCGACGCGCGGCGGCTGGTCACCGAGCCGCTCGCGGCGCTGGGGTACACCTTCGAACAGCCGGAACTGGTGTGGCGCCTGCTCGCGGCGACCAACTACCAGGCGGGTCTCATCCAGATCTTCTGCGAGGAGCTGGTGCGCACCCTGCACAGCCGGGGTTCGCAGCTGCAGGACGTGCCGGTGCAGATCAGGGAAAGCGACGTCGAGGCCGTCGCCGCGAGTGACCGGGTGCGGGCGCGCATCGCCGAACGGCTGCGCATCACGATCAACCTGGAGGACCGCTACCGGGTCCTGATGCTGATCGTCGCCCTGGAGAGCCTGAAGGACTCGTTCAGCAGCAACTACGGCGCTGACGAGCTCCTCGGGCTGGCCAGGGAGCGCTGGCCGGCGGGCTTCGACGACATGACGGTCACCCAGACCAGGATCCACCTCGACGAGATGGTGGGACTCGGGCTGCTCATCCGGTTGTCCGGGCAGGACCGGTTCGCCGTGCGCAGCCCGAACGTGGTCAACATGCTCGGCACGAAGTCGGACCTGAGCCGTGAGCTGGAGGAGACCGACTTCGACCTGCCCTACCAGTACAACCCGCGCGACGCGCGCAGGTTGCTCGCGGTCGACGAGCAGGGAACCGAGTTCAGAAGCCCGCTCACCGAGGGGCAGCTGTCGGAGCTGACCGGTCCCGCCACCGCCGTGTCGGTCGTCGTGGGCTCCCTTGCGCTCGGGATCGACCGCGTCGCCGACGCCATCAAGAACTACGTCGAGGTCCGCAGCCTCAACATGGACGTGTGCAGGTCCGGCAACGACGTGACCAAGACGCTGCAGGCCGTTGCCCGTCGCAGGCGCCGCACGGTGGTCGTCGCGGACCTCAGGGGCAAGTCGCCGGGGGAGGTGAAGCGCGCGCAGCAGATGCTGACCGAGGCACCGGTCACGGCGGTTCTGGTGCTGGAACGGGACGAGGCGGAGAAGCTCGGCGCCGACGTGGTGCGGCTCACGCGCTGGACGGCCGGCAGCCTGCGCAGTTGGCCGGAGTGCCCGTTCGACGTGCTGGCCGCCAGGACGAGGCTGATCGAGGCGACCGGCGGCTGGCCGGAACAGGTGGAGAACCTGATCAGCGTGGTGCGCAGGGGCCGGACCAGGGAGCAGGCGGTGGAGCTCGTGCTGCGCAACGCCGCCGACCCCGGCTGGGCGGCCAAGTTCCTCGAACGGGCGGGGGTGAGCGCCGGTCTGCGGGAGCGGATCGGAGTGTGGGTCGAGTACTTCGACCCCGGTGACTCCGTGTCGCCCGCGGACGTCGCGGCCGCACTGGAGATCGATCTCGCCAGTACGACGGAGCTGTTGGAGGAGCTCGCGGAGCTCGAGGTGCTCGACGAGGGCAGTTTCGGCGTCTCCCTCGACCGGATGGTGCACCGCTGTCTCGCGACGTTGTGCGCGTCGTCATGAGACCGGCGTGGGAGCTGGCGGCGTTGCCGGGGCCGCAGGCACACCTCGAGGCGGTGTCGAACGACTTGGCCGACGGGTTCACCTGCGTCTGGGTGCTGCCGGACGAGCTGGTCGAGAGGGGAGCGGCCGACGACCTCGTCGACCTGCTGAGCGGGTGGGTGGACAGCGTGCGGGTGCAGGCGCCGCAGCGGCGCCGCGTTCCGCCGCCGGAGGCTCGCCGCAGGGACCCGGTCGCGAACCTGCCCTCGTGGGCTCAGCAGAGCCTGGGACTGCTGGAACACGACGACGAGCCGCCGTTCGCGGTCCCGGCGGAGGTGGACCGGCCGGTGGAGACGGTGGTGGACAAGCTGTGCGAGCTGTTCGAGATCTCGCCCGAGGGTGATCCGCTGACCCGGCTCGTGCGGCACGACCAGGTCGCGGGCAAGGTGCTCGTCCTGTGCGGGTGGGACGGCTGGGACGTGGCGGATCTGGGGACCTGCGTCACCAGGTTCACCGCCGTGCTGAAGGAGCACGGCGTCTCGCCGGAGCTCAGGCCGCGATTGCTGGTGGTCGTGAAGGCGGACGACGTTCCCCCGTCGGCCCAGAACGGTGCCGACCCGCTCACGACCAGGGTGCACTGGTGGTGGGACGTGTTCGGGCGACTGGACACCGCGACCGTCGCCGCTGCCGTGCGCAGGCAGTCGCGCTGGCGGAGCTCCAAGGGCAGGGCACGCGCACTGCGCGAGCAGGTCGCCACCGAGGTGCTGGTCGAGGTCGCCGGACCCGACCTGCTGCTGGCCGATCACCTGGCCCGCTGGTGGGACGGTCGAGTGGGCACCCTCCTGGAACAGGTGGAGGCGTTGCCGTACGACACGGCCGACGACGTCCTGCCGGTGACCGTGGACGGCCGCGCGGACGGCGTACGTCCTCCCCACGCGCTCAGAGCCGCCTGGCGCAGAGGTGTTCTGGACAGGTGGGACGGGAGGGTGCGGGTGAGTCCGGCGGCGAAGGTGGCCGCCGCCGAACGCGGCAGCCTCGAGACACTGGTCTGGCGTGGACAGAGCCGTGTGCTCACCCCGATCGTGGACGACTGCCGGGCGCGACTGGAGAAGGCGTTGCGCTCCAAGGCGTCGAAAGCAGTCGTCGAGGAGATCGAGCGCGGGCAGGACTTCACCGAGCGCCGCCGTACCAGGGACGGCACGCTGGAGCTGGGCTCCATGGCGTGGGCGGTCGGCACGGGCCGGGTGCGGCTGTCCCAACCGGACACCTCGCTGCTGTTCCAAGCCCGGAACGTGCGCAACGCCCTGGCCCACCTCTGTCCGCTCACCGACGAGGAGGTCGACGGTCTGGCCGCGGTGCTCCCGGAGTCGCTGTGGTGAGCGTTCGGGCCTGTGCCGCCGCCGTCGCCGTGCCTGCCGGAGAGCTCAGCGGGCCGCGCTGACCGCCTCCGCGATGGCCTTGTGCCCAGCCGGAGTCGGGTGCACGTCCGTCCGGTCGCAGAAGTACGTCAGCGAGCACACCTGCGCCACGGACGCCGGAACCGTCCCGTACTTCGGGTCCTGCGTCGTCTGCGTCAGCGGCTGGTAGGCCCCGGTCGCCTTCGTGACGTCCGCGAACTTCGCCCCGAACTTGCCGTACTCGGCCGCCAGCACCCCGTTGAACTGCTCGAACATCGACACCGACAGGCGGGCGAGGTTCTTGCCGTCGGGGAACGACGGGTTCACCCACGCGCCGAGGAACACGTCCGGGTAGGTCAGGCCCACGATCTTCGTGGCCGGGGCCGCGGCGCGGAGCTTGGTCAACGCGGCGGCGACGTTCGCGCGGACGTCGGTGAGGGTGCGGTTCGCGCACTCCAGGGGTTTCTGGTCGAGGGCGCACGGGATCAGGTCGTTGCCGCCGATCACCACCGTCACCAGGTCGACCTCCTTGCCGCGCAACGTCTCCACGGCCGCGTCGAGCTGGGTGCGGCCGCCCGCGTCCTGGCCGCAGGCCGGCTTGGTGGCGAGGTCGGCCGAGGTCGCGCCGTTGCAGGCGAGGTTGACCAGCCGCAGGCCGGACTGCCGGGCGACCAGGGAGGCGAAGCTCTCGCCGGTGGTGCCGCCGGGGCCGAAGCCGGTCGCGTACGAGTCGCCGATCGACACGTGGACCTTGTCCGAGGCAGAGGCCGACGCGGACGACGGTGGTGGCGCGCTGGAGGCGGGGGAGGGGGCGGGTGGGGGAGTCGAGCAGGCCGTGAGCGCTACCAGCACCAACGCTGCCCAAGCCGGCTTCCGCACACCCGCCCCTTCCACTCGTTCGGCGGTTCCCAGGCTACGCGAACCGGCGCAACCGCAGGCTGTTGCTCACCACGAACACCGACGAGAACGCCATCGCCCCGCCCGCGATCATGGGGTTGAGCAGGCCCACCGCCGCCAGCGGCAGCGCCGCGACGTTGTAGGCGAACGCCCAGAACAGGTTGCCCTTGATCGTGCTGAGCGTGCGCCGCGACAACCGGATCGCGTCCACGGCGGCGGTCAGGTCGCCGCGGACCAGCGTGAGGTCGGCGGCCTCGATCGCCGCGTCCGTGCCGGTGCCCATCGCGAGCCCCAGGTCGGCCTGGGCGAGTGCGGCGGCGTCGTTCACGCCGTCGCCGACCATCGCCACGACGCGGCCCTCGTCCTGCAACCTCTTCACGACGTCGACCTTGTCGGCGGGCAGCACCTCGGCGACGACCTCGTCGATGCCCACCTCGGCCGCCACCGCGCGGGCCGCGGCCTCGTTGTCGCCGGTCAGCAGCACCGGCCGCAGCCCGAGCGCGCGCAGGCCCCTGATCGCCGCGGCGGAGGTGGGCTTCACGGTGTCCGCGACCACCAGCACGCCGCGCGCCTCGCCGTCCCACGCCACCAGCACCGCCGTGCGGCCCTGCTGCTCGGCCTCGCGCCGGGCGTCGGCCAGCGACGACGGCACCCGCACGCTCCAGTCGCCGAGCAGGCGCGACCGCCCGACCAGCACCGCGTGCCCGTCCACGACGCCCTGGACCCCGAGGCCCTCCAGGTTGCGGAAGTCCTCGACGGCGGGCACGTCACCAGCGGCGACGGCGATGGCCTTCGCGATCGGGTGCTCCGAGGCGTGCTCCAGCGCTCCGGCCAGCCGCAACACCTGCTCCTCGGTCTCGCCGTCCGCGACGTGCACGCCCACCAGGCTCATCCGGCCGGTCGTGACGGTGCCGGTCTTGTCCAGCACCACCGTGTCCACCCGCCGGGTCGACTCCAGCACCTCCGGTCCCTTGATCAGGATGCCGAGCTGGGCGCCGCGACCGGTGCCGACGAGCAGCGCGGTCGGCGTGGCCAGGCCCAGCGCGCACGGGCAGGCGATGATCAGCACCGCCACCGCCGCGGTGAACGCCGCACCGGTGCCGCCGCCCGTGCCGAGCCAGAAGCCCAGCGTGCCCACGGCCAGCGCGATCACGATCGGCACGAACACCGCCGAGATCCGGTCCGCGAGCCGCTGCACCTCGGCCTTGCCGTTCTGCGCGTCCTCGACCAGCCTCGCCATCTGCGCGAGCTGCGTGTCCGCGCCGATGCGGGTGGCCCGCACGACCAGCCGCCCGCCCGCGTTGACCGTGGCACCGACCACCGCGTCACCGGGGCGCACCTCGACCGGCACGGACTCACCGGTGAGCATGCTCGCGTCGACCGCGGAACTTCCCTCCTCGACGACGCCGTCGGTCGCGATCTTCTCGCCGGGCCGCACCACGAACCGGTCACCGGCCCGCAGCTCGTCGGTGGGGACGCGGACCTCGCGGCCGTCGCGCAGCACCGCGACGTCCTTCGCGCCGAGCTCCAGCAGCGCCCTCAGCGCCGCACCCGCCCGCCGCTTCGAGCGGGCCTCGAAGTAGCGGCCGGCCAGGATGAACGTCGTGACGCCCGCCGCCACCTCGAGGTAGATGTTGCCCGCACCCGAGGTGCGTTCGACGGTGAACGTGAACGGGTGCGTCATGCCGGGAACACCGGCGGTGCCGAGGAACAACGCGTACAGCGACCACAGGAACGCCGCGATCACGCCGATCGAGATCAACGTGTCCATCGTCGCCGCGCCGTGCCGCAGGTTCGTCCACGCCGCCTTGTGGAACGGCCAGGCCGCGTACACCGCGACCGGACCGGCCAGCGCGAGCGACAGCCACTGCCAGTGGGTGAACTGCAGCGCGGGGACCATCGCGAGCACGACCACCGGCACGGTCAGCACGGTCGAGGTGACCAGCCGCTGCCGCAGCGGCGCCAGCTGGTCCACCGCCTCGCCCGGCTCCGCGTCCGCGGGAGCAGCGGGCAGCTCCGCGGTGTACCCGGTGGCCTCGACGACCTTCACCAGGTCGGCGGGCGTGCACCCGTCCGGGTAGCTGACCCGCGCCTTCTCGGTCGCGTAGTTGACCGAGGCCTGCACGCCGTCGAGCCTGTTGAGCTTGCGCTCGATCCGCGCGGCGCAGGAGGCGCAGGTCATGCCACCGATCGAGAGCTCGATCCGGTTCGCCTCAGTTGCCGTGGTCATGGCCGTCCCCCTCTCCCGTGGTGATCGTGAACTCGGCGGTGCGGACCACGCCGTTGTGCCGGAAGTCCAGGAACAGCCGGTACGTCCCGGCCGTCGGCACCTCCACCGCGAACCTCACCCGCTCCCCGTCCTCCGGGTGCACGTGCAGGTACGCGAGGTCCGCGGCCCGCAGCGCGACCAGGTGGCCCCTGGCCCCGAGGTAGGGCTGCAGGTCGGTGACCGGCCGCCCGTCCTTCACGACCGTGACGGCCACCGCGGACGCCGCACCCGCGGTGAGCGTCCCGTCCAGGGTTACCTCGTACCCGTCGACCGTGAACGTCCTGCTGTCGTGGTCGTACCGCTTCGGCTGGTAGTCGCCCGCGACCTGCACGTCCGTGCCCAGCGTCAGCTTTGGCCCGCCCTCCGGCCGGAAGTCGGCGAACACGCGGTAGCTGCCCGGCTCGGTGAGCCGCAGCGGCCACGACCACGTGCCGTCCGCCGCCATCTCCGGGTGCACGTGCCGGAACCCGGACCCGTCGCGGCGCACCGCGACCAGGTGCAGCCGCTTCTCGTGCTCGACCGCGAACCGCGTGACCGGCTTGCCGTCCGGCCCGGTGATCCGGAAGCTCCGGTCACCCGTCACCAGGGTGTACCCGCTGTCCGAGACGGACAGTCCGGGCGGGACGGCGCCGGGTGCCTTCTCACCCGTGTCGCCGTGGGTGTTGCCCTGAGTGTTGCCGTGGGTGTTGCCGTGACCGGCGGCGTCCGTGCCGTCGCCGGTGTGCGCCGTCGCCGGTTCCGGCGGTGGCGGTGTGGTGCCGGTCGCCGCGCCCGCTGCCCAGGTGCCGCCGAACACGGCGGCCAGCGCCAGCCCGTACGCGGCGACCCCGTACCCGGTCCTCATCAGGCCACCAGCTCGTAGCCGGCCTCGGTGACGGCCGCGCGCACGTCGTCGAGGGCGAGCGGCGCGCTGCTGGTGACCGTGACCTGTCCGGTCGGCAGGTCGACCGCCACGGCGCCGACGCCGTCGATCGCGCTGACCTCCTCGGTGACCGAGGTGGCGCAGTGGCCGCAGGTCATGCCCTTGACGGTGTACGCGGTGGTGACGGACTCGTTCATGGTTTCTCCTCGTTCCAGGTCAGGAGCGAACCAGGCGTGCGATGGCGTCGCCGGCCTCCGCGATCTTCGCGTCGGCCGTCGTCCCGCCCTCGGCGATGGCCTGGCTCACGCAGTGCTTGAGGTGCTCGTCGAGCAGCCCCAGTGAGACCGCCTGCAACGCCCGAGTGGCCGCGGAGATCTGGGTGAGCACGTCGATGCAGTACTCGTCGTTCTCGATCATCCGCGCAAGGCCGCGGACCTGCCCCTCGATCCTCTTGAGGCGGCGCAGGTGGGAAGCCTTGTTCTCGGTGTAGCCGTGCACGTCCCGCTCCTTCTCCGGCCACCGCGCGGCCGGCCGTGCTGCCGGGGGCGCGGTGAGCGCTCACCGCATTTATACCCCAGGGGGGTATGGGTATGTCAAAGTTCTGTTCGGCAGGCGGTGGTCCGCACGGCTATCGTCCGCTCGTGAGTGATCGACAGGTGGCGGCCCGCACCGGGCTCGCGCACGACACCGCACGGCTCGCAGTGGTCGTCGGGGCGCTCGGCGTCGTGTTCGGCGACATCGGCACGAGCCCGATCTACACGATCCAGACCGTGTTCAACCCGGCCGACCCGCACCCGGTGCCGGTGGACGCGAACAACGTCTACGGGGTCGTGTCGCTGATCTTCTGGTCGGTCACGATCATCGTGACCGTCACGTACGTGCTGCTGGCGATGCGCGTCCACAACGACGGCGAGGGCGGCATCATGGCCCTCATCACGCTGCTGCGCCGGTGGAAGTCGAAGCAGGGCCGCAAGGCCGCCGGCACGCTCGCCGCGCTCGGCATCTTCGGCGCCGCGCTGTTCTTCGGCGACAGCATGATCACCCCGGCGATCTCGGTGCTGTCCGCCGTCGAGGGGCTGAAGATCGTCGAGCCGGAGCTGGGCGAGTTCGTCGTGCCGATCACGGCGGTGATCATCGTCGGGCTGTTCCTGGTGCAGCGCAGGGGAACGGCGGTGGTCGGCCGGGTCTTCGGGCCGGTGATGATCGCGTGGTTCACGGCGATCGGCGCCGCGGGCGTCGTCGGCATCACGAGCCACCCGGAGATCCTCAAGGCGTTGTCACCGACGTACGCGCTCGGGTTCTTCTTCGGGCACTTCCACATCGCGTTCTTCGCGCTGGCCGCGGTCGTGCTCGCGGTCACCGGCGCCGAGGCGCTCTACGCGGACATGGGGCACTTCGGGCGGCCCGCGATCGCCCGCGGCTGGCTGCTGCTCGTGTTCCCGGCGTGCGTGCTGAGCTACATGGGTCAAGGCGCGCTGGTCCTGGCCGACCCGGCCAACATCAGCGGCCCGTTCTTCCTGCTGGTGCCGGAGTGGGGCCGGTGGCCGATGGTGGTCCTCGCGACGGCGGCGACCGTGATCGCGTCACAGGCGGTGATCACCGGCGCCTACTCGGTGGCCTCGCAGGCGGCGCAGCTCGGGTACCTGCCGCGGCTGCGGATCGCGCACACCTCGGAGTCCACGATCGGCCAGATCTACGTGCCGTGGATCAACTGGGTGCTGATGGTGTCGGTGCTGACGCTGGTGTTCGCGTTCCGCTCGTCGGCGGCGCTGGCGTTCGCGTTCGGCATGGCGGTCACCGGCACGATCACCATCACCACGACGCTGTTCCTGTTCCTCGCGCGCTGGAAGTTCGGTGCGCCCGTGTGGGCGATCGCACTGGGCTGCGTGGTGCTGCTGGGCGTGGACCTGCTGTTCCTCGCCGCGAACCTGACCAAGCTGCTGCACGGCGCGTGGCTGCCGCTGCTGATCGCCCTGACCGCGTTCACCGTCATGACGACGTGGCAGCGCGGCCGGTCCATCGTGACGAAGGCCAGGCAGAACGCCGAGGGCTCGCTGCAGGAGTTCGTCGACGAGCTGCGCGAGCGGTCGCTGGTCCGCGTCCCCGGCACGGCGGTGTTCCTCAACCGCGGCAAGCAGACCGCCCCGCTGGCGTTGCGCGCCACCGTGGAGCACAACCAGGTGCTGCACGAACGCGTGCTGATCGTGTCCATCGAGACCGAACCGGTGCCGCGCGTCCCGTCCGACCGCCGGGTAGACGTGGACGACCTCGGGCACGGCGACGACGGCATCATCCACGTGAGCGCGCGCTTCGGGTACATGGAGACCCCGGACGTGCCGGCCGCGCTGGCGTTGCTGACCTCCGAGCAGACCGAAGGCACCCTGGACCTCGACCGCGCCTCGTACTTCCTGTCGAAGATCGAGCTGCAACGCGGCACGGCACCGACGATGGCGGGCTGGCGCAAACGCCTGTTCGTGGCCACCTCGTACATCACCGCGGACGCCGCGGAACACTTCGGTCTACCCCGAGAGCGAACAGTGATCATGGGAGCGCGGATCGAGGTATAGCGTCGCTCCATGACGCCGGGGGAGATCGCCGAACGGGCACTGGAGAGGTACCTGGCGCTGCCACCGACCACCGCGCGGCCGACGGTCGTGCTGGTGGCGGGCATCCCGGGCGCCGGCAAGAGCACCCTGGCCGAGGGCCTGGCCCGGCACCTGCGCGCCCCGGTGTTCTCCGCGGACTGGGTGATCGGCGCCCTGGTTCCGTTCGAGGTGCTGACCGACGACAACGCCTGGCACGTGGTCGACACGAGCATCGCCGCCCTGCTGGCCCGGCAGGTGCAGCTGGGCGTGGACGTGGTCCTCGACCTCACCGCCCACACGCGCGAAGAACGCGCCCGCCTGCGCACCCTCACCGAACGCCTCGGCGGCGTGTTCGCCGGCGTCGAGTGCGTGTGCTCCGACGAAACCGTGCACCGCCAACGGGTCGAAGGCCGCGACCGCGGCATTCCCGGCTGGCGCGCAACGGTTCCGTGGGAGCACGTGCAGCGCATGCGCGGCCTGTGGGAGGACTGGCCCGAGGACCACCTCGTGGTCGACTCGGCCGCCGCCACCGCGCAGGAGTGCCTGAAGCAGGCGCTCACCGCACTGGGCAGGTAGGTGAGGCAGCCTCCAGCCGTCGCCGCGGGGGGATTCGAGAACGACTGGAGGCGAGTACGGGGGTCGATGCGGCGGTCGCCTCTCGGCGAAAGGCACAACGAGGCTCCAGCCGGACGGTAATCCTCGAAGGCGGTTAGATGAGGCCCGGGGGACACGGACCGCACCGACCACCCCGTACAACGGCCGACCGGGCCGGGAGATTCCCGTGGGGCAGTGGGCTGCGCCACGTCCGTGGGCGTGGGGTGGGTCACCTGCGAACGGGCGCTGCGGTGTTCGCCGCAGCGCCCGGCACGGACCTCAGTACACCGGGTAGAAGTCCGCGTAGTGGTTCGGCGAGAAGTAGACCTGGCCGCTCGTGCGGTCGACCACGATCCGGGCCGCGTCCCGTGCCGCCCCGCACGCCCGTGGGTACACGTCGAACTCCTGGTAGCGGTGCCCGGCCGGCAGCTGGCCGTCGCGGTTGTAGTAGGTGCCGCCGGCGAAGTTGCACCGGCCGTCGGGCCAGTTGTTCCAGCCGCGGGTCGAGGGGTAGCCCTTCGACTCCCAGATCGAGTCGGCGGAGCGGGCCGCAGAGCAGCCGGAGATGCCGCAGGACTGGTAGACGCGGGCGTCGGCGGCGGGGGTGGCGAAGACCAGCAGTGAGGCGACGACGGCGAAGGCGGCGAGCAGGCGGCGCGTCCAGTGCGGTTGCAGGGTGTGCACTTCAGACCTCCATCAGCAGGGTGCGGACCTCGTGATCATGTCCACCGATCATCAAGGCGGGGTGAACGGCGGGCGACCGAAGGCGCAACTAATGCTGTGACCACGGCTGAACGCCACAATTGATCAAGTCCGAACAGGTGATTGCATGGCCAGCGTGCAGCGATACGGTCGTCCAATGGCAGCACGAAAGCACTTCCTGGTGCTGTTGGCCCTGCTCACCGCCGCCTGCACCGCAGAGGTGGCGTCCGTTCCGCACCCGGCGGCGTCGCCGGCGAACACGCGTTCGTCGGTGAGCGACGAGCAGCCGCCGGTCCGGGTCGTGGCGGTCGTCGACGGGCGCACGGTCGAGCTCGCGGACGGCACGAAGGCGCGCATCTCCTACCTCGCGGAACCGAGCGGCTGCGGCGGCGAGGCGGCCCTGGAGTTCGCCAGGAAGACGTTGCAGGACAAGGAGGTCCGGGTCAGCAGCATCACGCCCGGCGAGGTCAGCCTGGTGCTGGAGGACGGCACGGACTACGCGTTGCTGGCGGTGCGCAGCGGCGTGGCGCGCACGACCGGTGTGGACGGTGGGCCGTTGACGCAGGCGGAGGGCGACGCGGCCCAGGGCAAGATCGGCCTGTGGGCGCTGGAATGCGCGACGGTCGCCCCGCCGCCGCCTCCCGCACCCTCCACGACGACCCCGCCGCCTCCGCCCTGCGCGGTGACGTACCGGGTGACCAGCCGGTGGCCCGGCGCGTTCCAGGCCGAGGTGACCGTGCGCAACGTCAGCGGTGTGCTGATCAACGGCTGGACGTTGCGGTGGCGCTTCACCGACGGCCAGACGGTGAGTCAGATGTGGAACGCGAGCCACGTGCAGGACGGCGCGGTCGTGAGCGCCACCAACGCCGACTACGCCGCGCTGATCACACCGAACGGGTCGATCTCGATCGGCTTCAACGGCGCCGCGACCGGGGCGAACAGCGCGCCGACGGCGTTCACGCTCAACAGCGCGCCCTGCCGCACCGACTGAGCGGGCTGCCCACCGGGGGCCGTCACGAGGCGGCGCAGTCCGCAGCGGCTTCCGGTGAGTGGAAAGCCGGACTCGACTACGAGCGCCGCTGATCTCTAGCGTGCAGTGGGTGACGACCAGCCAGCACGAGATCAGCGACGAGATCGCGAAGATCAAGGCCGACTCACCGGGGGGTGCGCCGCTGCTGGACTACCCGCCCTACCGCAGCTCGCTGCTGCGCCACCCGACCAAGGAGCTGCGGCACGCCGACCCCGAGGGCGTCGAGCTGGTCGCGCCGGTCTTCGGGCACTCCGACGTGGCGCCGGTCGAGGCCGACCTGACCGTGCAGCGCGGCGGGGAACCGATCGGGGAGCGCATCCGCGTGCGCGGCCGGGTCGTCGACGGGGACGGGCGGCCGGTGCGCCGTCAGCTCGTGGAGATCTGGCAGGCCAACGCCTCCGGCCGCTACTCCCACCAGGGCGACCTGCACCCGGCGCCGCTCGACCCGAACTTCACCGGCGTCGGCCGCTGCCTCACCGACGACGACGGCTGGTACGACTTCACGACGATCAAGCCGGGCCCCTACCCGTGGCGCAACCACCACAACGCCTGGCGGCCGGCGCACATCCACTTCTCGCTGTTCGGCACGGACTTCACCCAGCGGCTGATCACGCAGATGTACTTCCCCGGCGACCAGCTGCTGGCGCTGGACCCGATCGCGCAGTCCATCACCGACCCCGCCGCCCTCGACCGGCTCATCGCCTCCTACGACCACTCTCTGTCCGAGCACGAGTGGCTGCTCGGCTACCGGTGGGACATCGTGTTGACCGGTAGCCACGCCACCCACCTGGAGGCCTCCGATGACTAGCGCGACCCCCGGCCAGACGATCGGGCCGTTCTTCCACCACGCGCTGGCGTACCCCGGTGACAGCGAGCTGGTGCCGTTCGGCGCGGCGGGATCGGTGCTGCTGCACGGGTATGTCTACGACGGCGCGGGCGCCCCGGTGCCGGACGCGATGATCGAGATCCGCCAGGCCGACGCCACCGGTGCCGTGCCCGAGACCGAGGGGTCGCTGCGGCGCCGCGGCTCCGCCTTCACCGGCTGGGGCCGGTCCTGCACCGACCGGACGGGCCGCTACTGGTTCAGCACCGTCGAACCCGGTGGCCCGACGCCGTTCTTCGCGGTGGCGGTGTTCGCCCGCGGCCTGCTGGACCGGCTGTTCACGCGCATCTACCTGCCCGGGACTGACGGCGCGGTGGACGGCCTCGTGGCGCGGCGCGAGGACGACGGCGGGCTGCGGTTCGACATCCACCTGCAGGGCGAGAACGAGACGGTGTTCTTCTCGTTCCCCCGGCACCGGAGCTGACGCGTGCTGCCGGGGTCCCACCGGGCGGACAGCGACCTCGTCCGCGCGATGGTGCGGGTCGAGGTCGCGTGGGCGCGCGTGCTCGGCTCCGACATCGAGCCCGCCGTGCGGAACTGGACGCCCGAGCTGGACCCCGTCGAGGTCGAGGCGGCCGGGAACCCGGTGCTGCCGTTGGTCACCGCACTGCGCTCACGGGTCCCGGCCCCGGTCCACACGGGACTGACGAGCCAGGACGTCCTGGACACCGCGCTGGTCCTGCTGGCACGCGACGCGGTTGCGCGCGTGCGGGCGGACCTCGTACGGGTGGCATCGGCACTGGCACGGCTCGCGGACGAGCACCGGTCCTCGGTGATGGCCGGGCGGACGCTGACGCAGCACGCCGTGCCGATCACGTTCGGTCTCAAGGCGGCCCGGTGGCTGGACTCCGTGCTGGACGCGCTCGCGGACCTGGAGAGGCTGCGGTTCCCGGTGCAGTGCGGGGGAGCGGCCGGAACGCTGTCGCGGGCGGCACTGCGGGCCGGCCCGGTCGAGGCCGCCGCGGCTTTCGCGCGTGAGCTGGACCTGGAGTGGCCGGGCCTGCCGTGGCACACGCAACGGGCACCGATCACGCGCATCGGCGACGCACTGGTGCGGGTGACCGACGCGCTCGGCGTGTTCGCGGCGGACGTGCTGACGCTGGGCCGGCCCGAGATCGGCGAGGTGCGCGAGGCCCCGGTCGCGGGTCGCGGTGGGTCGTCGACCATGCCGCACAAGCAGAACCCGGTGCTCGCGGTGCTGGTGAACAGCGCGTCGCTGCGGGCGCCGGGGCTGGGCGCGCAGCTGCACCTGTGCGCCGCGCGGGCGGTGGACGAACGACCGGACGGGGCCTGGCACGCGGAGTGGCCCGCGCTGCTGGGGCTGGTGGAGCTGACCGTGGTGGCGGCGTCGCAGGCGGCGGAGCTGGCCGAGGGGTTGCGGGTGTTCCCCGAGGTGATGGCGCGGCGGGTGGCGGAGGTCGCCGCGGATCTGCTGGCTGAGCGGGGTGGTGACGGGGAACCGGGCGGCTACCTCGGGGCTGCGGGGGTGTTCGTCGATCACGTGCTGCGGCGGTGTGCGGAGTCGCTGGCGGTGGGAGCGTTGCCGGTGGGCGAGGCTGAGGTGAGCGCGGTTGGGGCAGAACCGGCGTCGGCTGACGCGGCTGCGGCGGAACCGGCGTCGGCGAGCGCGGCTCCAGCGGGCCCGGTTGGAGCGGGCGTGGCTGGGGCAGAACCGGCGTCGGCTGACGCGGCTCCAACGGAACCGGAACCAGTAGCTGCAAGTGCGGCTTCGGCGGAGCCAGCTCCAGCGGATGCGGCCAGGGCGGACGCGGCTCGGGCGGACGCGGCTCAAGCGGACGCCGCGGCGGACGTGGCCTCCACAGGCGCGGCTCCAACGGACGCTGCTCCGGCGGGCGCAGCTCCAACGGATGCTTCTCCGGCGGACGCAACCTCTGCGGGCGCAGCTCCAGCGGACGCGGCCTCGATAGACGCTGCCTCAGCGGACGCCATCCCAGCAAACGCCGCCCCACCAATCGCGGTCCCAGCCGAATCGATTCCGACTGGTCCCCCTCCAGGGGGCGCGCAAGCCCCCACTCCCATCATCTCAAAGGGGTCTGACAACAATGGCGGTTGAACTCACCCTGACCCGCCTCGCCGGCACCGAGAACTCCCAGCGCCTGCTGATCGTCGGCCCGTCCCTGGGCTCCTCGGTGTCCCAGCTCTGGCGCACCTGCGCCGAGCAGCTGGACGACGTCGAGGTGATCGGCTGGGACCTGCCCGGCCACGGCAACGGCAAGAACGCGACCGGGCCGTTCACGGTGCAGGACATCGCAAACGCACTGGAAAGGCCCACGCCAGACCGCCCCACCGCCTACGCCGGCGTCTCCTTCGGCGGCGCGGTGGGGCTCGAGCTCGCCATGAAAGGTGTCTTCGACCAGGTCTTCTGCATCGCCGCGGCCTCCAGGATCGGCGACCCCATGATGTGGCACGAGCGCGCCGAGCTCGTCCGCAAGGCGGGCACCTCCGTCCTGGTCGAGGGCGCTTCACGGCGCTGGTTCGCGCCGGGCTTCATCGACCGCGAACCGGCCGTGGCGGGTGCCATGCTGCGTGCCCTCACCGAGGTCGACGACGACTCCTACGCCTGGGCCTGCGAGGCACTTGCCGGGTTCCAGGCCGAGGAGGTGGAACGGTCGGTCCACGCCATCGCCGGACGGCACGACGTCGTGGTGCCGCCCGAGGCGATGGAGCAGCTGAACGCCGCGTCGTTCCACGTCATCGAGGACTGCGGCCACCTGCCGCCGGTCGAGAAGCCGGGAGCGGTGGCCGGTGTGCTTGCCGGGGAGTGGGCGAAGTGAGCTACGACGACGGCATGAAGGTGCGCCGGGAGGTGCTCGGTGACGCCCACGTCGACCGCGCGTCGGCGCCGGACGAGTTCACCGCCGACTTCCAGCAGTTCATCACCACCTACGCCTGGGGTGAGGTGTGGACGCGGCCGGGGCTCGACCGGCGGATGCGCAGCGCGATCACGCTCACCGCGCTCATCGCCAGGGGGCACTGGGACGAGCTCGCGATGCACGTGAAAGCAGCGCGGCGCAACGGACTGTCCACAGAGGAGATCAAGGAGGTCCTGCTGCAGAGCGCGATCTACTGCGGGGTCCCGTCGGCCAACCACGCGTTCGCTGTCGCGCGGCGTGCCCTTCAGGAGGAGATGTGAGCGTGACGCGCACCCAGGTCGGCATCGTCGGCGCTGGGCCCGCCGGGCTGATGTTGTCGCACCTGCTGTCGCTGCACGGGATCGACAGCGTCGTCGTCGACAACAGGTCCCGCGTGGAGATCGAGAACACCGTCCGCGCCGGCATCCTGGAGGCCGACAGCGCGCGGCTGCTCGTCGACTCCGGCGTGTCCGACCGGGTGCTGCGCGAAGGGCACCCGCACGAGGGCATCGACCTGCGGTTCAACGGGGAGAGCCACCGCGTCGACTTCCGGGCGCTGGTGGGCGAGTCGGTGTGGCTGTACCCGCAGACCGACGTGTTCGTCGACCTCGCGAACGCCCGCGAACGCGACGGTGGTGACGTGCGGTTCGGGGTGCGCGACACGGCCGTCGACGTCGACGAGCCGGCGATCTGCTTCACCGACGGCGACGGCGTCCGCCAGGAGGTGCGGTGCGACCTGCTCGTCGGCGCCGACGGGTCGCGGTCGACCTGTCGCGCCCAGGTGCCGCAGGCCGAACGCACGCACTACTTCCGTGAGTACCCCTTCGCCTGGTTCGGCATCATCACCGAGGCACCCAAGAGCGCGCCCGAGCTCGTCTACGCGCACTCGCCGCGCGGGTTCGCGTTGATCAGCCAGCGCACCGAGACCCACCAGCGCATGTACTTCCAGTGCGACCCCGAGACCGACGCGGCGGCGTGGTCGGACGAGCAGATCTGGGAGGAGCTGCAGACCCGCGTCGCCGGGCCGGACGGCTTCACCCTCAAGGAGGGGCCGATCACCGAACGGACCGTGCTGAAGTTCCGGTCGTTCGTCGCGGAACCCATGCGCCACGGCAGGCTGCTGCTCGCCGGCGACGCCGCGCACACCGTTCCGCCGACCGGTGCCAAGGGCCTCAACCTGGCGCTCGCCGACGTGAAGGTGCTCGCCGAGGTGATCGAACGCGCACTGCTCAAG
Organism: Lentzea sp. NPDC042327; assembly: GCF_040647275.1. Lineage (NCBI taxonomy): Bacteria > Bacillati > Actinomycetota > Actinomycetes > Pseudonocardiales > Pseudonocardiaceae > Lentzea > Lentzea sp. NPDC042327. The sequence goes on from NZ_JBEZBX010000003.1 coordinate 522,266, forward strand.
GCCGACGACGACGCGCTCGACGAGTACGGGCCCCGCGCGCTGGGCCGGGTGTGGAAGGCACAGCACTTCTCCTACTGGATGACGTCGATGCTGCACACGCTGCCCGGCGCGGCCGAGTTCGACGTGCGCCGCCAGCTCGGGGAGCTGCAGTCGATCGTCGACTCCGAGGCGGGACGGCGGCTGCTGGCCGAGGGCTACACCGGCTCCTGGCCGGCTTGAGCGGGACTGGAGCCGCGAGGCGCACACTGCCGCGGTGGACATCGCCGCACTGCGCCTCGCCAACCAGCGGATCGGCACGTACGCCACGGCCGAGGCCGCCGTCCGCGCGCTCGGTGCCGTCCAGGCCCAGGACTACGGCCAGTCGCTGTGGGCACTGGGCCTGCGCACCGAACCGGGGGTGAGCGCCGACGTCGAGGAGGAGCTGCGCGCCGGGAAGATCGTCCGCACCTGGCTGATGCGCGGCACGATCCACTACGTGCTGGCCGAGGACGTCGGCTGGATGCTCGACCTGTTCGGCGCGCGCGACCTCGCCAAGCTGACCCCCAAGGCGTGGCAGTACCACCGGATGACGCCCGAGCTGATGGCGTTGGCGCGCAAGACGTTCGTGAACGCGCTCAGCGGCGGCGGGTGCCTGACCCGGCGCGAGATGATCGAGCTGATGGCGGGCGTGGGCATCCCCGACGACCGGCAGCAGAGCTACTTCACGTTCATCCACCTCGCCCAGGAGGGCTTGGTCGTGCCCGGCCCGCCACGCGGCAAGGACCAGACGTTCGTGCTGCTGGAGGAGTGGGCGCCGCACCAGCGGTCGCTCGCCGGCGACGAGGCGCTCGCCGTGCTGGCGCAGCGGTTCTTCACCAGCCACGGCCCGGCGACCGTCGCCGACTTCGCGAACTGGGCAGGCATCGGGCTCAAGCAGGCCGCACGCGGGCTGGAGCCGGTGCGCGGTGAGCTGGTGCGGGAGACCTTCGACGGCAAGGAGTACTGGCTGCCGCCGGACCTCGAACCGGCCACCGGCACCTACCTGCTGCCCGCCTACGACGAGCTGGTCATCGGCTACCGGGACCGCGCCGCGTACTTCACCCGCTATGACGAGATCCCGATCTCCACCTACAACGGCATGTTCTACGCGACGATCATCGAGGACGGCCAGATCGCCGGGCTGTGGAAGCGGGTGCTGAAGAAGACCTCCGTGGACGTGGAGCTGCGGCCGCTGCCCGGCTTCGACGTGGACGCGCTGGCCGAGCACACCCGGCGGTTCGGCGAGTTCCTCGGGCTGCCGGTGCGGACGGTCGTGCGCGACGCACCGGAGGCCGGGTCGTCGAAGGTCAGCTGGCGGTCCCGCAAGTGACGGGACCGGCTGAGGCCGGTGTACGCAAACTGACGTAGACGGGATCAGAGCACGAGCGGATGATGCGGTCGCCGCGGGCGGCGAGAGTGGGTGCCGACACCACGACCGAGGGAGCGCACCGCGATGACCACCACCCGCAAGCTCAGCGGCCGTGCCCGCAAAGCCGTGCTGCTCGTGCACGTCCTGGCGGCAGCGGCCTGGCTCGGCATCGACCTGGCACTGGGCATCCTGATCGTGATCGCCCTGTCCACAACGGACACGACCACGGCGGGCATCGCCATCCAGGCAGTGGACATGTTCGCGATCTGGCCGATGCTGGGCGCCAGCGTCGTGTGCATGGTCTCGGGCGCCGTCCTCGGCCTGGGCAGCAAGTACGGGCTCGTGCGCTACTGGTGGGTGGCCGTCAAGCTCGTGCTGAACGTCGGCATGAGCCTGCTGATCGCCTTCGCCCTGCGACCGGGAGTGCAGGAGGCGGCCCGCATCGGCACCCGCGTGCTGGCCGGTGACCCGGCCGCGGTGCTCCCGTCCGGCCTGCTGCCCCCGGTGGTGGTGGCACCGACGTTGCTGCTGGTCGCGTACGTGCTGTCGGTGTTCAAGCCGTGGGGACGAATCCGGCGGACGGCATCCTCGGCGAAGGGCGAGCGCCGGGACCTCGTCGGAGCGGCCTGACACCGGCTACCGCAGCCACTCCAGCACCAGTGCCGTCCGCTCCGACACCCTCGCCAACGGGGCCAGCTCCGGATCGTGCAGCCCACGGTCAAAGTTCGCGCGGTAGAGCCGCAACGAGTTCGCCCGCGACGCCGGATCAGCGTACATCTCACCCTCGTTGCTGCCCAGGCGCCTGCAAGTACCTCCAACTCGACATCGACAAGCACTTTGCTACCACCAACAGCACCGCTGGCCGTCTGCAGATCCAGGTCCGGTTCGACGGCGACGACCGTGTTGGTGGTAGTTGGCGGCGATCCGATCAAGGGTTGGCGGTACTTGCAGACGCCTTCGGCAGCAAGGAGGGCAAGGCTGCCGATCAGGTGCTCAGAGCTGCTGGGTCAGGTTCACGGGGTTCCCGTCCGGATCGAACACGTGCGCCACCCGCTGTCCCCACGGCATGTCGTTCGACGGCCCCCGCACCCGCCCGCCGGCGGCCTCGACCACGGGCAGCAGCGCGTCGACGTCCTCGACGTCCACGCTCAGCACGATGCGCGGGGCCGCGGTCAGGTCGGCGTCCTCCGCCACCAGTCCGAGCTCGGCGTCCCCGAGCCGCAGCGTCGTGGAGAACACCGCACCGGTCGCCGGGTACCTGGCCACCTCGGTCGCACCGAAGACCTGCTCGTAGAACGCCTGCATCGGCCCCGGGTTCGGCGTCACGATGATGGGCTGGATCGTCATGGGAGCTCCTTTCGTCCACTCACCTACGGGACGGCGCGCCGGAACTCATCGGTGCATCGAACAACGGCAGGAAGTCCTCGACGTTGAGGTACGTGCACGCGCCTGTGACCAGCCCGTCGCGCACGTCGAGGAACACCAGCCCGAACGGCCGGTTCAGACCTGGCCGCAGCTGCCAGTACGCCGGCGACCCGTTCGCCGCGACCGGCACCAGCCACGCCCCCTCGCACGGCGAACCAGGCGCTTGCAGCACCGCCGCCATGGCGTCCCGTCCGCGGATCCACCAGCTGAACGGCGGCATCGACATCGTGGCGTCCTCGTGCAACAACGCCACCAACGCGCGCATGTCGTGCCGTTCGAACGCATCGCAGTACCGGCGGAGCAGCTCCTTCTGCGTCGCGTCCGCCGGGTCCACCGCCTCACCGGGATCGGTGGTGCGCACCGTCGCCCGCGCCCGTTGCAGCGCGCTGTTGGCCGCAGCGACCGAGATGTCCAGCAGCTCGGCCACCTCCGCTGCCTGCCACGCCAGCACGTCGCGCAGGATCAGCACCGCGCGCTGCCGTGCGGGCAGGTGCTGCAACGCCGCCACGAACGCCAGCCGCACCGTCTCCTTGCGGATCGCCTGGTCCTCCGGCAACACCCTGTGGTCCGGCACCGGCTGCACGAACACCCGCTCGTGCAACGGCGCCCCGAGCTCCCCGCCGGCCGGTCCCAGGTCCACGGCCAACGCACGCCGTTGCGGAGAACGCTGCATGTCGATGCAGATGTTGGTCGCGATCCGGTACAGCCACGTGCGCAACGACGCGCGCGAGGCGTCGAAGCTGTCGTAGGCCTTCCACGCGCGCACGAGCGTCTCCTGCGCGGCGTCCTCGGCCTCGAAACCGGAGCCGAGCATGCGGTAGCAGTAGCCGGTCAGCTCGACCCGGAACGGCTCCAGCGCCTCGATCACGCGCACGACCCTACGCGGACCGATGAGTTCTCGTCGTCCCTTCCGTACGACGTGCATGGACATCAAGGACGTGGTGGCCGCCGAACGGCGCGACCAGGCAGAACTGCTCGAATCCCTCACGCAGCAGCAGTGGGACTCCGCAAGCCTGTGCGCAGGCTGGCGCGTGAAGGAGGTCATCGCCCACACGACGCTCCCATACCGCAGCTCACCGGGCCGCATCCTCAAGGAGGTGCTGAAAGCCGGCGGCAGCTTCAACCGCGCCTCCGACCGCATGGCCAGGCAGGACGCCGCGCAACTGTCCCCGCGGCAGCTCCTCGACACCCTGAAGGCCAACGTCCACCACCCCTGGACCCCACCAGGCGGCGGGCCCGTCGGCGCGCTCTCGCACGACGTCATCCACGGCCTGGACGTCACGGTCGCGCTCGGACTCGACCGGAAGGTGCCGCTCGACCGGCTGCGGCTCGTGCTCGACGGGGTGAAGCCCGGTCACGTCCGGTACTTCAAGTCCGACGTGAAGGGCAGGGAGCTGGTCGCCACCGACCTGGACTGGACGTTCGGCGCGGGGACGCCCGTCCGCGACGAGGCGCAGAACCTGCTGCTCCTCGTCTGCGGGCGCAGGCTGCCCTGACGGTCAGGCGGGCGGGGTGAGGACCTCCGCGCGCACCCGTGCCGTCGCCGCCGTCGTGGACGCGAGGAAGTCGGCCACCACCCGCCGGTCCTCGGGGGTCATGGCGCCCCACGTCGCCGCGAACTCGCGGGCGAGCGGCTGGAAGAACGTCGAGGCCAGTGCCTCCGCCGCCGCGTGCACGCGCAGTTCCACGCGGCGGCGGTCGCCGGGGCTGCGGTCGCGGCTCACGTGGCCGGCGCGTTCCAGGCGGTCCAGCACCGACGTCGTGGCGGAGGCGCTGAGGTTCAGGGCGCGGGCGAGTGTGCCCGGTGTCATGGGGGAGTGGGCGGTCATGAGCAGGTTCAGCGCTGTCATGTCGGTGGAGTGCAGCTCGTGGGCCGCGCTGAAGATCTCCAGGAACCGGTTCGACTCCATCACCAGCGCCCGCACCAGCATGCTGAGTTCGTAGTCGCTTGCGTCGCTCACCCCGCCAGCATACTGTTTCGGTCATCGAAACTTTCGACGATCGAAGGACATAGGCTCATGAGGGTGCTCGCCGGGTTGCTTCTCGTCGTGTGGCTGGCGGTGGGAGGGTTCACCGGGCCGTACGCGGGCAAACTGTCCGAGGTCGCCGAGAACGACAGCAGCGCGTTCCTGCCGAACTCGGCGGAGTCCACACAGGTCGCGGAGCTGCAGAAGAAGTTCCAGCAGACCAACGCCATCCCCGCGATCGTGGTGGCCGAACGCCAGGGTGGGCTCACCGCGGAGGACACGCGGTTCCTCGCCGATCGGGGCAAGGGGTTCCAGGCCTCGCCGGTCATCCCGTCCCAGAAGGACGGGGACGCGGCGCAGATCGTCGTCCTGCTCGACCCGGCCAAGGACGTCAAGGACGGTGTCGCGGAGCTGCGGGACGGCTCGCGCAGCGCGCCGCAGGGGCTGACGGTGCTGGTCACCGGGCCGGCCGCGCAGGTCGCCGACCTGGTCGAGGCGTTCGGCGGGATCGACGGGTTGCTGCTGCTGGTCGCCGGCGCGGTGGTCGCGCTCATCCTGCTCGTCGTCTACCGCAGCCCGCTGCTGCCGCTCGTGGTGCTCGTCTCCGCCGTGTTCGCGCTCGGGCTGGCCAGCTTCGTCGTCTACCTGCTCGCGAAATACGACGTGCTCGCGTTGAACGGCCAGAGCCAGGGCATCCTCTCCATCCTGGTCTTCGGCGCCGCCACGGACTACGCACTGCTGCTGGTGTCCCGCTTCCGCGAGGAGCTGCGGGACGAGGAGAACAGGTTCACCGCCATCCGCTCCGCCTGGCGCGGCACGGTCGAACCCATCGCCGCCTCCGCGGGCACGGTCATCCTCGGCGTGCTGTGCCTGCTGTTCAGCGACCTCGACTCCAACAAGGGCCTCGGCCCGGTCGCCGCGATCGGCATCGGTGCCGCGCTGCTCACGGCCATGACGTTCCTGCCGGCGGTGCTCGCCCTGCTGGGACGGGCCGCGTTCTGGCCGTTCGCGCCGAAGCTGGGCTCCCCGCACCCGGAGACCAGCGGGCTGTGGGGGCGCGTGGCCGCCCTGGTGCGCCGCAAGCCGCGGGCCATCTGGATCGTCACCGCGCTGGTGCTGCTGGCGGGAGCGGCGTTCCTGCCGCAGCTCAAGGCCTCCGGCACGGCGCAGTCCGACGTGTTCCTCACCGAGGTCGAGTCCGTCGCCGGCCAAGAGGTGCTGTCACGGCACTTCCCCGGCGGCACCGGCTCGCCGACCGTCATCATCGCCAACGAGGGCAAGACCGCCGACGTCGTCGCGAAGGCCGCTGTGGACGGTGTGGCGAACGTCCGGCCCAGCGGGACCGCCGACGGCCTGGTGCGGATCGAGGCCACGCTCGCCGACGCGCCGGACTCCGACGCGGCGGTCGCCACGGTCGAACGCATCCGTGCGGCGGTGCACGGCGTCGAGGGCGCGGACGCGAAGGTCGGCGGGCAGACGGCGACGTTGCTCGACACCAGGACGACCTCAGAACGCGACCGGCTGCTGATCATCCCGATCGTGCTCGTCGTGATCTTCCTGGTGCTGGCGCTGCTGCTGCGGTCGGTGCTGGCGCCGTTGCTGCTGATCGGGACGGTCGTGCTGTCGTTCGCGGCCACCATGGGCGTGTCGGCGCTGGTGTTCAACCACCTGTTCGACTTCCCCGGCGCGGACCCGGTGGTGCCGCTGTTCGGGTTCGTGTTCCTGGTGGCGCTGGGCATCGACTACAACATCTTCCTCATGACCCGCGTCCGCGAGGAGACGCAGCAGCTCGGCACGGTCGAGGGCACCATCAGGGGCCTCAGCCTGACCGGTGGCGTGATCACGTCTGCGGGGGTGGTGCTGGCGGCCACGTTCGCGGCGCTCGCGGTGCTGCCGATCCTGTTCCTCACCCAGATCGCGTTCATCGTGGCGTTCGGCGTCCTGCTCGACACGCTGCTGGTGCGGTCGCTGCTGGTGCCCGCGCTGTCGGTGGACATCGGCGGCCGGATCTGGTGGCCCTCGAAGCTGAGGTAGGTGAGGATCACCCGCATGACCCCGACGCCACGACAGCTCAACCGCGCGACGCTCGACCGCCAGCTGCTGCTGCGGCGGGAACCGGTGGACGTGCCCAGCGCGGTCGAGCGGGTCGTGGCGATCCAGGCCCAGGAAACGGCCTCGCCCTACCTGGCCCTGTGGAACCGCGTCGCCGGCTTCGACCCGGCCGACCTGGACGCCGCGTTCGCCGGCGGCACGGTCCGCAAGGCCACGCTGATGCGGATCACCCTGCACGCGGTCACCGCCGCCGACCACGAGGTGTTCCACCACGCGATGCTGCCCGCACTGCGCGCGTCACGGTTGTACGACAAGCGGTTCAAGGCCATGGACATCACCGTGGACCAGGCCGACGCACTGCTGGAGCACGTGCTCGCTTTCGCCTCGGTGCCGCGGGCGAAGGCGGAGATCGAGGAGTTGCTGCACTCGCACGCCGGTGACGTCGGCCAGCCCGGTGTCTGGTGGGCGCTGCGCACCTACGGCGGGCTCGTGCACGCACCGACCGGCGGACCGTGGTCGTTCGGGCCGCGCCCGTCCTACCTGGCCGCGCGCACCGGGAGCAGGGAGCAGCTGGAGTGCGTGGCCGAGCTCGTCCGCCGCTACCTCACCGGCTTCGGGCCCGCCACCGTCGCCGACGTCAACCAGTTCACGATGCTGCCGCGCGGCACGATCCGCGCCGCCCTGGAGCTGCTGGACCTGGAACGGCACGGCGAGCACCTCGACGTGCCGAACCGGACGGTCCCGGACGAGGACACGCCCGCCCCCGCGCGGCTGATGGCGATGTGGGACAGCACTTTGCTCGCCTATGCCGACCGCAGCCGGATCATCCCGCCCGAGTACCGCAAGGTCGTCATCGGCAACAACGGCGACACGCTGCCCACCCTGCTCGTGGACGGGTACGTGGCGGGCGTGTGGCGCCCGCTTGCCGACGGAGCTATTGAGATGACCGCCTTCCACGCCCTGAAAGAGGACGACTGGGCGGCGCTGGCCGTGGAAGCGTCGGCGGTGCGCGAGTTCCTCGGTGACCGCGAACCCCAGGTGTACAAGCGCTACGGCAGGTGGTGGAGCGGCCTTCCGGCCCACGACGTTCGCACTGTGTGAGAACGTCAGCCTCTACAAAGGACTTCCACTGGGTCAGAACACCCGCATGAAGAACGCCCGGACGGCGTACCGCAGCGGTCGCTGACCCTGCTGACACCGGGCCGCGTCCACCCTGGGCGCGGCCCGGTTCCGTTCAACGCCGGCCGCGCCGTGACGCCTTCTGCGCCAGAACCTCACGCACCGTGACCCCTGAGAGCCCTGACGGGTGAGACCCACGTCTCCCCGGCCTCAAGAACGCGTAAAGGTCGGCCCCCGCCCCGTAAGGACGCTGTCAGGCCTCCCCTGAACAGGTGTTTCCTCGTGCACGCTCCCGCTCGTCATGGAAAAACCTGTCGTTGAAGGGAGCGGCGTCATGGCCGACCTGGCCTACGCGTTGCTGCTGATCGGGAGTTTCGTCGTGCTGGGACTGACGGTGCGCGGACTGGAGAAGCTGTGAGCACGGGACTCGTCGCGAACGCCGTCGCCGGCGTCCTCGCGCTCGCTCTGATCGTCTACCTGTTCGTCGCGCTCGTGAGGCCGGAGAAGTTCTGATGTCACCTCTCGTGGCCGGCCTGGCCCAGGTCGGCATCCTGTTCGCGGCACTGGCGGTCGTGTACCGGCCACTCGGCGACCACATGGCCCGCGTCTTCCAGCGCGAAGGCCATTCCAGGGTCGAGGCGGCGATCTACCGCTTCGCGCGGATCGACCCGGACGCCGAGCAGAGGTGGAGCACCTACGCCTACGGCGTGCTGGGCTTCTCTTTCGTCGGCATCGTGTTCCTCTACGTGCTCCAGCGCGTGCAGTCCCTGCTGCCGTTCGACTTCGGCCGCGGCAACGTCGGACCGGGCATGGCGTTCAACACCGCCATCAGCTTCGTGGCCAACACGAACTGGCAGTCGTACGTGCCGGAAGCGGTCATGGGCCACACGGTCCAGATGATCGGCCTGACCGTGCAGAACTTCGTGTCCGCCGCGGTCGGCCTCGCGGTCGCCGTCGCGCTGGTCCGCGGGTTCGTCCGCAGCCGGACCGACCGGCTCGGCAACTTCTGGGTCGACCTCGTGCGCGGCACGCTCCGCATCCTGTTGCCGATCGCGTTCCTGTTCGCCGTCGTGCTGATCGCCTTCGGTGTCACGATGAGCTTCAAGTCCGGAGTGGACGTTGACGGTCAGCTGGTCGCCAACGCGCCCGTTGCCGGTCAGGAGGCCATCAAGGAGCTCGGCACCAACGGCGGCGGCATCCTCAACGCCAACTCCGCGCACCCGTTCGAGAACCCGAACGAGTGGTCGAACCTGATCGAGGTCTTCCTCATCCTGGTGGTCCCGGTCGCGCTGACCCGCACGTTCGGCGTGCTGGTGGGGGAGAAGAAGCAGGGGTACGTGCTGCTGGGCGTCATGGGCGGCATCTGGACCGCGATGCTCGCGGTCATCTGGGGTGCCGAGGCGAACGGCGTCCGGCCGTTGGAGGGCAAGGAGCTGCGGTTCGGCATCCCCGGCAGCGCGATCTTCGCCGACGCCACCACCGGCACCTCGACCGGTGCGGTGAACTCGTTGCACGACAGCTACACCGGGCTCGGCGGCGGCGGGGCGCTGCTGAACATGCTGTTCGGCGAGATGACGCCGGGCGGTGTCGGCACCGGTCTCTACAGCATCCTCGTCATGGCGGTCATCGCGATGTTCCTCGCGGGCCTGATGGTCGGCCGCACGCCCGAGTACCTCGGCAAGAAGCTGGGGCGCAGGGAGGTCACAGCCGCGGCGGTCTCGATCCTCGCGATGCCCACGGTGCTGCTCGTCGGCGCCGGCATCGCCGCGGTCCTGCCCAGCACGCGGGCAGCGCTCAACAACCCCGGCTCGCACGGGTTGTCGGAGATCCTCTACGCCTACGCGTCGGCCTCCAACAACAACGGCAGCGCGTTCGGCGGCATCACGGTCACCAGCGACTGGTTCCAGTCGTCGCTGGGCCTGTGCATGCTCTTCGGCCGGCTCGTCCCGATCGTCGCGGTGCTGGCGCTGGCCGGATCGCTGGCGGCGCAGAAGAAGGTGCCGGTCACCGCAGGCACGCTGCCCACCACCGGCCCGCTGTTCGCGACCCTGCTGGCCGGCTCGATCGTCCTGGTCGCCGCGCTCACGTTCGTTCCCGCTCTCGCTCTCGGTCCCGTCGCGGAGGCACTGCTGTGACCACGAAACCCGGTCTCGCGGCCGCCCTGCCGGAGGCGTTGAAGAAGCTCCACCCGCGGCACCAGCTGCGCAGTCCCGTCATGTTCGTCGTGTGGGTGGGTTCGGTGCTGGTCACCGTGTTCGCGGTGGCCGAACCGAGCGTGTTCACCACCGCCGTCGCCGCGTGGCTGTGGTTCACCGTGCTGTTCGCGAACCTCGCGGAGGCCGTCGCGGAAGGCCGCGGCAAGGCGCAGGCGGACTCGCTCAGGAAGACCAAGGAAGACGCCGTCGCGAGGCTCGTCAGCGGCGGCGTCGTGCCCGGCACCGAACTGGAGGTCGGCGACCTGGTCGTCGTCGAGGCCGGTGAGGTCATCCCCGGCGACGGTGACGTGGTCGAGGGCATCGCGACCGTGGACGAGTCGGCGATCACCGGCGAGTCCGCACCCGTCATCCGCGAGTCCGGCGGCGACCGGTGCGCGGTCACCGGTGGCACGACGGTGCTGTCGGACCGGATCGTCGTGCGGATCACGACCAGGCCCGGCGAGTCCTTCGTGGACCGGATGATCGCACTCGTCGAAGGCGCGGAACGGCAGAAGACGCCGAACGAGGTCGCGCTGACGATCCTGCTGTCGACGCTGACGATCATCTTCCTGCTGGCCGTCGTCGCGCTGCAGCCGTTCGCGATCCACTCCGGCGGCGAGCAGTCGGTGGTCGTGCTGACCGCGTTGCTGGTCTGCCTGATCCCGACGACGATCGGCGCACTGCTGTCCGCGATCGGCATCGCCGGCATGGACCGGCTGGTGCAGCGCAACGTCCTGGCCACGTCGGGCAAGGCCGTGGAGGCCGCCGGTGACATCGACACGTTGCTGCTCGACAAGACCGGCACGATCACGTGGGGCAACCGGCGCGCGACCGAGTTCATCCCGGTCGGCCCGACGTCCGAGGAGGAACTGGTCGCGGCCGCACGGCTGGCGAGCCTCGCCGACGACACCCCGGAGGGCCGCAGCATCCTCCAGCTCGCCGGCGGTGCACCGGCGAGCGACCACGAGAAGACCGGCGAGTTCGTCGCGTTCACGGCGCAGACCAGGATGTCCGGCATCGACCTGGGCGACCGCAGCATCCGCAAGGGCGCCGCGTCCGCGTTCGAGCTGACCGACACCGCACGCGAGATCGTGGACGAGATCAGTGCCCAGGGCGGAACCCCGCTCGTCGTGGCCGAGAACGGCCGGGTGCTGGGGATCGTCCGCCTGTCCGACGTCGTGAAGCCCGGCATGAAGGAGCGCTTCGCCGAGCTGCGGGCGATGGGCATCCGCACGGTCATGGTCACCGGCGACAACCCGTTGACGGCCAAGGCCATCGCCGAACAGGCGGGCGTGGACGACTTCCTCGCCGAGGCCAAGCCCGAGGACAAGATGGCCCTGATCCGCCAGGAGCAGGAGGGCGGCCGGCTGGTCGCGATGACCGGTGACGGCACCAACGACGCACCGGCGCTGGCCCAGGCCGACGTCGGCGTCGCGATGAACACCGGCACGTCGGCCGCGAAGGAGGCCGGCAACATGGTCGACCTCGACTCGGACCCGACCAAGCTGATCGAGATCGTGGAGATCGGCAAGCAGCTGCTGATCACGCGGGGGGCGCTGACGACGTTCTCCGTCGCCAACGACCTGGCGAAGTACTTCGCGATCCTGCCCGCGATGTTCGCGGCGATCTACCCGGCGCTGGGGCAGCTCAACGTCATGCGCCTCGCGACACCGCAGTCGGCCATCCTGTCCGCGGTGATCTTCAACGCGGTGGTCATCGTGGCGCTGATCCCGCTGGCCCTGCGGGGCGTCCGCTACCGGCCGTCCAGCGCCTCCGCGCTGCTGCGGCGCAACCTGCTGGTCTACGGCCTCGGCGGCATCGTGACGCCGTTCGCCGGGATCTGGCTGATCGACCTGCTCGTGCGACTCATCCCCGGGATCGGCTGACGATGACGAACTTCCTGAAGCAGTCGTGGGCGGGTCTGCGGATCCTGCTCGCGCTGACCGTGCTCCTCGGCGTGCTGTACCCGCTGGCGGTCTGGGGCGTCTCGCGCGTCCCCGGCCTGCACGCCAACGCCGAGGCCACCGGCACCACCCTGGTCGCCGTCGCACGCGAGGGCGACCGGTACTTCCAGCCGCGGCCCTCCGCGGCGACGCTGCCCGCCTCGGGCGGCTCGAACAAGGGCGAGCTGAACGAGGACTACACGAAGGTGGTCGACGAACGCCGCACGGCCGTGGCGCAGCGCGAAGGCGTGTCCGAGGACCGGGTGCCGCAGGACGCGGTGACCGCGTCGGCGTCCGGCCTCGACCCGCACATCAGCCCGGAGTACGCGGCGCTGCAGGTGCCTCGGGTGGCACGCGCGTCCGGGCTGTCCGAGGAGAGGGTGCGGGAGCTGGTGGCGGCCTGGACCTCCGGCACCTTCACCACCGCGGTCAACGTGACGGCGCTCAACCGTGCCATCGACGCCGCCACCCGGTGACCGCCGCCGGGGTCAGCTGAGGATCCACCTCGGCGCCGCTCCCGGTGTCGGCAAGACCTTCGCCGTGCTCGGCGAGGCCCACCGGCGCCGGGGGCGGGGCACCGAGGTGGTCGTGGGACTCGTGGAGACCCACGGCCGGGAGAAGACCGCCGCCCTGCTCGACGGGCTGGAGGTGGTGCCGCGCACGCGGGTGCGGCACCGCGGGCTCGACGTCGAGGAGATGGACGTCGACGCGGTCCTCGCACGCAGGCCCGAGGTCGCCGTCGTCGACGAGCTCGCCCACACCAACGCGCCCGGCTCCCGCAACGAGAAGCGCTGGCAGGACGTCGAAGAGCTGCTCGACGCGGGCATCGACGTGCTGTCCACGGTGAACGTGCAGCACCTGGAGTCGGTGAACGACGTCGTCGAACGCATCACCGGTGTGCGGCAACGGGAGACGGTACCCGACGAGGTGGTCCGCCGCGCGGAACAGGTCGAGCTCGTCGACCTCACCCCGGAGGCGCTGCGCCGCCGGCTCGCCCACGGCAACGTCTACCCGGCGCACCGCATCGACGCCGCGCTGGGCAACTACTTCCGGATCGGCAACCTCACGGCGTTGCGGGAGCTGGCCCTGCTGTGGGTGGCCGACCAGGTCGACGTGGCGTTGCAGCGCTACCGCAGCGAGAAGGACATCACCGACACCTGGGAGATCCGCGAACGCGTGGTCGCCGCGATCACCGGCGGACCGGAGAGCGAGACGCTGATCCGGCGCGCCCGCCGGATCGCGGTGCGGGCCGGTGCGGAGCTGCTGGTCGTCCACGTCCTGCGCGGCGACGGGCTGACCGGCGTGACGCACGGGCACATCGCCCGCTCCCGCAAGACCGCCGAGGACGTCGGCGCGACGTTCCACTCGGTGGTGGGCGACGACGTTCCGACGGCGTTGCTGGAGTTCGCCCGCGGTGTGAACGCCACCCAGCTGGTGCTGGGGACCTCACGGCGCTCACGGGTCGCGCGGGCGTTCGACGAGGGCATCGGTGCCGCTGTCGTGCAGGAGTCCGGCGCGATCGACGTGCACATGGTCACCCACGACGAGGCCCGGCGCGGGCTGCGCTGGCAGGTCGGCACCGACCCGTTGCCGGTGCGGCGCAGGCTCACCGGCTGGGGCCTCGCCCTGGTGCTGCCCGCCGGCGTCACCGCCCTGGGCCTGCTGTGGCGCGACGAGCTGGACTTCTCCACCGACCTGGTGGCGTTCCTGCTCGTCGCCTGCGTCGTCGCCATCGCGGGCGGGCTGGGACCGGCGCTGTTCTGCGCGGTGCTCGGCGCCGGGCTGCTCAACTTCTTCTTCACCGAGCCCTACCACAGTCTGGCCGTGCAGACGCCGGAGAACGTGATCACGCTGGCCGCCATGGTGATCGTCGCGACCGTCGTGGCGCTGACCGTCGACCGGGCGGCGCGGCTGGGAGAGCAGGGCGCGCGGGCGCGGACCGAGGCGGCGTTGCTGGCCTCGTACTCGCGGACCGTGCTGACCGCGCCGTTCCCGCTGGCGCGGCTGCTGGAGAAGATCCGGGAGAACTTCGGCCTGGACTCGGTGGCGCTGGTGGAGCGCAGAAACGGGGAGTGGTGCTGCGTCGACCGCGCCGGGCGGGACTCCGGTCCCGTGACCGACGTGACGGTCACCGGTGACGTGCGGTTGCGGCTGAGCGGACGGGTGCTGCCCGCGAGCGACCAGCGGGTGCTGGAGGCGGCGGCCGGGCAGACGTTCGTGGCGCTGCGGCACCAGCGGATGGCCGCCGACGCCCTGGAAGCACGGCGGAAAGCCGAGACGTCCGAGCTGCGCACGGCACTGCTGTCGGCGGTCGGCCACGACCTCCGCACGCCGTTGACGTCGATCAAGGCGGCGACCGCGAGCCTGCGGGACACCTCGCCGGCACTGTCCGAACAGGACACCGCCGACCTGGTGGAGACCGTGGCGGAGTCCGCCGACCGGTTGACCGGCCTGGTGGACGACCTGCTCGACTCGTCGCACCTCGCGACCGGCTCGGTCGAACCGGTGCTGCGGCCGGTCGGCTGCGACGAGGTCGTGGCACGGGCGCTCGCCGGCCTCGGCGGCGAGGTGTTGGTCGCGGTGGCGGAGGACCTGCCGCCCGTGCTGGCCGACCCGGGGCTGCTGGAACGCGTGGTGGTCAACGTCGTCGACAACGCGCTGCGGCACGGCAGCCCGTCGCCGGTGGCGGTCCGCGGCAGCCGCCACGGCTCCTCCGTCGAGCTGCGGGTCGTCGACCACGGTCCGGGACTGCCGAAGAACGCCGGGCACACGGTGTTCGCGCCGTTCCAGCGCCTCGGCGACCGTGCCGCCACACCGGGCGCCGGCCTCGGCCTGAGCGTCGCCAAGGGCTTCACCGCCGCCATGGGCGGGAAGATCAGCGCGGAGGACACCCCGGGAGGAGGGCTCACGATCGTGATCTCCCTGCCCGTCCACGAGGAGGCGCCATGACGTCCGTTCTGGTGGTCGACGACGAACCGCAGATCGTGCGCGCGTTGAGGATCAACCTCAGCGCCCGCGGCTACGACGTGATGACCGCGTACGACGGCAAGTCCGCACTCGGCGTGGCCGTGGAGGGCAAACCCGACGTGGTCGTGCTGGACCTGGGCCTGCCCGACCTCGACGGCGTGGAGGTGATCGCGGGCCTGCGCGGCTGGTCCTCGGTCCCGATCATCGTCCTGTCCGCCCGTACCGACTCCGCCGCCAAGGTCGAGGCCCTCGACGCCGGCGCCGACGACTACGTGACCAAGCCGTTCGGCATGGACGAGCTCCTCGCCCGCCTGCGTGCGGCCGTCCGCCGCGGCCTCACCCGCGACGTCGCCGACCCGGTGGTCGAGACGTCGTCGTTCGTCGTGGACCTGGCCGCGAAGAAGGTCCGCCGCGACGGCCACGAGGTGCACCTGACGCCCACCGAGTGGGGCCTGGTCGAGGTCCTGGCCCGCAACCCCGGCCGGCTCGTGTCGCAGAAGCAGTTGCTGCGGGAGGTGTGGGGACCGAAGCACCTCACCGAGTCGCAGTACCTGCGCGTCTACTTCGCCCAGTTGCGCCGCAAGCTCGAAGCCGACCCCGCCCACCCCCGGCACCTGGTCACCGAACCCGGGATGGGCTACCGCTTCGAGCTCTGACGCGGTTGCGGGAGAATCGGCGGATGGTCACAGATCCGACGATGGCCCGCATCGCCGAAGGCGTGGAGCTGCACCACCGCCGCGGTCAGCGGGAGGCCGCCCGCGAGCTGTTCGCCCGGATCTGGGACGACATCGGCGGCACCGGGGGCGACCCGCTGCACGTGTGCGTCCTCGCCCACTCGATGGCCGACGTCCAGGACGACGTGCACGAGGAGCTGGTCTGGGACCTGCGGGCGCTGGCCGCCGCCGACTCGCTCTCCGACGAGCGCACAGCGGAGGCCGGGGTGGCGCTGCCGGTGGCCGGGCTGTACCCGTCGCTGCACCTGAACCTGGCCGACTGCCACCGCAGGCTGGGCGACCTCGACCGCGCCCGCGACCACCTCCGGCAGGCGCGGGACACGATCGGCGTGCTCGGCGACGACGACTACGGGCGGCTCATCCGGGGCGGTCTGGACCGGCTGGAGCAGCGGCTGGCCGGTGGATGACGGCCGGCGCTACCGCAGCAGGCGGCGCAGCACCTCTTCGAGGTCGGCGGGCTTCGGCGTCCCCGGCGACACCAGCGCCTGGTACAGCAGCCCGCTGAACATCGCGGTGAGCGCCCGCGCGGTCGTCGAGTCCACTGTGGACTCGAAGACCTCGGTCAGCAGCCGGTCCCACGACGTGCTGGCCGCACGGAGCGCCGGCCGCCGCAGGGCACCGCCGTACAGCTCGTAGGCCAGCACGCTGGTCTGCCGGTGCTCGCTCGCCAGCAGGACGACGAAGCGCGCGAGCTCGGCGCTCAGGTCGGCATCGTCGGGCAGCGCGAGCGCCCACTCGCGCAGGCGTGCGACGTTGCGCTCGGCCACGGTGCGGACCGCGGCGTCGAGCAGCTCGTCGAGGCTCAGGAAGTGGTAGGTCGTGGAACCCAGCGGCACGTCGGCGCGGGCCGCGACGGCCCGGTGGGTCAGTGCCGGCAGGCCGCACTCGGAGATCAGCTCGACCGCGGCCTCGATGATCCGCTCGCGGCGGTGGGGGTCGTGCCGCCGCGCCATCCTCGCTCCTACCGGTTCGCCGAGCCCGTGCGCAAGGGGCATTCTCGCGGAGGACCACGATACGGAACGGTCCTGACCGGCGATGTGTACGTCAGTACATTCACGGCGTGCCCAAGACCCGGACGTCGCAGTGGTTGCCGGTGCGGCTGATCGCCATCGCCGCGCTGTTCCTGGTGTGGCAGCTCGTCGCGCTGGCCCAGCTCTGGCCGGCGGCCGTGCTGCCGAGTCCCCTGCAGGTGTGGGACCAGCTTCTGTCCACTTCGGACTTCACGAACGGGCAGGGCGGCTACGCCGGTTCGACGCTGGCCGAACGGCTCGGCGTCAGCCTGCGCCGCGTCGGCTACGGGTGCTTCTACGGCGTGCTGCTCGGGCTCGTGCTCGGCCTGGCGATGGGGCTGGTCCCGGTCGTCCGAGCGCTGACCGAGCCCGCCGTGGCGTTCCTGCGCGCACTCCCGCCGCTCGCGTACCTGAGCCTGCTGGTGATCTGGTTCGGCATCGACGAGGAACCCAAGGTCTACCTGCTGATGATCGCCGCGTTCCCGCCGGTGGCCGTGGCCGCCGCGGCCGCGGTGAGCGGGGTCAACCGGCAGTACGTCGAGGCCGCGCAGGCGTTGGGCGCCAGCGCGTTCGACGTGGTCCGCGCGGTGGTCCTGCCCGCGTCGGGACCGGAGATCCTCACCGGTGTCCGGATCGCCGTCGGCATCGCCTACAGCTCCGTGGTGGCGGCGGAGACCGTGAACGGCGCGGACGGCATCGGCGGGATGGTGCTCAACGCCCAGCGCTTCAACCAGACCGCGGTGGTCGTCCTCGGTCTCTTCGTCATCGGCATCACCGGCCTGGTCATCGACTCGCTGATCGTGGCCGCCCAACGCGCGTTGTCCCCGTGGCGCGGACGCGCCTGAGACCGAGGAGTCCCGATGTCGATCTCGCGCAGGAGCGTGCTCGCCCTGCTCGCCGCCGCCCCGGTGCTGGCCTCGTGCGGTGTGGGCGGCTCGTCGCCCTCCGGCGGCAAGGGCGTGCGGGTGGCGTTCCAGAACTTCGCCGACAGCACGCTGCTGGTGAAGGACCGGCAGGCGCTGGAGAAGGCCTTGCCGGACCACCGGATCACCTGGACCGCGTTCGACTCCGGTGCGAGCATCAACACCGCGTTCCTGGGCGGTGCGATCGACCTCGCGGTGATCGGCAGCAGCCCCGCGGCCGCCGGTCTCTGCCCGCCGCTCAGCATCCCGTACCAGGTGATCGAGCTGCTGAACGTGATCGGCGACAGCGAAGCGCTCGTGGTGCGCAAGGCCACCGGCATAACGAAGATCTCCGAGCTGGCCGGCCGCAAGATCGCCGCACCGTTCAGCTCCACCGCCCACTACAGCCTGCTCGCCGCGCTGGAGCTGGCCGGGGTGGACGCGGGAACGGTCACGCTGGTCGACCTCGAACCGCAGAACATCCAGGCCGCGTGGCAGCGCGGTGACATCGACGGCGCCTACGTCTGGACACCGGTGCTGGGCGTGCTGCAACAGGACGGCGTGACGCTCACCGACAGCGCGAAGCTCGCGGCCGCCGGCAAGCCGACGCTCACGTTCACCGTGGCGCGCAAGGAGTTCCTCGACGCCAACCCCGACGTCGTCGACAGGTGGCTGGCCGCGACGAACGACGCGCTCAAGCAGGTCAAGACCGACCCGGCGGTGGTGGCGGCCGCGGTCAGCCGGCAGATCGGCATCGGGGAGGCCGACGCACTGGCCCAGCTCAAGCAGAACATCTACCTCGACCACGACGAGCAACGCGGACCCGACTACTTCGGCACCGCGCAGGCGCCGGGACAGCTGGCGAACCGCCTGCGCGACACGGCGGAGTTCCTGCGCGGGCAGAAGAAGGTCGAGCAGGTGCCGGACCTGGCGGCGTTCCAGGCCGCGCTGCGCGTGCCGGGAGGCGGACGTGCGTGACATCTGCGAACTGCGCGGGGTCCAACACGCCTACCCGACCAAGGCCGGTCCCGTGCCGGTGCTCGGCCCGCTGGACCTGACGGTGGAACCAGGGGAGTTCCTGGTCGTCGTGGGCCCGTCCGGGTCGGGCAAGAGCACGTTGCTGCGCCTGCTGGCGGGCTTCGAACGCCCGTCCGCGGGGAACGTCGCACTGCTCGGCCACCCGCCGGTGCCCGGCAGGGACGTCGGGGTGGTGTTCCAGCAGCCCCGGCTGTTCCCGTGGAGCACGGTCTCCGGCAACATCACCACGGCGCTGAAGTGGGCGAAGGTCTCGAAGCCCGACCGCAGGGCGAGGGCGGCGGAACTGCTGTCGCAGGTCGGGCTCGACGGCCTCGGCCCGCGCCGGACCTGGGAGATCTCCGGCGGCCAGCAGCAGCGCGTCGCCATCGCCCGCGCACTGGCCGCACGACCGCGGCTGCTGCTGATGGACGAGCCGTTCGCCGCGCTCGACGCCCTGACGAGGGAACGGCTGCAGGAGGACGTGCGCGCGCTCGCCGGTGACGGCAGGTCGGTCGTGTTCGTGACGCACAGCGTGGACGAGGCCGTGTTCCTCGGCAGCCGCGTCCTCGTCCTCACCGACCGGCCTGGCCGGATCGCCCTGAGCCTGCCCGTCGACCTGCCCCGCCACGGCGTGCCGGCCGACGAACTGCGCGGCTCACCCCGTTTCGCGGCACTGCGCGGTGAGGTGTCCGCCGCCGTGCGGGCGACCCTGTCCTCCCGGTCCGACCAGCTCGTGGAGAAGTCATGACGCTCTCGTTCGAACCGCTGACGATCGCCATCGGCGCGCAGGTGACCGGCGTGGACCTCGCGGACGAGCTCACCGCCGGGCAGGTGGCCGCGATCCGCCGGGCCCTGCTGGACCGCAAGGTCCTGGTGTTCCGCGGTCAGCGGCTGACCCCGTCCGCGCACCGCGCGTTCGCGGCGTCGCTGGGCGAGCTGACCCCGGCCCACCCCGTGGTCCCCGGCCTCGACGACGAGCACCCCGAGATCTACGTGCTCGACAGCGGTGACGGCGGCAAGGCCCCGGAGTGGCACACCGACGTCACGTTCACCCGCACCCCGCCGCTGGGCTCCGTCCTGCGCGCCGTGGACCTGCCGCCCACCGGTGGCGACACCTGCTGGACGGACCTGGAAGCCGCTTACCTC
This sequence comes from Lentzea sp. NPDC042327, assembly GCF_040647275.1. Taxonomy (NCBI): domain Bacteria; kingdom Bacillati; phylum Actinomycetota; class Actinomycetes; order Pseudonocardiales; family Pseudonocardiaceae; genus Lentzea; species Lentzea sp. NPDC042327. The sequence goes on from NZ_JBEZBX010000003.1 coordinate 542,130, forward strand.
CGGCTGTCACCACCGGTGCGCGAGCTGGCCGACCGGCTCGAAGCGGTCCACGACGGCCGCAAGGACTTCGAGGAGCTCCTGCACGTCCGGCAGTCCGGCGAGGGCAACGTGTGGGAGGGCGAGCGGGTCCGTTCGCTCGACCCCGTCACCCACCCGGTCGTGCGCGTGCACCCGGAGACCGGCCGCCGCAGCCTCTTCGTGAACCCCGGCTTCACCACGCACCTCAAGGACGTGTCGGAGGCGGAGAGCCGGGCCCTGCTCGACCTGTTCTTCGCCGTGATCGGCCGCCAGGAGTACAGCGTCCGCCACCGCTGGGCGCCCGGCGACGTCGTGGTGTGGGACAACCGCAGCACCGCCCACCTCGCCGTGGACGACTACGGCGACCAGCACCGCGTCATGCACCGCATCACCCTCCGCGGCGACCGGCCCGCCGGGGTGAACGCGCACGCATGAGCGCCGGACGCCCGCCTATTCCGCGTCCCGTCGTCCGCGGCTTCACTGGCTGTCATGACCATCGCTCACCCGCCGACGCCGAACACCGCCCTGTGGCTGTACGCCCACCCGCGCCGCGACTCGTTGAACGACCACCTCCTGCAGGCCGGGACCAAGGCGTTGTCCCAGCGCTACGACGTGACCGTCTCCGATCTCTACGCCCAGGGCTTCGACCCGGTGCTGTCCCGCCGCGACCTCGGCGACCTGGCCGACCGGCCGGGCAACATCTCCGAGCTGGTCGGCCAGGTCTACGCCGACGGCGGGCTGCCCGCGGACGTCCTGGAGGAACAGGCCAAGGTCGCGGCGGCCGAACTGCTCGTCGTGCAGTTCCCGCTGTGGTGGTACGGCCCGCCGGCGATCCTCAAGGGCTGGTTCGACCGCGTGCTCACCAGCGGCTTCGCCTACGGCGACCTCGATCCCGAGCTCGGCGTGCCCCGCAGGTACGGCGACGGCGGCCTGGGCGGGCGCAAGGCGCTGGTCGTGGTCACCGCCGGGGAGGACGAACGCTCCATCGGGCCGCGCGGGATCAGCGGCGACCTCGACTCCCTGCTGTTCCCGATCACCCACGGGGTGCTCTGGTACATCGGGATCGAGGCACTGGACCTGCACGTGGTGCACGACGCCGACTCGCTCGGCGCCGAGCAGGTGGAACGCGAGGTCGAGCGGTTGGTGACCAGGCTCGGCGGAGTGCAGGACGAACGGCCGCGGCTGTTCCGGCGGTTGCGGGACGGGGAGTACGCGGGCACCCGCGCGTTGCGCGAGGACCTGGCGCCTGGTCGCACCGACCTCGGGATTCACCTGGCCGATCGCGACTGACCACCGGCCAGCAGCCCGCGCACGAAGGCCGCCTGACCGACGTGCTGCAGGTCGTCCTCGACCACGCTGACCAACCGCACCGCACGGGTCACCGGCGGGTCCCACGACTCGTCGACCACCGCGGACAGCTCCGCCGGCTCCAGCTCGCGCAGGTAGGCCCGCGTCCGCTCGTGCACGGCTCGGTGGTACCCGAGCAGCAGCTCCGCCGTCGCGACCACCGCGGCGACCTGGCCGGCGTCGTGGCCGTAGCCGGTGTCCTCCTCCGGCAGCGGGAGGCCGAACCGCTCCATCCAGCCGTCCGCGGTCCACACCTGCTCGGTGCCCGCGAGATCGGCGACGTGGTCGTCCTGCACGCGCGTCAGGTGCCAGACGAGCCAGGCGATCGAGTTGGCGGAGCCGCCGAGGCGGTGCGCGAGGTCTTCGGTGGACAGATCTTCCAGGACACGCGCCACCGCCTGCTCGACGCGGTCGAACCCGTCCAGCAGCACGTCCATCGGGCTGATCTCGGTCATGGCCCCGAATACCCGCGGTGGCACCCGATTCCACCTGTCCCCGGTTACCCGAACGGCGGTTGCACCGTAAGCTTTTTCCCGCCGATAGTGCACATTCCGCTGGGACTGGGCAGTCGAACCCCTGGGGGCATCAAGCGTGACAGATCCGTTGCGCGCGGTTCGACTCCTCACCACCGCGTTCGCGTGGCTGGGTGGCGCCGCGCTGACCGGCAACCTGCTGTTCGCCGGCGACGGAGCCGTGCGCTTCCCCCTGGCCGCGCTGGTCGTGCTGGTGCTGGGCTCGTGGTGGCTGCGGCCGCACCGCGACGGCTGGGTGGTCGCGGTCGTGGAAGGGGTCGTCACGGCGGGTGCGGCCGTGGTCCTCCCCGCTCCGCAGCCCGTTCTCGCGTTCCTCTTCGGCACGACGACACGGCGCGCGCTGCACGGCGGTCCGTGGCGCTACCCGGTGAGGTCGTTGCTGGGGCTCGGCGGGTACGTGGGCGGGGTGTGCGTGTCGTTCGCCGGGCCCGGCCGGGCCGCGCCGGGTGTCGTGCTGGCCGCGGTGTTGCCGTTGCTGGGGCTGGTGATCGGGGCGTTCGCCCTGCACGAGACCGTTCGCGCCGTCCGGGCGCAGGAAGCCGCCAACCGCACCGTGGACGCGCTGCTCCAGGCCACCCCGATCGGGCTGGCCCTCCTCGACGAGCACGGAACACCGCGGCTGCACAACGACAGCGCCCGCCGGCTGTTCGGCTGGGACGATGGCGGGAGCACGGTGCCCTGCCCGCACGGTGCCGGCATCACCCGGTGCGCGGACGGGTGCGCGACCGCGGCCGGACCGGTCGAGGTCGAGACGGCCGGCGGGCTGGTGCTCGCCGTGCACACCGGACCGGTCGAGCAGGAGAACGGAGCCGAGCACACCGTCGTGGCCGCCGTGGACGTGAGCAAACGCCGGCTGTGGGAACGGGCGTTGCGCGACAGGGCCGAGCGCGACGAGCTCACCGGCCTGGCCAGCCGAGCGCACTTCCTGCACCTCGTGGGCGAGGCGGTGCGGGCCAACGCCCTCGTCGGGCTCCTCGTCGTGGACCTGGACAGGTTCAAGGACGTCAACGACGCCGACGGGCACGAGGTGGGCGACCGGTACCTCAAGGCGGCGGCCGCGCGGATACGCGCCGCCCTGCCCGCCAAGGCCGTCGCTGGACGGCTCGGCGGCGACGAGTTCGCCGTGGTCGCGCCGGGGTTCGGCGTGCGCGACACCGTGCGGCTCGCGAAAGCCGTGCTGACCGGTCTGAACGGCGCCCCGGAACCGTTCGGGGCGAGCGTGGGCGTCGCGGTGTCGCAGGCCGGTGCGGACGAGCTGCTGCGGGACGCCGACACCGCCATGTACGTCGCGAAACGGGAGGGCGGGAACCGGGTCCGCCTCTTCCGGCGGGAGATGGGGGAGCAGGCGCTCGCCCGCCAACGCGACAAGGCCGACCTGCGCACCGCGGTGGACGAGGACCAGCTGGTCGTGCACTACCAGCCGATCGTCGACCTCGCGACGAACGCGGTGACGAGCGCGGAGGCGCTGGTCCGGTGGCAGCGTCCCGGACAGGGGCTCCTCGGGCCGGACGCGTTCATCGGGCTGGCCGAGGAGACCGGGCTCATCGTGCCGCTCGGTCAGAAGGTCCTCGAAGCCGCGTGCGCCCAGGCCGTGCGGTGGAACGCCGAGGGACGCGCGCTGGGCGTGACGGTCAACGTCTCGACGCGCGAGCTGTCGACCCCCGGGTTCCTGCCGCGGCTGCACCGGGTGGTCGCCACGACGGGGCTGGTGCCGGACCGGCTGACCATCGAGGTGACCGAGAGCGTCTGGGCCGACGAACCGGCCATGCGCAGCCTGGTCGCGGTGCGCGAGGCGGGCATCCGGGTGGCGCTGGACGACTTCGGCACCGGCTACTCGTCGCTGAGCTACCTGCAGCGCTACCCGTTCGACGTCGTGAAGATCGACCGGACGTTCACCAGGGAGCTGGGCGACAACGGCCGCACCGAGGGCGTGATCCGGTGCATCATCGCGCTGGCCGGCGTGCTGGACGCGAAGACCGTCGCCGAGGGGATCGAGACGCCGGAGCAGGCGGACTGGCTGCGCGACGCCGGGTGCTCCTACGCGCAGGGCTACCTGTTCGGCAGGCCGGCCGACGTGACCGACTGGGACGCTCGGACGTCCGCCGCGCACAGCGGACCTGGTGCGGCACCGGGTCCGGCGCGCTGAGCCCGGCCGAAAGTACGAGGTGCCGTAGACGCCGCATTGCGGGGACTGGTCGGATGGGTGGCGCCCGAATCCCCGTCGCGAAAGGACTGCCGTGCGCAGCAGCTCGACCGCCGCCGTGGTGCCCGCCGTCGTCACCACCCTCGTCCTCACCCTCACGACCGCGCCCGCCGACGCCGCACCCGACCCGTTCTCCCGGTACGCCGGACAACAACTGAGCTGGGGACAATGCGCGTTCACCGCGCAACCCGACGCGTTACCCGCCGAGTGCGCGCACATGACCGTGCCCAGGGACTGGGCGGCGCCGGACACCGGCCGGGACCTGGTCGTCTCGATCAGCCGGGTCGCCGCGTCCGGGGAACACCTCGGATCACTGCTGCTCAACCCCGGTGGTCCCGGCGCGCAGGGCACGTCGCTGCCCGGTTCGCTGGCGGCCCTGCAACCCCGGCTGCACGAGCGCTACGCGCTGATCGGCATGGACCCGCGCGGGACCGGAAGGGAGGGCGGCACCGCGCCGGACGAGCTGCCCGAGACGTGCGACGTGCCGATCGGACGGTTGTCGCCGCGCACGGACCTCGACGCGCGTGACCGTTCGGCGGACAGCACCACCGAGCACCTCAAGCAGCCGCGTGCCGTCGCGGAGGCCTGCCAGAGCGAGGCGATCACGCCGTTCATCACGACCTGGCAGACCGCGCACGACGTCGAACTGCTCCGCATGCTGCTCGGTGAGTCCAAGATGGACTACCTGGGCTACTCCTACGGCACCTGGCTCGGAGCCAAGTACGCGTCGCTGTTCCCGAAGAGCGCGGGCAAGGTCGTGCTCGACTCCAGCACCGACTTCCAGGGCCGCCTGCAGGCCGCGTTCGAGGCGTGGCCGCGGATCAACCAGCGGATGTTCGAGGGTTCGTTCCTGCCGTGGATGACGCGGCAGTTCCCGGAGGCCGGCACCACACCCGCGGAGGCCGCCGCGAACTGGGAGCGCGCCCGCCGGTTCTACGCCGGCGCCGGCACCAGCCCCGACCAGTTCGACGCGATCTTCACGGGCATGGGCTCGACGCTGCGCTGGGTCCTGGGCGCGCTGGTGTTCGTGCTGGGCGTGCGGGGAGCGAACGGCGAGACCACGCCGGCGGCGACCGGTTCCGCTCTCGCACCGCAGCTGGACGCGCAGTCCCGCGCGGTCTTCGGCACACCGCTGGAGTCGCTGACCCCGGCGGTGGTGGCGGCGGCACTCGCCGACGACCCGTCCGACTACCTGCACGTCCCAGCGACCCGCTACGCCGTGGCGTGCGGTGACCAGCCGACCCGCTCGGCGGCCTGGTACCGGCGCCTGTCCGACCGGCAGGGACCGCGGTACCCGCTCTTCGGCTGGCAGTACGGCCTGGGCGAACCGTGCGCCTTCTGGTCCGACGCGCCGCGGCAGCCGCTGCCGGTGCTCCCGGCGGAGGTGGCCGGGCGGGTGCTGGTCGTGCAGGGCGAGCTCGACCCGCAGACCGGCTACGAGCAGGCCAGGTCCGCGGTGCGCGCGGCACCCGGCGTGAGTCTGGTGTCCGTGGCGGACAGCCCCTTCCACGGCCAGTACGGCTTCGAGGACGACCCCTGCGTCGACGGCGCGGTGAACGTGTTCCTGCTGCGCGGCTCCCGGCCGGGGAACATCACCTGCCCCGGCGTGCCGCTGCCGAACGAGACCGAGGTCCACCCGGTCCCCGGCCCGGTCGGCTCCGCACCGGCCGTCACCGCGGCGACAGCTCCCCGGCCGTCGCTCCCGGCGCTGCGCGCGTCCGTGCGCGCGATGATCAGCGACGTCAACAGGCCGTTGCGCTGATCGCGGTGGGCGCGTGGCGGGACGGTGCCGAGGCGGCCCTGCCCGGCCTACCGCGCGGGCCGGTCAGCCCCTTGCGACGCGAGAATCCCGTCCAACATGGTGTCGACGATCCACGCGCTGCGCTCCTCGTTGCTGCCGCGCACGAAGATCGCCGAACCGAGCGCGGCGAGCATCGGGTGCCGTTCCCGGTCGGCTGACTCGAGCGTGCTCACGAGGTCGCTGAGGTCCTGCCCGCCGTTCTCCCGGCGGCCGTCCCACTCCGCGGCCGCCGCGGTGGCCTGCTGCAGCAGCAGGTCGGTCGCCCGAGCCGCCGGTTCCGGCTCGACGCCCGCCGCCGTGAGCAGGCGCATCAGCAGTTCGATCAGGTCGAGGTAGTGCGGTCCGTCCGGCCACACGAACAACGCCGACCGCGCGATGCCCGCGTGGCTCGCCAGCATCGTCGAGTAGTCGGCGAGCACGCGGTGCAGCCGCCCGCGCCACGGCTCGGTCCCGTCCCAGGTCAGGTCGAGTGCCGCGATCAGCCGGTCGATCAGCAGGGAGCTCAGCTCGGTGGCGTTCCGCACGTACACGTAGAGCGATGCCGGACCGGTGTCGAGCGCTCCCGCGACCTTGCGCATCGTCACGGCCTGGGCGCCTTCGGCCGCGAGGATCGCCATCGCGGCGTCCACGATGCCGTCACGGGTCAACGCGGGTTTCGCCGGCCGCTCACGGCGGCTGACCGGCATCTCTCGGGCCATGTGACCAGCATAGCAACCACCGAACTGGATCGTGACGAACATGTTCGTTACGATCGCGTTCGTCAGTACCGCTGCGAACGAGAGTTGCACGCCGATGTCTGTTTCCGCAGTCCCACCGCCCGTCAGGGCGTCGAGGCGAACGCTCGCGATGACGCTCCTCGTCGTCCTGCTCGCCGACGCCATGGACCTGATCGACGCGACCATCGCCAACGTCGCGGCGCCGTCCGTGGTCGCGGACCTCGGTGCCGGGCCGGGCCTGATCAAGTGGCTCGGCGCGTCCTACGCCCTCGCGCTGGGCGCCCTCCTGGTCGTCGGGGGCCGCATCGGCGACCGCTTCGGGCAGCGCCGGACGTTCCTGGTCGGCCTGACCGGGTTCGTCCTGGCCTCGGCGGTGGCGGGGCTCGCCGTCGGTCCCGGCATGCTCATCGGCGCACGCGTCGCCCAGGGCGTCTTCGGCGCGCTGCTCATCCCGCAGGGCATGGCGATCATCACCGCGACCTTCCCGAAGGACGCGCTGCGCAAGGCCTTCGGCCTCTTCGCGCCGATGCTCGGCGTCTTCGCGGTCGCCGGCCCGTTGCTCGGCGGCGTCCTCATCGACGCCGACCTGTTCGGCCTGCGGTGGCGGCCCATCTTCCTGATCAACATCGTGGTCGGCGGCGTGGCGCTCGTGCTGGCGTTCCGCTTCCTGCCGGCCGTCGAGGCCGACCGCACCGCCCGGGTCGACCCGGGCGCGAGCGGGCTGCTCGCCGTCTCGCTCTTCGCCTTCCTCTTCGGCCTGATCACCGGGTCCGAGGACGGCTGGAGCGCCCTCGCGATCGGCACCACCGCCGCAGGCGTCGTCCTCTTCGCCGTCTTCTGCCGCCTGCAAGCCCGCGGTGAGCAGCCGCTCCTGGCCCGCTCGTTGCTGCGCAACCGCGGTTTCACCTCGGGACTGGTGATGGGACTGCTGGTGTTCGCGGCGTTCAGCGGCCTGATGTACGTCATCTCGCTGTTCTTCCAGCTGGCCCTGGGCTTCTCGCCGACCGCGACGTCGGTCAACCTGATCCCGCTCACCGCGGGCATCATGGGCGGCTCCGGGATCAGCACCGCGCTGCTGCCCAAGCTGGGCCGCAAGCTCGTCTTCGGCGGACTGCTCACCACCCTCGCCGGCACGGGAATCCTGCTGCTGGTGGTGAACGTGGCCGACGGCAACGCGACGTGGTGGCACAACGCCATCGCGACCGCCGTGATCGGCCTCGGCGCCGGCATCTGCTTCAGCACCATCTTCACCTTCGCCCTCGGGGACGTGGCAGCACAGGACGCCGGTGCCGCCAGCGGCTCGCTCAGCGCCGTCCAGCAGGTCGCCAACGGCATCGGCTCCGCGACGGTCACCAGCGTCTTCCTCGCGCTGATCACCACCAGCGGCAGCACCTCCGCCATGACCACGACGCTCCTCGTCGTCGGCGGCGTCATCGTCGCCTGCCTGGCCGCCGTGCCGCTGCTGCCCCGCACCGCTGCCGACACCGAGCACTGACCCGACCACCGCGAGGAAACGCCATGAGCAAGATCGTCGTCTTCGGCGCCAACGGCGCCACCGGACGTGCCATCGTCGAACAAGCCCGTCACGCCGGCCACAGCGTCCGGTGCGTCGTGCGCGATCCCGGCGCCTTTCGCCTCGCGCTGGGAGGAACGGCGTCAGAACTGGAGATCGTCAGGGGTGACGTGCGCGAGTACGACGACGTGCACGCCGCGATCTCCGGTCAGGAGGCCGTCGTCTCCGCGATCGGACCGTCCGGGCACCGGGCCAACGGCCTGTACTCCGCCGGTGCACGTCATTTCGTGGCCGCGATGACCGCGCACGGCGTCGACCGGATCGTTGTGCTCTCCTCCAGCGGTGTGCGCCACGACGACCCCCACCACCCGCTGTGGTACCGCGCGGTCGCACGCACCGTCATGCGCGAGCTCTACGGTGACATGCAAGCGATGGAGACCGTTCTGGAACGCAGCACGGTGAGGTGGACCGCTGTGCGCCCCGCGCGGATCGTCGACACACCGCTCGCCGGGGACCACCGAGTCGGCGACGCCGAGAACCCCGAAGGTGGCACCACCATCAACCGTGACGACCTCGCCCGGTTCGTCGTGCGAGCGGCCACCGAGGACCGGTGGTCGCGGCGGTGGCCCACCCTGGCGCACTGAGGGGCGTTCTCTCGGCACGTCTCCTGGAACTCCAGGTCCGGCACGTACCGGCTCCACAGCTCACGATCGAGCCCACCGCCCGTGACGGCACACGCGGTCTCGTCCACCCTGCCGCGCAACTCGAACGTCGGCGTGAGGTCCCACAGCACGAACGCGCCGTTGTGGCCGGCCGTCGCCAGCAGGTCGCCGGACGTCGAGAACTCCAGGTGGTGCACGGCACCACCGTTGTCCGTCAGCGCCGGGCCCAGCTGCTGGGGCAGGGTGCGGTTGCCGAGGTCCCAGAAGAACACGCCGCCGGAGATGCCGCCGGTCACCATGATGTCGGCGGACGGCGCGAACTGCGCCGTGACGGAGCTCAGGGTGCTGTGCGGCACGAGCGGGTCGCCGAGCCGGCGGGGGCGTTCGGCGTTCCTGATGTCCCACAGGACCGCGGCGCCCTTGTCGTCCGCCGTGACGAGCAGGTCGCCCGCCGGGGACACCGTCGCGCTCGACACCTGGTCGGTGTGGCCGGTGAGGGCCCCGCCGAGCCGGCGGGGGTGCGCGGGGTCGGTGACGTCCCACAGGCGGGTGCCGTTCGGGTCGCCTGGTCCGTGCTCCCACCTGCCGGCCGAGTCGCCGGAACCCACGGCCTGGCCCGCGCTCGTCGTCGCCGTGGTGGTCGGTGCGGAGACGGCGGTCGTGGTCACGGGTGCTGCGCCGGTGCCGCGCACGACCGCGAGCACGCGGCCGTCGCGCACCTGCTTGACCGTCAGGACGCCTTCGCCGTCGAGCAGCTGGGCCGAGGTGCCGGTGCGGGTCACCGGCTTGTGGAAGTTCAATCACGGTTGAGCCAAGACGGGCCACCGTACGTATGCCTGGTCATGCACCGCATGATCGAGGAGGACGCATGACGCACCGTGAAGCCGACAGACGGAAGTTCCGCCTGATCGCGTCTTTGTCAGCGGTCGCGGTGGTCGCTGCGGGCACCGCGACCGTGGCACTGGCCGCGAAGGACGGTGACCCGGCGCCGCGCAGTGCGTTCGTGCCCATCGAGCAGGTCAACAAGAACGTGGTGAACCCCAAGGTCGGCCAGAACGGTGCCGCGGGTGTGTTCACGGTGGACTGCGGCACGAACGAGAACGGCAAGTTCAGTGCCGACAACCCGGTCGCCCAGCCGGGTCTGCAGCACGGTGCGCAGCACGTCCACGACTTCGTGGGCAACCTGTCCATCAGCGCCGACTCGTCCGACGAGAGCCTGGAGGACGCGGAGACCACCTGTCGCAACGGTGACCGCTCGTCCTACTTCTGGCCGGTCGTGCGCATCAACCCCAAGGCCAACCCGGGTTCGTCCGGCTCCAGCCCGGACAAGATCAAGGAAACGGGTCCCGGCGAGGTCGCCTGCCCCGGTGTCGCCGACCGCCTGCCCGCTGTGCCGCAGCGGGTCCGCGACGAGGTGACCAAGAACCTCCAGCTGCTCGAACAGCAGCTCAAGGAGGCCAACGACCGCGTCGCGCGCACCGACAACCCCGGCGACCCGAACTTCGTCAACAACGCGATCCTCGGCCCGCTGCGCAGCAAGCGCGTGGCCACCCTCGACCGCATCGCCATCGCCATCGGCCGGTCCGCGCGCAAGCCCAACCTGGTCAACCTCGCCGACTGCGACGTGCGCTTCGGCCACGGCAACCACGGTGGCGGCGGCCACAACGGGCACTCGACCGCGCCGCGCAAGTTCTCCGGCCAGGGGATGTCCCAGCAGCAGCAACAACAGCAGGAGCAGGACGCCGCCACACCGACGATCAAATGCCCGTCGGTCCGCGGTGCGCTGCCCGGCGTGCCCGACCAGGCGATCGAGGAGGTAAACCGCAACCTCGCGCTGCTGGACAAGCAGATCGCCGAGGCCAACCAGCGGATCGTGACCACCAAGGGCCAGGGCGGCCCGAACTTCGTCGACAACGCCATCCTGGGGCCGTTGAAGGACAAGCGCGTCGCCACGCTCGACCGGATCGCGATCGCGATCGGGCGCAACGGCGAACGCCCGCAGGGGCTCGACCGCCTCGCCCGGTGCGGCCTGAACGGCGGCGACCAGGGCGGTAACAACAACGGTGGCAACAACGGCAACGGGAACAACGGCGGGAACAACAACGGGGGCAACAACAACGGGGGCAACAACAACGGGGGCAACAACGGTGGTGCCACCACCACGACCGCCCCGCCCCTCGCCGCTCCCACCGGCCGCAACCTGGAGCTCGTCGGCAACGTCGGCAAGATCGTCCGACCGGCCCAGGTGAAGATCGAGTACCGCGGCAACGCCACCAGCAAGGTCACCGGCATGCCGAAGTTCCTGAAGATGGTCACCGGTGACGCCAAGCCGACCAGCCGCGGCCCGGCCAACGCGCGCGCGACGTGGACCTGCAGCGGCTTCGAGGACCGGCTGTCCGACAAGTACGTGGTCTGCCCGCAGGGCAGCAAGGTCATGCGCGTGCACGACTTCGCGGGCTGCTGGGACGGTCAGAACGCCGACAGCGCCAACCACCGCGACCACGTCCGGTTCGCCGACAAGCAGACCGGTGCGTGCCCGCAGGGGTTCAAGGCCATCCCGCAGCTGCGGATCAGCATCTCCTACGACATCTCCCGCGACGTCCAGCAGAAGGGCCAGTACCAGCTCGACGCGTTCCCCGAGGAGAACCACAACCCGTTCTCCGACCACAACGACTTCGCCAACGTCAACTCCGAGCAGACGATGAACAAGATCGTGAAGTGCGTCAACGACGGCCGCAAGTGCCGGGAGTGACCTCCGGCTGAGCTCGCCCACGCGCGGGTGGTGCTCCCCGGACTTCACGTCCGCGGAGCACCACCCGCCTCGCAGGTGCTGTCAGCGCAACACGAAGACCCGCACCAGCCCCCACACCACGGTCAGCAGGAGGGTCAGCCCGGCCAGGCGGAGCGCAAGCCACCGCAGGTCGCGCTGCCGCCGTAATCGCATCGGCGCGCGTTCGTCCTCCAGGTGCGCGAAAACGGGCGCGAGGTGGTGCAGGAGCGCGATTTCGAGACTGGTGGCCCGGTCGATCCCGAACAGCACCGGTGCCGCGGTCCAGTCCTCGCCGAAGACCAGCGCCGCCCTGATCGCGTGGTCGTCCGCCTCCGGCAGGGGCGGGAGGTCCGGCAACGGGTGCGGGAACACCTCGGCCACCCCGGAGCGGAAGTGGTCGTACTGCCAGTTGTCGAACGGCAGCAGGACCACCACGCGGCGCGGATCGGCCGTCGCCACCACCTGCTCCAGCTCCCACCGCAGCCCCGCGCCCCGTCCCGCGCCGACGAGCACCAGCCGGGCGCGGTCTAGGAGCTCGCGCACCGTCTGCCGCCACTCGTCCCCGACGTGGACGCGGGGCGCGCCGGCCGGCGGGAGGACCTCGCCTGGCCGCCCGATCGCCACCAGCGGCCCGACCGGCGCGAAGGCGCGCGCGAGCCGTTCCTCCTCGGTGCGGAAGTAGTCGAGCGCCGTGTCGCCGGTGCGCGCCAGCACGTCGTCGACCGCGAACGAGCGCAGGTAGAGCACGGGTGGCCGGGAGTCCGCGCTGAGCGCCGACCACCCGTCCACCGCGATGGTCCGCTTGTAGCCGGTCCAGCACCTGACGACGACGTGCCTGCCGATCGGCTGGGCGATCAGCTGGGCCGCGACGAGGCCGGCGAAGTACAGCACGCCGCCGCCGAGCCGGTCGCTCGTGAGCGCGATCGCCACCACCACCGCGACGATGAGCAGGCAACCGGCCACCGCGCCGCAGAAGTACGCCACGGCGCGCAGCACCGAGCGGGCCGGCTCCGGCTCTCCCACGTCAGCCCACCCAGCCCCGGTAGGCGTCAGGGTCGACGTTGCTGCCGCAGATCACCATGACGACGTGACGGCCCGCGAACCGCTCGCGGTCCTCCAGCACGGCCGCCACACCGAGCGCCGCTGACGGCTCCACGACCAGGCCCGCGTGCTCCAGGAGCAGTCGCATGCCCTCGATGATCGGGGGTTCCCGGACGAGGACGGCGTCGTCAGCCACCTGGAGGAGGTCGTCGAGGACCTCGGGGATGGGGAACCGGCCCGCGACGCCGTCGGCGATCGTGTCGGCCGAGCCGGTCGTGACGACCCGGCGTTCGTGCCACGACCGGGTCAGCGCCGGGGCGCCCGCGGGCTGCACGCAGACCACCTCGGCAGCGGGCGCCTGCGTCTTCACGACGTGACCTACGCCCGTGGCCAGCGCACCACCGCCCAGGGCGAGCAGGACGGCGTCGAACTCCCGGCCCAGTTCGAGACCGATCGTCGCGGCGCCCTCGCACGTCTCGACGTCCAGGCTGTCCTCGAGCAGCCGGATGCCGCGTTCGCCCGCGATGTGCGCGGCGCGTTCGCGGGCCAGCTCGAAGTCACCGTCCACCAGCTCCAGCTCCGCACCCAGCGCGCGGATGCGGTCGAGCTTGGCGGCAGGTGCCCGCACGGACGCCACGACCGTCACGGCGAGGCCGCGGCGGCGACCGGACCAGGCCAGCGCCTGGCCGAGGTTGCCCGCGCTGGCGCACACCACGGCCGTGCGCCCCTGTTCGGCGAGCAGGCCGGTGACGAGCTCGGTGCCGCGGCCCTTGAAGCTGCGCACCGGGTTCGCCGTCTCCAGCTTGATGCTCACCGCGCAGCCGAGCCGGCGCCCCAGCGCTTCGCACCGGTACAGCGGCGTGTCGAGGTAGACCGGGTCGATCCTGCGGCGGGCCGCCCGGATCCGGTCGAGGTCGAGCCGCGTCTTGAGCACACCGGGATCGTATCGAGCAGGACTGACAAATTCCGTTGCGCAGCGAGCCGCTGACTGGTCCACTGCGCGTGGCCAGTCGTCCGGACGAGGAGAGGCACATGCGCGAGGCGTTCGTGTTCACCCAGAAGGTATTCGTTGCCTATCTAGAGGACATGACGCTTGTCTCGCACCCTGAACCTCGGAGTTCTGGCCCACGTCGACGCCGGTAAGACCAGCCTCACCGAGCGGTTGCTGCACACCGCCGGTGTCATCGACGCACTCGGCAGCGTGGACGCCGGCAACACGCAGACCGACTCGCTCGCGCTCGAACGGCAGCGCGGCATCACGATCAAGTCCGCCGTCGCCTCGTTCGCCGTCGGCGACGTCGTGGTCAACCTGATCGACACGCCCGGCCACCCGGACTTCATCGCCGAGGTGGAGCGGGTGCTCGACGTGCTCGACCGCGCCGTGCTGGTGGTGTCCGCGGTGGAAGGCGTGCAGGCGCAGACCCGCGTGCTCATGCGCACGTTGCAGCGCCTGGAGATCCCGACCGTCGTGTTCGTGAACAAGATGGACCGCCGCGGCGCCGACGGCGACCGCGTGGCGCGCGAGGTGGCGCAGGAGCTGGCCACCGACGCGCCGATCTTCTTCGGGTCCGCGATCACCGGTGACGGCGTGGCCGAGCTGGTCGCCGCCGTCACGTCGTCGGTGCCGGACGACGACGCGGCCGGCGGTCCGTTGTCCGGCACGGTGTTCAAGGTCGAACGCGGCAAGGCGGGGGAGAAGGTCGCGTTCGTGCGGCTGTTCTCCGGGACCGTGCGCGTGCGTGAGCGGGTGCGGATCGGTGACCGTGAAGGGAAAGTCACGTCGATCGCGGTGTTCGACAGGGGTTCGGCGCCGCGCCGCGCCACCGCCGTGGCGGGGCAGATCGCGAAGCTGTGGGGCCTAGACGTCCGCATCGGTGACACGATCGGCACGGCTCACCGCGACCGCGTCCGGCACTTCGCGCCGCCGACGCTGGAAACCGTCGTGGAGGCGGACGACCGGGTGGCCCTGCACTCCGCGCTGCACCAGCTCGCCGAGCAGGACCCGTTGATCAACCTGCGGCTCGACGGCGACGACGTCGTGGTGTCGTTGTACGGCGAGGTGCAGAAGGAGGTCATCGAGGCCACGCTCGCCCTGGAGCACGGCGTCGCCGTCCGGTTCCGCGACACGAGGACGATCCGCGTGGAACGTCCTCGCGGCACGGGGGAGGCGGTGCGGGTGCTCGGTGAGAGCCCGTACGCGGCCACCATCGGGTTCCGGGTTGCGCCGGGGCCGGAGGAGTTCCGGCTGGAGGTGGAGCTGGGCTCGTTGCCGCTCGCCTTCTTCAGGGCCACCGAAGAGGCCGTGCGGGACGCGTTGCGCGCCGACCGCGTCCACGGCTGCACGGTCACGATGACGCACTCCGGGTACTGCTCACCGGTGAGCGTGGCGGGCGACTTCCGCAGCCTCGCGCCGATCGTGCTGCGGGAGGCGTTGGAGCGCGCGGGAACCGTGACGTGCGAACCGGTGCACCGCTTCCGGCTGGAGGTCCCGCCGGACGCGCTCGCCGCCGTGCTCGTCGCGCTGGGCAAGGTCGGCGGAGTTCCGCTGACGACGACCGCGACCGTCCTCGAAGGACACCTCCCGGCGGCGAGGGTGCACGAGCTGCAACGCCGGCTGCCCGCGCTGACCCGTGGGGAGGGTGTGCTGGAGAGCGAGTTCGACCACTACGCCTGAGGAGTCCTGGTCCACAGGCCGATGTCGCTGCTCGTCGCCACCACCAGCGTCGCGCCGGAGGGCGAGAAACCGGCCGCGCGCAGCTCGGAGTAGTTCGCGTGGAAGACCTGCCACCACGACTCGCCGTGCGCCCCGCTGAAGAAGGGGCTCCCGGTGGACAGCAGCACCCGGTGGCTCGGCCAGTCCGGGCTGACGACGTCGACCGCCCACCCCGGAGCACCGGTGTGCAGGCCGCCGCCGTCCAGCCCGGCCATCGGCACGCGGAGGTGCGCGACCGGCCCGATCCCCTGGCACGTCAGGTCGTCCTCGACCCACCCCGACTCGTCGTCGCGGTCACGGGCCAGCCGTTCGCCGGTGGTGGTGTCGAACAGACCGAGCCCGGTCGAGGACGCCACCAGCAGCAGATCGCGGCCGTTGCCGGGGTGGGTGGCGAACCCCACGGCGAGCAGCCCGCCGATGGCGACCATGTGGTCGTCCGCCGGTCGCCACGGTGCGGGCGCGGGTACGGTCGGCGCGGCCAGGACCCTCGCCCGCAGGTCCAACTGGTAGTCGCTGAGCGCAAGCTCTTCCGGCATTGCGCGAGTGTGCCGCAGCGCGTCAGCCACGACGTACCGCACGCCGGTACTCGTGGTGCAGCTGAGCGAACCGCACGGGGTCGACCGCTGCCGGGTCGTCCAGCAACCTGACCAGCGCTGCTCCACCGCGCATCTCCAGCACGTCGGCGCCCAGCCGGTCCAGGACGGGCGCCAGCACCCGGCGGCGTTCGGCGCCGAGGTAGGTGAACCAGCTCAGCCATTGCGGCACCGGGGTGGTGTCGTCGAGCGGCTTCCGCAGCTCTGACCAGATCTGCTCCAGCGACCACTCGTCCTCGACGCGCCCGAACCGCCCACCGAACTCGGCCGCGACGGCGAGCCACAGCTCGGTGAGCGCCCGGTGCAGCGCGCGGAACGGGTCGGCGTCGGCGACCGGAGTCCGCCGGCAGTGCACCGAGTCCAACGACATCGACATGGAGTCGTCTCCACCACCCGGCTCGGTGGACAGCCACACGTCCACTTCGGACGCCGTCCACAGGTTGGTGGCGAATGATCCCGAGACGAGGCCCTGCACGAGCTGTGCCCGGTCCACGACGCGGTGGTCACCCTCGCGACCCGGCGACTTGTCGAAGCCGTTGATCCCTCCGCCCGGCCGCAGCGGCGACAGCCCGAACCCGTCGGCGAGGGCCAGCAGCCGTTCCACTGCCGCCTCGTCCCACGTCCCTTCAGGCAGAACCAAAGTCCACGACCAGTTCGATCCCATGTGAACACTTTGTCATGGCCGACCCGTTGCGCGAAAACCGGTTTTATGGCTTTCCCGGCGGAGGGTTAGCGTCGAATTCATGGATTGGAACCTGCGATCGGCCGAAGAAATGCTCGCCGCCCTGCGCGCCGGTGACGTGACCTCCGCGCACCTGACCGACGAGGCGATCACCCGCATCGAGCGGCACGACGCGGCGATCAACGCGATCTGCGCACCCGACTTCGACCGCGCCCGCGCCGCCGCTCGCGCCGCGGACCAAGCCCGTGCCCGCGGCGAGGACCGGCCACTGCTCGGTGTGCCGGTGACGGTCAAGGAGTGCTTCAACGTCACCGGTCTGCCCACGACGTGGGGGATGCCCGAGCACCGGGACCACGTGCCGGCGGAGGACGCGGTGCAGGTGTCGCGGTTGAAGGCGGCGGGGGCGGTGGTGCTCGGCAAGACCAACGTCCCGCTGGGACTGCAGGACATCCAGAGCTTCAATGCCATCCACGGCACCACCAACAACCCCTGGGACCACACCCGCACCTCGGGCGGTTCCTCCGGCGGTTCGGCGGCGGCGCTGGCGTGCGGGTTCGGTGCGCTGTCCATCGGTTCCGACCTCGCCGGCTCCCTGCGCACCCCCGCGCACTTCTGCGGTGTGTACGCGCACAAGCCGACCGTGGGGCTGGTGGCCAGTCGCGGCATGGTCGCGCCCGGCGAGCCGGCGTTGCCGGTCGAGCTCGACCTCGCCGTGGTGGGGCCGATGGCACGCACCGCCGGTGACCTGGGGCTGTTGCTCGACGTGATGGCCGGGCCGGACCCGCTGACCTCCGGCAAGGCGCACACCGTGAAACTGCCCGCCGCACGGCACGAACGGCTCTGCGACTTCCGGGTGCTGGTGCTCGACGAGCATCCGCTCATCCCGACCGGTGCGGCCGTGCGGGCCGGTGTCGGCCGGGTCGCTGACGCGCTTGTCGCTGGTGGCGCTCGGGTTTCGCGGCACAGTGCGTTGCTGCCGGATCTGGTGGAGGGCGCGCGGCTCTACACGGAGTTGATGTTCTCGAGTGCGGTGGCGCGGTTTCCCGTGGAGCAGCTGAGGGCACGCGTTGCCGGGTTGCGTGCGGACGACCAGGGGCTTGACGCGACTCGACTGCGTGCCATGGTGTTCAGCCACCACGACTGGCTGGCGGCACACAACCGCCGGGAACGGCATCGGCACCTGTGGCGGCAGTTGTTCGGTGAGTTCGACGTCGTGGTGTGCCCGGTGACGCCGACTCCCGCGTTCCCGCACGACCACAACCCTGACATGTTGGGGCGGCGCATCGAGATCGACGGCGTGTTGCACCCGTACTTCGACCAGCTGGTGTGGGCGGGGGTGGCGACGATGCCCGGGTTGCCTGCCACGGCCGTGCCGGCGGGGCGGTCTGATGAGGGGTTGCCGGTCGGGGTGCAGCTCATCGGGCCGGCGTTCGAGGACCGCACGCCGTTGCGGTTGGCCGAACTCCTCGAAGAAAGGACGTCGTTCAAGGCACTGCCCACTTTTCACTGAACTGCCCCCGCAACCCGGGCGGTGTGGAGGTGGCCGGCCACGCCGTGGCGAGCGGCTGCCCGACCCCGAGGGGCACGACCAAGCACCCCATCGCGACCGAAAGCGGAAGCAGCGCGAGACCGCGGCCGCTGACGTCGCGAGGCTGACGGGGTGGTGCTGGCCGAGGGCAGGAAGGCGCCGACGGCCAAGGTCGGCATACCGTTCTTCATGGCCGACGGCTACCTGCGGCAGCAGGTCGTCATCCGCCCGTTCGGCATGGCGTCGCACCGCACCTCGCACGGGCGCTCGTCGGTGGGCGGCAGGCCCGTGTCATCCCGGTCGTGACGGCGATCGGTGCGATCCTGGTCAGCGCCGCGGACACGGTGAAGCGCACGATGATCGCGTCGGCGCAGATCCCGGCCAGGTTGGTCATCGCGTTGGTGGGCACGCCGTACTTCGTCCTGGTGCTGTGGCGCACCCGAGTCACGCGGGTGTGAGAAGGCGGTCATCGAGCTCGGCGGTCGATGAGAATGATCGCGGTGACGAACGCGGCTGCGGCGGCAACCGCAGCCAAGACGACGCCCGGCGGCAAGGTGTCGATGTCAAGTGATGACGAGAGGTGGTGCACGTGCAGGTCTCCGCGGATGACGTCCGCCTGGACCGCTACACCGGACACCGGTCCCCTCACGCTGTGGGTGTTCCCGCTCGCGTTGCACTGTGCAGTCGCGCTCACCGGTCAGGGTTTTCATGAGGTCTGCTGTCGAGGTGCACCACCGAGTCGAGTGCGCGTCCGATCGACGCGCCGTCGCCGGGGTCGACGGCGGAGAGGAGCAGGGCCTGCACCGCGTGGGCGAGGTCCGCGAAGTCGCGGTCGCTGTTCTGGCCGTTGCCGGCGGCGCCGAGGGCGACCCCGCTGATGTGCGCGGACAGCATCCGGCTCAGCGACGTCGGCGTGACGCCTGGCCGGAACCGCACCCCGAGTGTGGCGAGCCCTTGGTCGAACACGGGTGTCCAGTTCGCGGAGTAGACGCCCAGGAGGTCGTTGAACGCCTGGTGACCGATCGGTTTGAGCAAGGTGTCCATGGTGAGCAGCAAGGGGAAGAGCCAGCAGCGGGCGAGCCGGGTCCACAGCTTGAGGTCGTGGGCGGTGATCTCGGAGACGAGATCGGCGAGGGAGCGCTCACCTCGGCTCACCGCCGGCAACGCCTCGGCAGCGAGCTTGGGACCGCGATCGAGGATCTTGTGCCAGCGCGCGGAAACGCAGGTGTAGCGCACCATGCAGACGAGGTACTTCTCCATACCGCCTTTGCCCCTCCACCGGTCCCTGAACTGGGAGTCCCCGATCTTCATGTTCCTGAGCACCTCGATTGGCGGGGTTGTCGGTGGTTTGCCCGAGTTGCTCTCCTGGAGGGCCCTGGTGGTCAGATCGTGCTGCAGTCGCCATGCTCGGGCCAGCACGACCTCGCGGGTGATGTTCGCCCACTCGAGCCCGGTTTTGGGCACTCGGCTGCGGCCGGTGACCTGCTCGTCGAGTTCGAGGAGACCGGCTTCCAGCAGGACCATCGTCGCGATGAAGACGTGCGGTCTCTTGTTGTGAGGATTTGCGACGGAGTCACGTGAGATGACACCGCGGAAGACGTCGGGCCAGTTGACTTCGGCATTGAAGTGCATGTGGCAGGAGAGCACACCGGGACCCGCCGTCGTAACATCCCGGCCAGGAAGGTTCGGTCTCCGTGCTGCCGCCCACCGGGTTGGGGTGGAGCACGTGCGCTTGAGGTACGTGCTGCGGAAGGGCGTGGAGGGCAGCGGAACACCGTGGTCGGGACGTGGGCCGCGATCGACCGGCTGGCGAGCCGGCGGTGGTGCGGAACGACCCGTAAGCAGCGGACGTGCACCTCCGCTCCCGGGGAACGCGCGGACCGGGCCGGCGCGGCTGACGCGCTGACCCGGCCCGGCTGAGTGGTGCGTCAGAGGACGACGGGCCTGCCGCCGAGGGTGACGACGAGCCTGCCGTCGGAGGCGAACGACCAGCCGAGGCTCCCGCTGTAGGCGGAGCACCGGGAACCGTTGCTGCCCGACCAGAACTGGTTGGAGGAGTCGGCGTTGCCGACGACCTTGTCGTTGCTCCCGCTGCCGCTGCGGCAGGAGGTGTTGGAGCGGAACACCGAGCTGCCCGCGTCGAACGAGAAGTTGCGCTCGTCGTTGTCGATGCTGAGGTTGCTCGACACGGCCATGGAGCCGGTGTTGCGGTTGTAGGTGAAGCCGTGCTTGCCGTTGTCGTAGGCGATCGTGCGGCTGATGGTGTGGTTGACGCCGATGTCCTCGCCGCCGAGCTTGAAGCCGTTGCGGTCGCCGTTGCCGGCCTGGCCGCCGTTGCTCAGCGTGCCGTTCTTGAACGCCAGCGAGTCCTCGATGGTGACCGCGCCGATCGGGCCGGTGTCGGACTTGGTGTAGAGGTCCCAGCCGTCGTCGATGTTGTTGTGCGCCACGGAGTAGCGGAACACGTTGCCGGGCCCGGAGGTGAGCTTGGCCGCGAACCCGTCCGCGTCCTCGCCGTCGGAGTCGGCGTTGTCGTGCGACTCGGCGCTGAGGATCAGGTTGTGGGACGGCCACTGGTCCTTCGGCGTGGTCGACAGCATCCGGGACAGCTGCAGGCCGGTGTCGCGGTTGAAGCGGGTGACCGTGCGCTCGAAGATGTTGTAGCTGCCGCCGATGAAGATGCCGTTGTCGCCGGCGCGTTCCACGACGACGCCGTACACGTGCCAGTACGAGCCGTTCACCGCCAGGCCGCGGTTGGCCGGGTCCTCGGTCTGCGCCGAGAAGTTCAGCACCGGCGTCTCGCCCTGGTAGGCCGTCAGCTTCTTGCGGGCACCGGCGGTGCCGTTGTTGGTGGGCGGGATGGTCACCGTCTGCGCGAAGCTGTACGTGCCGCCGCGCAGGAAGATCGTGCCGCCCGCGGCCACGCGGGGGAGCGCGGAGGTCAGCGTGGTCGGGTCGGAGATCGTGCCGGACGCGCCGTCACGGCCGGTCGGTGACACGTACAGCGCGTTGGCCGGTGGCGTCCCGGTAGTGGTGGTGGTCGTCGTCGTGGTTGTGGTCGTGGTGGTGCTGGTGGGGCCGCCGCTGGTCGGGGAGAGCGTCCACTGCTTGGTCGTGGCGCCGTCGCACGAGTTCGTCTGGATCAACGCACCCGGCGTCGTGGCGTTGTCCTTGACGTTCAGGCACTTGCCGCCGTTGGCGTTGACCAGGCGGTGATCGGTGCCGTTCGGCGTCAGCGCCCACGTCTGGCTCGCCGCACCGGTGCACGTCTCCAGCTGGACGGGCTTGCCCGCGCTGGTCGAGGCGTCGCGCACGCCCACGCACAGGCCGCCTGCGGTGATGCGGACGCCGCCGCTGACCTCGGTCAGCACCCACTCCTGACCGGCGCAGGCCTGTTGGCGCAGCTGCGTTCCGCTCGCCGGGCTCGTGCCGGCGTCGAGGCACTGACCGCTGCCTGCGTTCTTCAGCACGTAGGTGCCCGCGGCGTTCGCGTTCGCCGCGATGGTGGGCCACGCCGCAAGCGCGGTCACCAGCGCGACGACGGCGCCACCCGACACCAGTCCGGCACGGACCCGGCGTTGCCGCGCCAAGCGCGCGGGCTGTTCCGAAATTCCCACGGGAACTCCACTTCTCAACGGTGAGAGGAAGATTTTTCGGTCGAATGCGCGGCGGGTTTCCCGTCGGATGCTAGGAGCGTTCTCCGTGCGCGGTCAACGGCAAAAATGCGTGGTCAGGTCGATGTGTCCCAGTCGAATGCGTCGAATGGCCAGGTCATCGGCGTTCGAATGGATCATCCTTGTTCGCCGGGTGGATATGCGCTGGTCACACTCGTGAACAGAATGGTTGATTCCTCGGTTCACCACCGTGAATCTTGCGTGCTTTCGTTGTTCTTTTCTCGCGGCGTCACGGCCGGAGACCGGCGGCGAAGCGGTGCACGCTCCCGACGACCTCCGCGTACAGCTCCGGAACCGCCTCGCGGAACAGCAGCTCACCCGCGTGGCACAGACCCGCCACCGTCCGCACCGCCGACTTCACCCCGGCCTCGACCAGGGTGCGGTAATAGGCCAGCCCCTCGTCACGCAGCGGGTCGAGCTCGTTGACGACGACGGCGTGCGGCGGCAGCCCGGCCAGGTCGCCGGCGGTCGCGCGGTAGGGCCAGCACAGAGGATCGGTGTTGTGCCGGGCGCCGGGGTCGTACACCTCGGCGAGGATCGCGGCGCCCTCGCAGGAGATGAGGTACCCGTCGTTCTCGACGAGCGACGGCAGCTCCGCCTCGCGTTCCTGCACGGGGGCGCCGTACCGGCCCGAGATGAACGGCACCATCGCGCAGACGCCGTCGACCGCGGCGAGCCGCCTTCGCGCTTGGCGCGGATCGCGGTGGCCAGCGCGAGGTTGCCGCCGCCCGACTCGCCCGCCACGGTGAGCGCGGAGATACCCAGCTCCGCGCGGTGCGCGTGCACCCAGTCGAGCGCTGCTGCGCAGTCGTCGAGCCCGGCCGGGAACGGGTGCGCACCGAGCTCACCGCCGCCGTTGCGGAACTCGACGGCGACGACGACGAGTCCGGTGGCGGCCAGGTCGTCGTAGAACGTGGTGTAGACGGGCCACGAGCCCTGCAGCATCACCATGGCGCCGCCGTGCAGGTACAGGACACCGGGCAGCGGACCGGAGGAGTGCGCGGGCCGCGTCACGTACAGCCGGAGCTCGTCGCCCGCCGGACCGGTGATCGTCTCGGTGTGGTGTTCCAGCCCCGGCACCGGTTGCCCGTCACCGAACAGCACGGCGTGGAACCGCTCGTTGTCCGCCTCCGCGGCCGCGACGAACGCCAGCAGCTGCTCCCGCGGGGCGTCGGGGCCGAACGGCGTGGGACCGGCGTTCCTGCCCATGCCGTGCGACGTCAGCGCTCGGACGAGCCGCGGGTCGGTGCGGGGGTCGGTGAGCAGGTTCCGTGCGGGATCGCCCAGACGGCCGGGCCGTTCCGCTGTGCTGTCCGAGGTCATCGACACGCCTTCCTGCGCCGTCGCCCGAAAACGACTGTGTCCCCCGCACGAGCGTGCGGGGGACACAGTCGAGCACATCGGCCTACTTGAAGGCGTCCTTGACCTTCTCCACCGCTTCCTTCAGGTGGCCCTTGGTCTGGTCCGCCTTGCCCTCGGCGCGCAGACCCTCGTCGTCGGTGACGTTGCCGACGCCTTCCTTCACCTTGCCGGTGAGCTCGTCGCCCTTGGCTTCCAGCTTGTCATCGGCGCCCATGAGGTCCCTCTTTCCCTTGCCTGAGCTCACGTCTGAACGTCTCTCCGGGGATACCCGCACCGCGGGACTTGAAACACCTGCGGTTCGGGTCGAGTGTCCCCAGTGGACCGGTCAGAGGCTCATCAGCAGGTAGTACAGCGTGCTCAGCACGAGGGCTGCGGCGATGACGACGGCGGTGATCCTGATCCAGCGCTGGTTCATGGTCGCTTCCGTGCTCGGCGGCGGGACTGCACGCCAGCCTGACGGACGCGGTCCCGACTGGCAAGGACCACCGTCGAGTCAGGACTGGACCGGGTCAGGACTGGACCGGGCCGACGGACATGGTGGCCTTGTCCGCGGCGGAACAGGCCTGCTGCTCCTTCGGCACGAACAGGGCCGCGGTCTCACCCGGCGGGTAGATCCGCAGACCGCGCACGTCGGTGGGCGCGCACTCGGCCGGGTCGTAGACGCCGGCGTTCGCGATCGTCACGAGGCTCGACGCGCTCGCGCCGGGTTGCAGCGTCACGGCCGCCGGTTCAGCGCCCTCGCGGGTCGCCGGGGCGCCGACCTGAGTACCCGTGTCACCGGTCACGAACGAGACGCCGGGGAAGCCCTGCAGGGTGCACGCGGCGGCGCCCTTGTTCGTGAACGCCAGGAGGTAGCGCATCTTGTTCATGCCACCACCGCCCTGGTCCGGGTTCAGGGCGAGGCCGAGGTCGGCTGACCGGCACGCGGCCGGGCCGGTGGAGACGGCCTGCCGGGTGGTCTGCGGGGCCGGGGCGTCCGGTGAGGGCGTGCCGGACGTGGTCGGGGCGGGTTCTGCCGAGCCGCCGCTCTGTCCGGTGCAGCCGGCCAGCAGGGCGGCGGTCGCGGTGAGGGTGGCGAAAGCGATGGTGCGCACGGTGGGCTCCTCCCGGTTTCGTGCATCGGCCGGGGCATGCCCTGCCTGCCATCGGCCGCACACATTTGTTGAAGCTCGTCACAACCACACCGGTCGTCCGGGGAGGAGCAGGCCGAAACGGACACCGCTCGTCTCAGGTGGCGTGGTCGCGGACGGAGTCCACCAGGGCCGTGACGGCGGGGTGCCACTCGCGACCGGCCGGGCCGCTGAGGACGAGGGTGCGCACGACGGGCTCCCGCAGCGGCAGCATGACCAGGTCCGCGGGCAGCATCGACGCCACCAGGCCCGGCACCAGCGACACGCCGACGCCCGCGCGGACCATCGCGAGCAGCGTGCCCAGCTCCCGCACCCGGTGCCGCGGGGTGAACGGGTGGCCGGTGTGCGCCTGCCGCACGTGCCGTTCGCAGCCACCGCGGGAGAGCAGGAACGGGTCGTCGGCCAAGTCCGCGACGCTGACGTGCGACTGGCCCGCCAACGGGTGGTCGGTGCGCAGCAGGGCGTGGAAGGTGTCCTCGCCGACCTGCGCGCCGTGGCCGGGTGGCGGGTCCACGAGCACCGCCGCCTCGACCGTGCCGCCGGCGAGCCACTCCGCCACCTCGTCGTCCTCCCCCTCGAACACCCGCACGGCGACCTGCGGGAACTCCGCCCGCCACCGCGTCAGCAGGTCCGGCAGCAGGCCCTGGCAGACGGTCGGCGGCGCCGCCAGCCGGACCGTGCCGCGCACCCCGCCACGACGGCGTTCGGCCAGGTCGGTGATCGCGGTCGACGCCGTCACCGCGGCACGGGCGTGGGCCAAGACCTCCTGGCCGAACGCGGTGGGCTTGGTCCCTCCGCGCCGGGACAGGACCGGGTGGCCCAGCGAGCGCTCCAGGGAGGCGACCGCGTGCGAGACCGCCGACTGCGTGATGCCCAGCGCGTCGGCGGCCGCACCGAACCCGCCCTCGTCGGCCACCGCGAGGAACGCCCGGAGCTGGGCGAAGTTCAGGGTCATGAGCCTCTCTCATGCTCGGCTGATCGTCACTTGTTGGACTCATGATGCCCCGCCGGGTGATGCTCCCGCCGTGGGATCGACTGGGAAGTTCGTGCTGCTGTCGGCGATCTGGGGCAGCAGCTTCGCCTTGATCAAGGTCGCGGTGGACGCGGGGGTGCCGCCGGTCCAGGTCGCGCTGGCGCGCTGTCTGTTCGGCGCGCTGGCGCTGTGGCTGATCTGCGCGGTGCAGAAGGCGGCGGTACCGCGTGACGCGCGCACCTGGGGACATGCGGCCGTGGTCGCGGTCCTGCTCAACTCGGTGCCGTTCACGCTGCTCGCCTTCGGTGAGTCCACAGTGGACTCGGTGCTGGCGGGGGTGCTGAACGCGACGACACCGTTGACGACGCTGGCCTTCGCGTTGCTCGTCGTACCGGGGGAGCAGGTGACGAGGACGCGGCTCGCGGGGCTGCTGCTCGGTTTCGCGGGTGTGCTGGTGCTGCTCGGGGTGTGGCGCGGGCTGGACGGCGACGTGCTGGCCGGCGGCCTCGCCTGCCTGGGAGCCACCACCTGCTACGGCGCCGGGTTCGCCTGCACCCGGCGGTTCCTGTCCGGCGTGCCGCACCGGGCGAGCGCCCTGTCCGCCGTGCAGATCACCTGCGCCACCGCCCAGCTGGGACTGGCCGCACCGCTGCTGTCGGGGCCGCCGTCCTGGCCCGGCTGGTCCGCGCTGCTCGCACTGCTGGTGCTGGGCGCGGCGGGCACGGGCTACGCGTACGTGCTCAACCTCGACCTGATCCGGGCGGCCGGTCCCACGGTCGCGGCCTCGGTCACCTACGTGACGCCGCTGTGGTCCACCGCGCTCGGTGCGGTGCTGCTGGCCGAACCGGTGGGGTGGCACACCGTCGTGGGCGGGGCGGTGGTGATCGGCGCGATCCTGCTCACCCGGCGACCCGCGCGGCGGCCCCGTGCGGTGACCACGGCCGGATGACCGGCACCGGTCGGATCACTTCTCCGGCGAAACGGCTCCCGCGTGCCGAGCCGTCCCGCGGTGCGCGGTCAGCCAGGTCAGCGCACGCTTGCGGATGGTGCGGGTGCCAGCCCGTTCGGCCAGGTAGTGACCGACGAAGCCCAGCAGCGGCAGGGAACCCAGCACGCCGAGGAGCCGGCCGCCGGTGGGCCGGCTGCCCAGCAGCGAGTCGATGCCGCGCAGCTCCTGGGCGAGCCGCCACAGGGCGCCGCCGAGCCCCGCCTTGCCGCGGCTGGGCGGAGCCGTGGTGGTCTCCGCGCTCGTGAGCTGCGCGGGGAGCGTGCGGTCGAACAGGACCGCGGCGAGCAGGCGCGTGCGGGTGTCGGTGTCGGTGACGCCGCACTCTCCCGCGATGGCGCAGAGGATCAGGCCCTGGGCCGCGCTGCCGAGCAGGTCCTGCACGGGCAGCCGGCTGGCGAGCACACCGCCCAGGCCGGGGATGGCGGTGACGGCGGCGGTGAGCCTGCCGAACGGGCCAGTCCACCAGCGGACGCGCCGCGCGGTGCCCATCCGCGCCCAGGCCGCGGTGCCGGGGACGCGCAGCACGACGACCCGGCGCAGCACCCGCCTGGGCAGGCTGAGCGGTGTGTCGGCCACGACCTCGCGCGGCCCGGACCTGCGCACGGCGTCCAGGGCCGGCGAGGCGGTGCGGACGAAGGTGCGCAGCACCGCTGTCAGGTGCTCGTCGGAAACCGTTGCCGGCATGGTCACTCCCGCGATCGTCACATGGTGTGCGCTGAGGGGTACCCACACCTGCGCGGCTCATCACGTGCCGCGCGAGGGGAGGACGCGCCGGTTTTCCGCGCTACCCGCGGAATGTCTGTTTTGGACTGTGTGACGGTGGTCGCCGAACGCAGATGCTCCTGCGGTGCAACGTAC
The DNA here is from genome assembly GCF_040647275.1 of Lentzea sp. NPDC042327. Lineage (NCBI taxonomy): Bacteria > Bacillati > Actinomycetota > Actinomycetes > Pseudonocardiales > Pseudonocardiaceae > Lentzea > Lentzea sp. NPDC042327. The sequence goes on from NZ_JBEZBX010000003.1 coordinate 569,256, forward strand.
TCTCGACAACGGGTCCGACGAGAGGGAGCAGAAGCGCATGGGAAACCTGGGAGCAACCGAGCTGCTGATCATCGGTGCGGTCGTCCTGCTGTTGTTCGGCAGCAAGAAACTGCCGGAGATGGCACGCTCGCTCGGGCGTTCCGCGAAGATCCTCAAGGCCGAGTCCACCGGTCTGCGGCACGAGGAGCCGACGCCGGACCCCCACCAGGTCGTCCGGCTCCAGCAGCAGGTCGACGACCTCCAGCAGCAGTTGAAGAACGCACGAAGGAGTGCCGACCCGACCGGCTGATCGTGCGCGCGGGGGTGTGGGCGGACGTTTCGGACCGGTGTCCCACGGGGACTCAGCGGGCACGCGCCGGTCGTCGGTGACCAGGTGCGCCAACGTGGAGGTTCTCGATGCGTGCACTGGCCCTCGTCTGCAGCCTGAAGCCCTCGCCCGCCCCGTCGAGCAGCGAGCTCATCGCGAACCAGCTGCTGGCGGAGCTGCGGGCGCACGACGTGACCGGCGAGGTGGTCAGGGTGGTCGACCACGACGTCAAGCCGGGTGTCGAGGCCGACATGGGCGACGGGGACGCGTGGCCCGCGCTGCGGGAGAAGATCGGCGCGGCGGACGTGCTGATCCTCGCCACCCCGACCTGGATGGGGCATGCTTCCAGCGTGGCGCACCGCGTGCTGGAACGGCTCGACGCCGCGTTGTCGGAGACCGACGACGAAGGGCGGCCCGCGATGTTCGGCAAGGTCGCGCTGGTCGCGGTCGTCGGCAACGAGGACGGTGCGCACAAGATCGTCGCCGACCTGTTCCAGGCGCTCAACGACGTCGGGTTCTCGATCCCGGCCCAGGGGTGCACCTACTGGAACGGCCAGGCCATGCAGACCGTCGACTACAACGACCTGGACGAGACGCCGGACGAGGTGAAGTCGACCAACGCCACGGCCGCGCGCAACGCCGCGCACCTGGCCAGGCTGCTGCGCGCCGACGGTTACCCGGCCGTGTCCTGACCGTCCTCCGAGAGGAACCCGTGCCCGCCGACCCGTCCGAGCTCGCCACCCGCCTGCTGCGCCTGCACACCGACCCCGAACTGCTCACCGTGGTCAACGTGTGGGACGTCATCACCGCCGAGGTCGTCGCCGGCGTCCCCGGCACGAAGGCGCTGGCGACCGCGAGCCACTCGATCGCCGCGAGCCGCGGCTACCCCGACGGCGAGCAGATCCCGGTCGAGGAGATGATCGCCGAGGTCGGGCGCATCACCGCCGCGACGGAGCTGCCGGTGACCGCCGACCTGGAGGCCGGCTACGGCGACCCCGGTGACACCGTGCGCCGCGCCATCGCCGCCGGCGCGGTGGGCGCGAACCTGGAGGACCAGCTCAAGCCGCTGCCCGAGGCCGTGGCGGCCGTCGAGGCCGCGATCAGGGCGGCGAACGCGGAGGGCGTTCCCGACTTCGTGCTCAACGCGCGCACGGACGCGTTCGTGAAGGCGGGTGACCGCGACCCCGCCGAGGTGCTCGCCGACGCCGTCGAACGCGGGCGGGCGTTCCTCGACGCCGGCGCACCGGTGGTCTTCGTGCCCGGCAAGCTGGACGAGGACCAGATCGGCACGCTCGTCGAGGCGTTCGGCCCCCGGCGGCTCACCCTGATCGGCCTGCCCGGCCTCCCGGCCCTCGCGCGGCTGCAGGAGCTGGGCGTGGCCCGCGTGTCCTACGGGCCGCTGTCCCAGCGGGTCGCCCTGACCGCGCTGGCGAAGCTGGTCGAGGCGGTGCACCAGGGCGGTGGTGTGCCGGAGGACACCCGGCCGCTCAACTGAGTGCCCGCACCGGGACGAACCGCCACCGAATGCTGCCCGGTAGCGCCCCGGCCGGGTGACGGACCGGGCCGAGAACCGGAACGGAAGTCATTCGAACGGCGGTATTCAGCCGCTACCCGCGCATGGACCGGCCGGTACCGTAATCGCCCCGCTCCCGCATCCGGGTAGTCCGCGAAATCTCGATAGGCGGCCATTCGGCTCCCCTTCCGACGTCAGGCGTGTCCGCGCAGCCACCGCATGGTGCCCGCGCGGGCACGCCTGACCGCGTTTCGGCACGTCGCCGGAATCCCAATTGAGAAATGCGCAGCCGGCCGGATGCATTTTCTGCACTTGACTCGGCAGGAAGCGGAGTTCTAAGCGCGTGCGCGCGTAAAGGTTTCACCGGTGTTAAGCGGACGTTTGTCCCGGTGGTGGTGTTGACGTGCCAGGAGGGCGATTGTAGGTTCGAAATCACGCCCTCTCCGGGAGGTTTGCGAATTGAGTCGAATCATTCACCAATTGGCGTTGAACGAAAATCATTGGCCTGCGTTGCCGGGTGTGCGCGAGGCGCTGGTGAACTCGCTCGCCGACGTCAACCTGACCGGTGACGCGCTCGCCGCGGGACTGGAGCGCAGGCTGGCCGCCGACCTCGGCACGACGCCGGACCGGGTCGTCGCCGGTGCGGGCTCCGGGGCGCTGCTGCAGCAGTTCCTGACCGCGCACTGCGCCCCCGGCACCTCCGTGGTGCACGCGTGGCCGTCCTTCGACCTCTACCCGCTGCTGATCCGCAACGCGGGCGCCGAACCGGTTGCGGTGCCCGGCGAACAGCAGGACTTCCGCGCGGTCGCGGCCGCCGTCACCGACGACACCCGTGTGGTGCTGGTCTGCAACCCCAACAACCCCACCGGCGAGGTGCTCGGCGAGGAGTGGCTGCGCTCGCTGCTCGCCGCCCTGCCGCAGCACGTGCTCGTCCTGGTCGACGAGGCCTACCGCGAGTTCGCGGACCAGGCCGAGATCGCCGACGCGACAACGTTGTCAGCCGATCCGCGGCTCGCGGTGGTGCGCACGTTCTCCAAGTCGCACGGCCTGATCGGCCTGCGGGTCGGTTACCTCGTCGGCGCGCAGGAGGTGGTGGGACCGCTGCGGAGGGTGGCGCCGTTCCACCGGGTGCCCACCGTCGCCCAGGCCGCCGCGCTGGCCGCGCTCGACGCCGGGGCCCGCATGCGCGAGCAGTGCCGTGCGGTGGCCGCGGAACGGGACCGGGTCCGCGCGGGGCTGCGGGAGCTCGGCTACGACGTCCCGCCCAGCGGCGGGAACTACCTGTGGGTGCGGCTCGGGCCGCGCAACCAGGAGTTCATCGCCCACCTCGCCGAGCACGGGATCGCGGTGCGGGAGGTCGCGGGCGGCGTGCGCGTGAGCACCGGGGTGCCGGAGGCCAACGACGCCGTGCTCACGGCGGCCCGCGCGTTCAGCGGACGGCCGGTCGAGGGGGCCGTGCGATGACGGGCACGGTGAGCGAGGCGCTGCGCACCGACGACCCCGCCGAGGCGATCCGCGCCGCCCTCGCGCGCCGCCGTCCCCGCTCCGGTGACCGGTTCGGCGAGCTCACCCACTACGCCATGGCCGTGCCGGGGAAGCTGTTGCGGCCGTTGATGCTCGTCGCGTCGGCGGAGGCGGTCGGCGGCACCGCCGAGACCGCGCTGCCCGCCGCCGTGGCCGTCGAGCACCTGCACGTGGCGTCACTGGTGCACGACGACATCATCGACGGCGACGACCTGCGCCGCGGCCGGCCTTCCGTGCACGCGCGCTACGGCGTCGCGGACGCCATCGTGACCGGTGACGCCTTGTTGTTCGACCTGTTCGCCTCGGTCGCCGAATGCGCCGCGCCGCCGCGGGTGGTGATGGCGGTCGTCGCCGAGTTCGCCCACGCGGGCGGTGACCTGTGCCGCGGGCAGGTGCTGGAGTCCACGATGGTGTCGCCCGGCGCCACCCGGCCCGGCAGCGCGCTGGAGGACTACCTCGACGTCGCCGCCGCCAAGACGGGGGCGCTGTTCCGGGCCGCGTGCCGGGCCGGCGCGCTGCTCGGCGGCGGCTCCGCGGGGCAGGTCGACCAGCTCGGCGACTACGGCCACCACACGGGCGTGGCCTTCCAGATGCAGGATGACCTGCTGCCGTACCTCGGGGCGGGCACGTCGGGCAAACCCGACGCGAGCGACGCGGCCAACCTCCGTCCCACGTGGCCGGTGCTGCTCGCGCACCGCGAGGGCCGGCCGGAGCACCGCGCGGCCGTGGAGACCGCGCTGTCGGGTGCGCTCGAACCGGAGGAGACGCTGGAGCTGCTGCGGTTCGCGGTGACCGACAGCGGTGCGCTGGACGAGGCCCGCCGCGGCGCACGCGACCGGTCCCGGCTCGCGCTCGCCTGCCTGCGGGGGCTGCCGGGCGCGGCCGCCACCGACCGGCTCGCGGCCATCGCCGAGATCGCGGTCGACCGTGACCGCTGAGGTGCGCGCGCTCCAGGCCACCGGGCACGCGGTGCGGGAGCGGGCACTGGCGCACTGGCAGACCTGGCGGCCCTACACGACGTGCTACCCGGCCCTGCTCGGCCTCGCGGGCGTGCTGGTCGCGGGCGGTGACCGGCCGGCGGAGATCGCCGCCGCCGTGCTGGCCCCCGTGCTGGGCTGGCTCGCCGGTCACTACCTCGGCGACCACTTCGACCGGCACCTCGACGCCATCGCGAAACCGCAGCGGCCCATCCCGTCCGGGCGGCTGTCACCCGCTGCGGCTCTGGCCACCGGCATCGGCTGCGCGGTCGTCTCGCTGGCCGTGGTCGTCGGGTTCAACTGGCGCGTGCTGCCGTTCTTCGCGCTGGCGGTCGGCGGGATCGTCGCCTACAGCGCCGTGTTCAAACGCCTCGGGTTCAGCGGGAACCTCAGCCGCGGCGTGCTGTCGGCGCTCGCGCTGGTGATCGGCGCGATGGTCGCGGTGCCCTGGCCACCACCGCAGCTGCTGCCCGTGGCGCTCGGGTTCCTGTTGCACGACACCGCGTCCAACCTCATCGGCACGGTGCGCGACGTCGACGGGGACCGCGCGGGCGGCTACCGGTCGGTGCCGGTGCGCCACGGCGTGCCCGCGGCGGTGCGGCTCGCCACCGTGCTGTGGGCGGCCGGAACCGCGGCGGTCGGCCTCGGCGCGCTGGTCGCCGCACGGCCCGGCGCCCAGTTCGCCCTGTTCGGTGTCGCCGTCGTGCTCGGCGGGTGCGCGCTGTGGGTGGCCCGGCCCGCGGCGCTGACCCCGAGGCGCGCGCTGCGTTCGCACGAGCTGCTCGTCGCGGAACGGCTGGTGCTCGCCGCCGCCGTGGTGGCGGGTGCGGCCGGCCCGTGGACCGCGGTGCTGGTCGTGGCACCGGCGCTCGCGTTCTCGCTCGTCCTGCAGGCCCGGATGCGCTCACGACACGAGTTCCCCGACGGGGCGGACAACAGAGGGGAGAGGTCATGACCTCGGTCGACACCGGCACCGCTGAGGAGCTGGAGACCGCCATCGCCGACGGTGCGCGGGTGCTGTTCGCCGCCCAGCGCCAGGACGGGGTGTTCGACTACGGGGCGAGCAGCCTGCGCTCCACGCTCGCGACCGCCGGCGCGATCACCGCGCTGCACTTCGCCGACCCCGGCGGTGCCGCCGACCTGATCGCGGCGGGCGTCGACCGGTTGCGCCGCACGCGCAACGACGACGGCGGCTGGGCGATGGTGCCGGGCCTGCCGAGCGAACCGGGGCCGACGGCGGTGTCGGCGGCGGCGCTGCACCTCGTCGACCCGGTCGCCAACGCGGCGGAGGTCGCCGCAGGACGGCGCTGGATGGCCGACTACGGGGGACTGGAGGCGATCCCGCACCCGGAGGTCGTGCTGTGGTGCCGCCAGTTCTACGGGTTCGCCGGCTGGCTCGCCCCGCACGAGATGCGGCGGTTCCCGCTGGAGCTCGCGCTGCTGCCCGGCCTGTACCGGCGGCTGTTCGACCTGCGGCTGCCGATGGCCTCCGCGCTCGGGCTCGCCCAGACCCGGCACCGGCCGCTGACCCGCCTGCAGCGGCTGCTGGCCCGCAGGGCCGAACCGAACGCGCTGCGGGTGGTCCGGCAGGCCTTCGAGCACGAGGGGTCGGCCGGGTCGTGGTCGGAGGACGCGTGGGTGACCGGTCTCGTCTGCACCGGCCTGGCCCGCGCGGGGCTCGGCCAGGACATGGTCGACGCCGCCGTGGGGTGGTTCCGGCGCACGATGCACGCTGACGGGTCTTGGGCGACGACACCGCTGGACGCCGCCTGGACGATGTACGCGGTGCGCGGCCTGGTCGAGGCGGGCTACCGCGACGACCCCAGGCTCGCGGCGTCGCGGGACCTGTTCGTCGCCCTGCAACAGCACCGGCCGTTCCTCGCCTTCGGCTGCCCGCCGGGGTTCTGGGGCTGGTCCGGCGCGCATGGCTGGCCCGCGGTCCTCGAGACCAGCGAGATCGTGTCCGTGCTGGCGAAGCTACCTGGCAGCGGGCAGGCCGGCGCGGTGCGCACCGCGGCGGGCTGGCTGCGCGACCGCCAGGACAGCCGCGGCTCGTGGGGACTGTGCGTGCGCAACACCAGGGTCGCCAACAGCGGCCCGTGCCCGATGACGACCGCGCAGGCCGTCGACGCGCTGCTCGACGCCGGGGTGCTCGCCGGCGACACCCGCGTCCGCAGGGCGCTGCGGTGGCTCGGCCGTGCCCAGCTGCCGGACGGGAGCTTCGAGTCGGTCTGGTACCGGGAGCACACGATGGGCACCGCCGCGGTGCTGGAGGCCTTCGCCCGCAGCGGCCGCACCGGTGACGAGACGGCGGTCCGCGCGCGGTCGTGGCTGCTCGGGACGCGCAACGCCGACGGATCGTGGGGTGACGGCCACGGCGCCCCCGGCACGGTCGAGGAGACCGGCTGGGCGGTGTCGTCGCTGCTCGCGGCAGGGGAGGAGCCGGCCGCCGTCGCGACGGGGGTGCGCTGGCTGCTCGACGCCCGCACCGCCGAGGGCGGGTGGACACCGGAACCCGTGCACGAGTACGTGCGGCGGGTGAGTCGGTACGCCAACCCCGGCTTCACGCACGGCATGGCGTTGCGCGCGCTGGGCCGCTACCGGACGGCCGCCCGATGAGCGGGCCGGACGTCGTCGTCTGCGGAGCCGGGGTGGCCGGCCTCGCCACCGCCTGCGCCCTGGGGCGGCTGGGCCGCCGCGTGCTCGTGCTGGAGAAGCGGCCCACGCCCGCGCCCGTGGCGAAGGGCGAGGTGCTGCAACCGGGATCACTCGCGGTCCTGGCGGCCTGGGGCGTGACCGACCGGCTCGACCGCGCGGGCGCCACCCGGTTGTCGCGCCTGGTCGCCCGCTCCTCCGACGGCACGCCGCGGATGGTGCTCGACTACGGCCGGCTCCCGGCCGCGCACCCGTGGCTGCTGGCCCACGACTACCAGGCCATCCTCGACGCGCTCACCGACGCGCTGCCGGCCGCGGTGGAGGTGCGGCGGGGCGTGCACGTCCGCGACCTGCTGCGCACCGGTGGCCGGGTGAGCGGCGTGCGGTGCGACGACGGGGACGTCCCCGCCGCGCTCGTCGTGGCAGCCGACGGGATCTCCTCACGGCTGCGCGCCGCCGCCGGGCTCACCGCTGCGCGGCACGACTACCCGCACCGCCTGGCGGCGTTCGAGCTGCACGACGTCGACGACGTGGAACCGGACTTCTCCGCCTACGTCACCGACGGCGGGTTGCGGCTGCACTACCCGTTGCCCGGCCGGCGGGTCCGGCTCTACGTCCAGGTCGCGCCGGACGAGCTGCGCGGGCTCGACCGGGACGGGCTCGCCGGGTGGGCGGACCGGGTGCTGGCCGGATGTTCCGGACTCGCGCCGCTGGCAGGGCCGTTCCGCGCCGGTCTCGACCGCAGGCAGGTGCTGCCGGTGTCCCGGTCGACGGCGCCCGCCCTCGTCGCGCCGGGCTTCGCGCTGGTCGGGGAGAGCGGCCACTCGGTGCACCCGATGGCCGCGCAGGGCATGAACAGCTCGATCGCCGACGCGCACGAGCTGGCGACGGTGCTGCGCCAGGGCGGGACGCTGGCGCCCGACGTGGTCGACCACGCGTTGCGCCGCTACGACGCCGCCCGCAGGGAGAACCTCGCCCACATCGGCCGGACCAGCCACAACGCCGCAAGGATGATCACGACCCGGTCGTGGGTCGGTGCCCGCGCGCTCACCGGCACCGGCCGCAACGACCGCATCCGCCACGAGGTCATGCACACCATGTCCGGGCTGGGGGTGCGCCGGCTCACGCCGCTCGACCGGCTGCACCAGGTGGAGCTGCTGCCCGACCCGCGCGCGTCCCGGCTGCCGGACTGGGTGCGTGCCGCCTCCGCGGAGGCGGCACGGTGAGCTCACCCGCGGGCGTACTCCAGCACCACCAGGCCGTTCGGCCCGTCGATCCGCGCTCGCCGCACGAGACCGGCGGGCGCGGCGAGCGCGTCGAAGTCCTCCGGCCGGCGTTCCCGCCCGCCGAGCAGGGTCAGCGACTGCAGGTCGAACGACGAGTTGTTCTTCGCGTGCTCCTCGCCGGCGAGGACCTCGACCACGAGCACGCGCCCCTCGTCCGGGACGGCCTCGGCGCACCGGCGCAGGATGCGGGTGGCGTCCTCGTCGGGCCAGTCGGTCAGCACGCGGGACACGATCAGCACGTCGTAGCCGGTGGGCAGCGGGTCGAGGAAGCTGCCGCCGACGAACTTCGCCCTGCCGCCGAGGTCGGCGAGGAACTCCTCGGCCTCCGGCCTGACCTCGGGCAGGTCCAGCACCGCACCGGTCAGGTGCGGGTGCTCGGTCAGCACGGCGCCCAGCAGCGCGCCGGTGCCGCCGCCGACGTCGACCACGCTCGACACGGAGCTCCAGTCGTAGCGGGCGGCGACCTCCGGGCCGGTCTGCCAGGCGAACCCGGCCATCGTCGCCCCGAAGAACACGCGCAGCGCCTCGTCGTCGCGGTAGTCCGACCAGAAGTCCTTGCCGTGCACGACGCCGTAGGCCGACCGGCCGGTGCGCACGGCGTGCAGCATCCCGCTGTAGGCCAGGTCCATCTTCAGCCCGGGTCCTCCCGCGTCGAGCCACGACCGCAGCAGCGCGTTGCTCTCGTCGAGCAGCGCCCGCGACACCGGCGTGAGCGCGTGCTCACCGGGCGCCTGCTCGGCGAACAGGCCGACCGCCACGAGGTGGCGCAGCAGGCGGGCCAGCGCGTCCCGGTCGGCGCCGCACGCCTGCGCCAGGGCGGCCGTGGTGGTGTGCCCGTCGCGCACCAGCTCGGGCAGCCTCAGCGCGACCGCCGTCCGCACGGCGAACGGGGTGGCGAGGTCCACGAGGGCGGCGAGAGCGGCGGTACCGGAGCTGTCACTGGTCACGGCGATCCTTTCGGGAATTCCCTGGAGGTTCTGTGCTGATCTGAAGATTGCCGCTGAAAAGCGTTGGAAGCAAGCGTTCAGAAGATTTTTTGCACATCCGTTCCGTGTGTGCGGAATGGTTATCAGGAATGGGTGGAAAATGACCTCTCTCGACGTGCGTCCGCTCACCTGCGCACTCGGTGCCGAAATCCGCGGCATCGCGCTCGCCGACGTCGACGACGCCCTGTTCGACCGGATCCACCGGCTGCTGCTCGAACACCTGGTGCTGTTCTTCCCCGACGCCGCCGGGCTCACGCCGGAGGACCACAAGGCGTTCGGCAGGCGGTTCGGGCAGCTGGAGGTGCACCAGCTCCTGCCGAAGCTGCCCGAGCACGAGGAGGTCGTCGTGCTCGACTCCGAGCAGGGCGCCAAGGCCGACGTCTGGCACACCGACGTCACCTACGCCCAGTCGCCGCCCATCGCCTCGGTCCTGCAGATCGCGCAGTCGCCCGCCGTCGGCGGCGACACGATGTGGAGCAACCAGTACCTGGCCTACGAGGCGTTGTCGGCGCCGATCCGGGAGCTGTGCGACGGTCTCACCGCCGTCCACGTGCTGGAGTTCGGGTCCTTCCGCAGCGAGGCGGAGCACCCGGTCGTGCGCGTGCACCCGGAGACCGGCCGGCGCTCCCTGTACGTGAACCGCATGTTCACCAAGCGCATCCCGCAGCTCACCGCCGAGGAGAGCGCGGTGCTGCTGCCGCACCTGTTCACCGTGTCGGAGAGCCCGCAGCGGGTGTGCCGCTACCGGTGGACCGAGGGTGCGGTCGCGGTCTGGGACAACCGCGCGACCCAGCACCACGCCGTCAACGACTACACCGGGCGCAGGGTCGGGTACCGCGTCACCGTCCTCGGCGACGAGCCCAAGGGCGACGGGGCGCGCTGGCCGGACCACCAGGTCACCGGCATGAGCGCGACCGCGGTGAAGGACTGAGCGCCGTGGACGACACCGAGTTCATGGACCTGTACTGGCGCGACCCGCACGCCGCGCTGCGCCACGCCCGCGACCACACCCCGGTGCGCGAGCTGACCTTCGAGACGGGACCGACCTGGCTCGTCACCCGGTACGCCGACGTGCGCGAAGGACTCGCCGACCCGCGGCTGGCCAAGGACTACCGCGCCGCGCTGCCCGCCGACGAACGCGCCACCGCGCCACCGGGTCTGCCCGCGCCCATGTCGCACATGCTCACCTCGCTCGACCCGCCCGACCACACCCGGTTGCGCAGGCTCGTCACCCAGGCGTTCACCGCCCGCCGCATCGCCGAGCTCCGCCCCCGCGTGCAGACCCTCGCCGACGACCTGCTGTCCGCGCTGCCCACCGACGAGCCGGTGGACCTCGTCGCGCGCTTCGCGATCCCGTTGCCGATGGAGGTGATCTGCGAGCTGATCGGCGTGCCCGAGCTGGACCGCGAGGACTTCGCGCACTGGTCGACCGTGCTGATCGACGAGTGCCCGGAACCCGAGCTGGTCCGCGCCTCGGCCCAGCTCGCCGACTACCTCGGCGGCCTCGTCGCGCTGCGCCGCGCCGACCCGGACGACGCCCTGCTCTCCGGCCTCATCGCCGCCTCCGAGAACGGCGAACGCCTCTCCGACCTGGAAATCGTCGCCATGGCGATGCTCCTGCTGATGGCCGGCCACGAGACCACCGCGGTGTTCGTCACCAACAGCGTGCGCGCCCTGCTCGCCGACCCCGCGGCACTGGAGCGGCTGAAGCCGGACACGGCGCCCGAGCTGGTCGAGGAACTGCTCCGGTGGGTCTCACCCGCCCTCAACGCCTCGCTGCGGTTCGCCACCGAGGACCTGGAGATCGCCGGGACCACCATCCCGCGCGGCGCCTCCGTCATGCTCTCCACGGGGGCGGCCAACCGCGACACCACCCGCTTCCCCGACGCGGCCCGCCTCGACCCGGACCGCGACACCACCGGCCACGTCGCGTTCGGCCACGGCATCCACCGCTGCCTGGGCGCAGCCCTCGTGCGACTGGAGGCGGAGGTCGCGCTGACCGCGCTGTTCGGCCGCTTCCCGAAGCTGCGGGCCGCCGCCGTGGAGGAGGAGCTGACGTTCCGGCGCAGTGTCCACGTGCACGCGCCGAGGACGTTCCCGGTGGTGCTCGGGCCGTCCTCGGGAGCCTGACGGCCGGTGACCGTCCACTGCCTCGGCTGTGGACGGTCACCGGCCTGTCGTGACCACGCCCATCGGTTGCACGGTCATCCGCAACCGGTGGCGCGGCGGTGGGTCAGGCCTTGTCGTACTGCGTGGGTCCCACGACCGCGGTGCAGCACCCCGGGTTCGCCCACCCCTGCGCCGTGAGGTTCCACGTGACCCGCACGCCTTCGGTGAAGTCGTAGTTGCAGGTCTTGGACGTGTTGTCGCCCTTGCTGTTCACGCACTCACCGGTCCTTGCCCCCGCCTGCCAGAACACCACGGCGGCCCGGCCGTCGGCCTCGTCGTCCCAGACCGTGAACGAGTCGCCGTAGCTCGTGAATGTCGCGTGCGCGAGCCGGTTCGGCCATGTTCCGTACACGTTGCTGCTGGAATCGGCCATCGCGGGCGTTGCCATGCCGGCGGCAACCGCCACCGCGACGACAGCGGACACCCCGAACTTCTGCGACAGACGCAAGGTCATCACTCCTCAGTGGACTCCGTTTGACTGAACAACTATGTATTCGACGTCACCGGTCATCGAGCTGATAGCCCGGATGTACGCACCGCAACGGCCATCAGGGTGAACTTGGACTGCGCGCAGTGGACGCTCCGTACACGCGGATGCTGTTCAGAAAAGCTTGTCCCACGGGTTGGAATGATGGCTTCTGTGGAATTGGGTCTACCTGCCAGACTTTGCGAGGAAAGGCCCGACTCGCATTGAAAAAATGAGTCAAAATGAGGTCGCCGCACTTTTGTTCGAATGCTGTTGTTCGTTGAATCGCACTGGGAGACGAATGTGGCCAGCACAGCACCCCCGCTCGTCGGCGGCAGCACCACCGTGCTGCCTCAGCCCCGGGCGGGCGCGGAACCCCTGTCGCGGCTGGCGGCCGAGGACCTCGACACCCTGCTGATGATCCGGCACTTCGAACTGGCCCTGCTGGAGCTGTTCTCGCAGGGTCTGCTGCACGGCACCACGCACACCTGCCTGGGGCAGGAGTACATCCCCGTCGCGCTCTACGCACTGCTGGACGAGGGCGACCACGTCTTCAGCAACCACCGCGGCCACGGCCACTACCTGGCCCGCTTCCGCGACCCGCACGGCCTGCTGGCGGAGATCATGGGACGCGAGGGCGCTGTGTGCAACGGCGTGGGCGGCAGCCAGCACATCCTCCGCGACCGCTACCTGTCCACCGGCGTGCAGGGCGAGAGCCTGCCGGTGGCCGCGGGGGTCGCCCTGCACCTGCGGCGGACCGAGCCAGGACGGATCGCGGTGGTGCACGTCGGCGACGGCACGTGGGGCGAAGGCGCGGTGTACGAGGCGCTGAACATGGCCCAGTTGTGGGGGCTGCCCCTGCTGGTCGTGGTCGAGAACAACAGGATCGCCCAGTCCACCCCGACCGAGCAGCAGATGGCCGGCACCATCCAGGCGCGTGCGGCGGCCTTCGGCATCCGCCACCACCACGTCACCTCTCACGACGTCGCCGTGGTGCGCCGGGAGCTGTCCGGCCTGGTCGACGACGTCCGCACCCGGCACCAGCCCCTGGTGGTGGAGTTCAGCACGAACCGGGTGGGCCCGCACAGCAAGGGAGACGACTCCCGCCCCGCCGAGGTGATGCGGCACGCGGCCGAGCACGACTGGTACCGCCGGTACGAAGCGCAGCACCCGGAGCAGTTCGCCGTGGCCGACCGGAACCAGCGACAGGCGATCGCCGAGGTCGTGCGCGAGGTCCAGGCCCGCCCCGCGTCCCGCTGGGAGCACTCGTGACGAGGCCGGAACGGGTGATCGGCAACCTCAACCGGGCCCTGCACGCGCTCCTCGACGACGACCCCCGCGCCTACGTCATCGGCGAGGACGTCGCCGACCCGTACGGCGGCGCCTTCAAGGCCACCCGCGGCCTGTCGGACCGCCACCCGGAACGCGTGATCTCCTCGCCGATCAGCGAGGGCGGCATCGTGGGCGTCGCCGCGGGGCTCGCGCTGACCGGCAACCACCCGGTCGTGGAGATGATGTTCTCCGACTTCGCCGCGCTCGCCTTCGACCAGCTCCTGAACTTCGCCAGCAAGTCCGTGTCGATGTACGGGCGCACCGTTCCGATGAGCATGGTGGTCCGCTGTCCCACCGGCGGCAACCGCGGCTACGGGCCGACCCACAGCCAGAGCCTGCAGAAGCACTTCATCGGCATCCCCGCGCTCAGCCTGCACGAGATGTCGCCGTTCCACGACAACGCGGACGTCCTCACCGCCATGCTCTCCAGCGAGCAGCCCTGCATGTTGTTCGAGGACAAGACGCTCTACGCCCGCACGATGCACCAGGGCGGGATCGTCGACGACCTGTTCCGGTACGAGCTGCTCGACGACCCGAGCCGGACCGCGCGCGTGTTCCCCGTGGACTGCGCCGACCCGGACTGGATCATCCTGGCCCCCGGCGGCCTGACCGAGCGAGCCGTCGCCGCCATGCGCACCCTGCTGCTGGAGGAAGAGGTCACCTGCGAGCTGCTCGTGCCCTCCCGGCTCCACCCGTTCACCGTCGAACCGCTGCTGGAGACGTTGTCCCGCGCCCGCCGCATCTGCGTCGCCGAGGACAGCGCAGCCGGTGGCACCTGGGGCGAGATGCTCGCCCAGCAGCTGCACCAGCACCTGTGGCACCGGCTGGCCCAGCCCGTGCTGCTGCTCAGCGCCCGGCCGAGCGTCATCCCCACCGCCGCCCACCTGGAGCACACCGTCCTGCTCCAGGCGCCCGCACTGCGCCGCGCCCTCACGGAGGCCTCCCAGTGATCAGCGTCAAGCTGCCCACCCTCAACACCAACGACGCGGGCTACGTCCTGGTCGAGTGGCTCGCCGAGCACGGCGCACGCGTCGAGAAGGGGCAGCCGCTGGTGGTGGTCGAGACCTCCAAGGCCCAGGAGGAGATCGACAGCACCGCAGACGGCATCCTCCACACCCTCGTCGCGGACGGCGCGGACTGCCGCCCCGGTCAGACCGTCGCCCACCTCTTCGCCTCCGCGGACGAGCACCGCGCCTACCTCTCCGCACCGGCCGCCGCCCCCGCGGCACCGCCGGAGCCGGCCACCAGTGCCGGTCTGACGCTCACCAAGGCGGCGCGCGCCCTCGCGGACCAGCACGGCCTGACCGACGACGACCTGCGCGGACTGGGCCGCACCGTGATCCGCGCAGCCGACGTCGAAGCGCTGCTGCCCAGCCCCGCACAAGCCGATGCCCCCACCGGCCAACGGCTGTCGGCGCAGCAACGGGCGGTGAGCGCCGTGGTCACCGAGTCGATGCGCACCATCCCGGCCGCCGCCGCCTACGCCAAGGTCGACGTCGGCCAGGCCCAGGACCTCGCCCGGCAACTGCGCCGGCGCACCGGCAGCGTCGTCTCCCTGGTCGGCCTGCTCGTCAAGGCGGTGGCGGACCAGCTCCCGGCACACCCGAGCCTGTTCACCCGGCTCCTCGACGACGGCACCGTCCAGCCCGCCGCCAGCGCGCACGTCGCGGTGGCCGTGGACGCCGGAAAGGGCCTGTACACCCCGGTCGTGCACAACACCGCCGCGTTGAGCGTCACCCGGATCGCCGACCTGATCACCGAGTTCCGCGACAAGGCCGCCCGCGGCACCTTCCGGGCCGACGAGCTCACCGGCGCCAACATCCTGATCGCCCCGCACACCACCGACGGCGTGGTCTTCGCCACCCCCATCGTCTTCCCCGGCCAGACCTGCGCGCTCTCCCTGGGCGGCATCGACGAACAGCTCGTCCTCGACCAGCAGGGCAGGCCGGAAGCCCGCCGGTTCGCCCACCTCGGTCTGGTCTACGACCACCGCGTGGTCAACGGCCGTGACGCGATGGTCTTCCTCGGTGACCTCAAACGAGCCCTGGAGGCACCGGCCGCCCTCGCGGCCGCCACCCCGTGAAGAAGCCCGTCGGCGGCATTCGGATGCCGCCGGTGATGACAGCCATGCCGAGAAGTTCTGGTCAGTCCCGAGGAGCTGCTGCCCGATGGAGAAGTTCGCCCTGCTGTGCGACGCCGTCGCCCACGTCCACGCCGGCCGCTCCGCGCAGGCCCGTCCTGCGCTGGAGACCCTGCAGAAGTTGCTCGGGCCCGAGGTGCAGCCGCAGGACGCGGCGTACGAGTTCTACCGGGCCGCACTGGTCAACCGGGTCGAGGAGCACGGCAGCCCCTCGGAGACCAACCTGTACAGGCAGGACTACGACCAGCCGCAGATCGACCTGTACTACCTGCTCACCACCCACCTGCCGTTCATGGACACGAGCCGGGTCGTCAACGAGCTGCTCGCCGGGCAGGTGGGCACCGCCGAGGACTTCGCCCTGATGTCGGTCGGCATCGGGCACGGCCGCCAGGAGAGCGCGCTGCTGCGCGGTCTCGCGACCGGCAACCCGGGACTGCGCCGCTGCACGGTCATCGGTGTCGACCCCGACCGGGAGAGCCTGGCCACGGCCGAGCGCACCCTGTGGCAGGTCGCGGCCGAGCACGGTGTCGAGCTGGACTTCCGTCCCGTGGCGAAGGTGGCGGAGGACCTCGACGACGCCGACTGGATGGGCCTGTCCCACATCGACGTCCCGCTGGTGGTCAACGCTTCTCTCGCGCTGCACCACATGCAGGACCCGAGCCCGGGTCACGACGCCAGGGACGAGTTCTTCCAGCGGTTGCGCGAGCTGAACCCGTGCGGGCTGGTGCTGAACGAGTTCGACACCGACCACCACGAGGTGTCCTTCCCGCAGCGGTTCTTCAACTCGTGGCGGTTCTTCGGCACCATCCTGCGCGCCATCGAGGCCACTCCGGCCACCCAGCAGGAGAAGGACCACATGAAGACGTTCTTCGCCCGCGAGATCATGAACATCGTCGGCTCGCGCACCGACGACCAGCGCTTCGAGCGGCACGAGCCGGCCGCCACCTGGATCACCCGGCTGCGCCGCTGCGGCTTCGAGCCCTACGGTGACGCCCCGGGGCTCCAGGCACACCCGCTCCCCGAGGACTTCACGGTGCGCGTCCTGCCCGAGCAGGTCCGGCTCGGTTATCGCGGCACCACGGTCTGCTCGGTCATCGGCGCGCGTCCTGCCGGATGAGGCACACCGGCGCCTGACCGGGATGTCCAGTGTGGACGGTGAGGGCCGTCCACCTGAACGTCCGGAGAAGAGCCGCTGCGGGTCCTGCGGTTCACCGTCTGCTGTGGAGGGCGGCACGAGAAGAACGGAGCTGCACAGCTGAACCTCGCTGATAGCGTCGTTCGGGAGATGCCGCCTTTCCAGGCGCGGCCGGTTGCAGCCGAGAGGATGTCCGAATGACGTCACCCGATGACCTCGCGCGAGTGGTGGTCGGCCACCTGTCGGCCGCGCTCGACGTGCCCGTCGCCGAGATCGCCCTCGACGCACAGCTCACCCACCTCGAGAACGCCAGCTCGCTGCGGCTGCTCACCGCGGTCACCGCCATCGAGGACGAGTTCGCCCTCGAACTGGACCCCGACACCCTGGTGCGGGTGCGGACCGTGGCCGATCTGGCGAACCTGGTCGAAGCCGGGATCCGCTCCTCCGGGGCGCGCTGACCGGTTCGCGGCCGCCGTGCGTGATCTGGGCCCGGACTTCGCGGTCGTTCCGTTTATCGGAACAGGAGATGGTCGACACCCTGCGTCCTTCCTACGGTGAACCGGCGTTCGCACCGTCGTGACGGCACATCGGGACCAGGTGGAGGAAAGTCCAATGGGGCTGGAAGTCGACACGGCCACCCCTCCCGGTTCACGGAACGAAAAGCCGGGACTCCGCTGGCTCGCCGAAACCCAGGAGCTCCGCACCATGGCCGACCTGCTGCCGGTCCTCGCGCAGCGGACGGCCGGGGAGCTGGTCTTCCCGGAGCTGAACACCTCGCTTGCCCACCGGGAGATCCCGGCACGGGCGTACGGGGTCGCTGCGGAACTGCGCCGCGCGGGTCTGGACGACCGGCCCGGCCACCGGGTGGGAATCCTCGCCGCGACGTCGCCGGAGTTCGTCTCCGCGCTCTTCGGGGTGTTCGCCGCGAACGTCGCGGCGGTGCCGATTCCCGTGCCGTCGTTCGCAGGGGGACTGGAGTCCGCTCTGGAACGGATGGACGCGCTGGTCCGCAGCGCGGACCTCCGGTGCGTCCTGGTGGGACCGCCGTTCGACGAGTTCGGTGCCGCCGTGCAGGAGCGGTACCCGGACGTCGCGGTGGTGCGCATCGCAGACTGCGCACCGCAGCCGGAAGTCCCGCGGTCCGCGACACCGAAACCGCAGGACCTGGCCGTGGTGCAGTTCAGCTCCGGGAGCACCTCCTCGCCCAAGGGGGCGATGATCGAACACGGTGCCCTGGTGGCCAGCGTGCTGGGCACGGCCGAGCGGGGCGGTGTGGAGGACGGGGACGCCGCGATGGTGTGGGTGCCGCTGTTCCACGACTTCGGGCTCGTGACGCTGCTGACCCACCTGGTGACCGGCAGCGACCTGCACATGTTCAGCCCCGTGACGTTCGTCCGGCGCACCGCGGAAACCCTCCGGTACTTCGCCGACCAGCGCATCGCGTTCTTCACCGGCCCGAACTTCGCCTACGACCGCATCCTCGACGCGGCCGCGGCCGGGCGGCTCGACGGCATCGACCTCACCGGGTGGAAGGCCGCGATCAACGCCGGTGAACCCGTTGCCTCCTCGACGCTGCGGCGGTTCGACGAACTGCTCGGCCCGCTCGGCGCCCGCCCGACCGTCATGACGCCGGGCTACGGTGCGGCGGAGTTCTGCGTGGGAATCTCGCTGCAACCCGCCGGCCGTGTCGCGAAGGTCGTCCACGTCGACCGGGCGTCGCTGCGGGACGGCGGCCGGGTGGTGGTCCACGACGGCCCAGAACCCGGTGCGGTGCCCGTCGTGTCGCAGGGGCCCGCCTTCCCCGGCGTCGAGTTCCGGATCACTGACGGCGCGGGCGGGGAGCTGGACGAAGGGCACTTCGGCGAGATCGAAGCACGGGGGGCGAACATGCTGCGCGGCTACCTCGACGACCGCGCCGCCACCGACGCCGCGATCAGGGACGGCTGGTTCCGCACGCAGGACACCGGGTTCGTGCTCGGCGGTGAGCTCTACGTCTCCGGCCGGCGAAGCGACATGATCGTGGTGGCCGGCCGGAACTTCCACGCCCACGACGTGGAGACGGCAGTCCGCGACCTCGACGGCGTCTACCAGCGTCACGTGGTCGTCGTGGCGGACGTGTCCCGTGAGCGCATGGTCGTCGTGGCGGAGACGCAGACCGACGACCAGGCCGCCTTGGTCGCCGGCATCCGTGCCCGGATCGCCGATGAGGTCGGGCTGGCCGACGTCGACGTCCGGCTCGTCGCGCGGGGGTGGCTGCCGCGGACCAGCAGCGGGAAGTGGCGCCGTGGTGAGGTGCGCGAGCGGCTCTTCGCCGACAGCGGGGTGTGACCCGGTGTCCAGCGTCTTCGCGCTGAGTCCGAACCAGACCGACAACGACTCGATGCTGGCCGCGCTGGTTCGAGGAGACGCGGTTCAGCAGGTCGTGCTGTCGACCGGGCTCCGGGTCTGGGTCGTGGCCCGCTACGCCGAGGCGAAAGCCGTCCTGCTGGACAGCCGGCTGAGGAAGGACCCGGCGACGCTGTCCGATCCCGCCCACCTGTTCGACGGGGGCAGGCACCCCGAGGACAGCTACGCGGTGCTGGGCCGGCACGTGCTGAACACCGACGGAGCCGACCACCGCCGCCTGCGGGAGCTGCTCACCAGGTGCCTGGCCCCGAAGGCCGTCGACCGGCGCCGTCAGCGGATCGCCGAGATCGTCGCGACCAGCCTCGACACCCTGGCCGCCGCGACCGCGCCCGACCTGGTGACCGCGTTCGCCGGGCCGGTGCTGACGTCGGTGATGAGCGAGGTCATCGGAATCGAGAAGTCCCTCCTCGACCGGTTGCTCCCCGCTGTGCGAACAGTCGTCGCAGACGCAGATCCGCGGAGCGCGGAGGCGCGGGAAGCCGCGGACGCGCAGCAACAGCTCATCCTGGAGGCGATCGACGACCACGACCGGTTCCCCGGCACCGACACGTTGCTGAAGCTGGCTTTCCGCGACTACCACCCCGGCGGCAGGCTCAGCCTGGCCGAGGTGATGTCGATGGTCGCCCTGACCGTGTTCGCCGGGACCACGACCTCCACGACGCTGCTGGCTCACACCGCCGCTCTGGCGTCCACCAGGGAAGACCTGCTCGAAGCGATCACGGCCGGTCCGGCGTCGTGCTCGGCGGTGCTCGCGGAGGTCTTGCGCCGGTACCCGCCGACGCCGTGCGCGACCTGGCGGTTCGCCGCCGAGGACGTGGAGGTGGGCGGGGTCACGATCCCGCGCGACGCCACCGTTCTCGTGGTGGTCGCCGCCGCCCACCGCGATCCGTTGGCCTACCCGGACGCGGATCAGCTCGTCGTGCCCCGCCCCGGCAACACCGGTCACATCGGCTTCGGGCACGGCCCGCACTTCTGCGCGGGTGCGCCGTTGGCACTGACCACGGCGAACACCGCGCTCCCCGCGCTGTTCGCGCGGTTCCCGCGGCTGTCCCTCGCCGTCCCGCTCGAAGACCTGCGCTGGACGACGAACCTGGGTGACCGCACCCTGTTCTCCGTCCCGGTCCGCCTTCGACCCGACGAGCGACCGGCATGAGGGTCGAGCGCACCGTCCGGATCAGCGCTGCGACGACGTGGCTGCCCGACGAGCGCTACCCGGCGGCGAGTGCCGTCGCAGCGGGAGCGGTCACCGCGGAACAGGCCGCCGGGGCCGCGTGCTCCGAGGTGCCGGTCGGCGCCGCGGTACCCGCCTGGTGGATGGGGTGGCAGGCAGCCCGGCAGTGCCTCGGCGACCACGGCGTGCATCCCGCTGAGATCGACCTCGTCACCTACGCGGGCATGACTCCGGGAGAGGAAGACCCCTGGTCGCCCGCGCACCGGCTCGCCAGGGTGCTCGGCGCGTCCAGGGCGGTCGCGATCGGGCTGGCTCAGATGTCGAACGGCGGTGCCGCGGGAATCGGCTGGGCCACCACTTTGATGCAGGCGGACGACAGCGTCCGGCACGCGTTGTGCACCACCGCGGGCAACTTCAGCGCGCTCCCGTACGACCGGTGGCGAACGGCTCCCGCCACCGTCTTCGGGGACGGCGCGACCGCCGTTCTGCTGGGCCGCGACGAGGGCCCGCTGATCATCCGCTCCGTCGGCTCGGCGGGCCGCCCGCAGCTCGAGGAGACCTTCCCGGCCTTCCACCCGTTCCGCCCGCTGCCCGAGCCGGTCTCCGGTCCCCAGGAGGACGCGCTCGGGTTCGCGGCGAACCTGAAGGGCTCCCGCGAGGTGATCCAGGAGGCCGTCGGCACCGCACTGACCGACGCCGGTCTGGGGGACGAGGACACGGCCCGCGACCGCATCGCACTCGTCTCGTCGAACCGGCTGGGTGCGCAGGTGACGGACCAGGTCGTGCGGCGTGCCCTGCCACGTGCGCTGCGCGACCGCTACCGTGCGTTCGGGACGGACACCGGGCACCTCGGGGCCGGGGACCTGCCGGCGAACTTGGCTGACATCCTGGCGGGTGACCTGCTGGGAGCCGGTGAGTGCGCGCTCCTGATCGGCACGGGCGCCGGGGCGACCGCCTGCGCGGTCATCGTCGAACGCGAGTAGCCGGGACGGCGACACCGACTGGCCGGTCTCGTGGTGCGCAGGTCCACGAGGATTCCGGATTCGGCGGAAACCTTTCCCGCAGCAGCGGCAACTTGCACGTAAGTCGGAAGACGATCACCGACCTCGGTGCCGTGCCAAGGCACGGCAGACTCAAGGAGCGCTGCTATGAGCAAGACCGGGTCCACTGCGGACCGTCGGGCCGGTGGACCGCGGGGACGCAAGCACCACCGCGGCCGGTTGACGGTGATCACCGCGGCGCTGGGGGTGTCGGCGCTGGCCGGTGCGTACCTGGGGGTGGTGTGGGGCGACTCGGAGCCGGTGGCCGTCGACGCCGGTGCGTACTACCGGTTCGTGTCGGTGCGCAGCGGCAACGCGCTGGACGTGGCGGGAGCGGACGGCGTCCGGATTCAGCAGGAGCAGCGCAGCCCTGACGCGGCGAGCCAGCAGTGGCGGCTGAAGCCGGTGGACGGCGGCTACCACCAGCTGTTCAACAACAACAGCAAGAAGGTCCTGGGAGTTCCGAAGGCCTCGGCGGAGCGGTGAAGATCGTGTCGCGCACCAGCGGCAAGGTCCTGTGCGCGGGCGACGGGGAGGGCGGCCGGGCGATCGTCCAGAGCGACGACCGCTCCACCGACCAGGGCAGGACGTTCCAGCGCACCGACCTGCCGTTCAAGCTCGGCGCCAACGAGGACGGCCGGTCGATGGGCGAGCGGCTCGCGATCGACCCCGCCGACAACCTGGGCACCCGCAAGAACGGGCTGTGGCGCAGCACCGACCACGGCGTGACGTGGAGCCAGGTGGCCACGTTCCCGGTGAAGGACGGCGGCAGCAGTGGAATCGGGCTGTCCTTCGTGACCTTCGGACCGGCCGGCAGCAGGACGGTCTACGCGGGCGTCGCCGACAAGACGACCTCGCTGTACCGCTCCACCGACAGCGGGGCCACCTGGGCGGCCGTGCCCGGTCAGCCCGCGGGGCAGCTGCCGCACCACGGTGTGCTGTCCGGCGACGGCTCGTTCTACGTGACGTACACCGACGTCCCCGGCCCGAACGGGGTGAAGGCGGGGTCGGTCTGGAAGCACACGCCGTCCACCGGGTCGTGGAAGGACATCTCGCCGATGCCCGGCACCGGCTTCGGCTTCGCGGGGCTGGCGGTCGACCCGCAGCGCCCGTCGACCGTGATGGTCACGACCCTGGGCCGCTGGTGGCCGTCCGACGAGCTGTTCGGCGGCCGGGAAAGCGGGTCACTGGTCCGTGGCGAGCAGGCGCCCCAGACCGCTGGCAAGCACGGCCGCGACGTCCAGCTCAGGGTCCAGCGCGGCGTTGACCAGGACGCCGTCGATCAGCGCCACGGCCAGCACCCCGAGTTCACCGGGGTCCTCGTCCCCGGCACCGGCGAAGTGCCGCAGTGCCTCGCCGATCTCGAGGCGGACGTGGCCCAGCGCGGCTCTTCTGCGCGCAGCGAGCTCCGGTGACCGTGCCGCCACGAGGGAGAACTCGGCGTTGGCCAGCAACCACCCCTGGTGCTCGAGCAGAAACCCGGCCAGCCAGGCACCGACAGTCCGCGCCACGTCCCCGCGGGCGGTACCGGCCGGGACCAGGTCCCGCCACTGGCCGAGCAGGGAGTCGGCGCGTTCCTCGACCAAGGCCAGGAAGAGGTCTTCCTTGCTGCTGAAGTTCGCATACAGCGCACCCCGGGTGAACCCGGCGTCGGCGGCGATCGCCTCCAGGGAAGCCGCGCCGTAGCCAGCGGCGCGGAAGACCTCGTACGCGGAGTCCAGGAGCGCGGCCCGGGTTTCACGGCGACGTCTGTCCCGGCTCGTCTCCCTGGAGCGTCCGGCTCTCGTACTCACGTACTCTTTGTACTACAGATACAGTGCATATGTGAGATTTGCATCGTATGTGAGGTGGGGGTCGTGAAGATCTGTCCCGAAGTCGGTGCCGCGCTTGAGGAGGCCGTCCGGGAGCACGCCGTGGCCGGTGCATCGGTGTGTCTGATCGAGGACACCGGCGCCCGGTGCGCTGTCACCGGGGTGGCTCCGTCCGGGGTGGACACCGCTTACCCCGTGGGGTCGGTGACCAAGCCTCTGCTCGCGACCTTGGTCTGCCGCCTGGTGGCTTCGGGCGCGTTCAACCTCGATGCCCCGGCGGGCCGCCTGGTGCCTGAACTGGCGGGCACGGCGATCACCCCACGCATGCTGCTGGCGCACACCGCCGGCCTGGCCGACGCCTGGGACGGCACCGCCTCGCTCGCCGAACTGCTCGACCGGTCCTTCACCGCCGAACCCAGGAAACTGTTCCACTACAGCAACCCCGGTTACGCCGCACTCGGCAGGCTCGTCGAGAACACCACCGGCCGGCACTGGATGAGGGCGCTGCACGAGCAGGTCCTCGCCCCGGCCGGTGCCGCCTCCGCCGACCTCGGCGCCGCCGACGGCTATCTCTCGGACGGGCAGGGCGGTTTCACACGCGGGCCGCTGTGGCCACCGGCCAGTCCGTTGTACGGGCCAGCGGGGGCCGGTCTGCGCGCCACCGCGGCTCACACCGCCAGGGTGGCGCTCGCCTGCGCCCGAGGGCGCACCGAACAGGGCCACACCCTGCTGCCGATGTCCCTGCGTGAGGAGATGCTGCGCGAACAGGTCCGCCTGCCCGGTGTGCCACTGCGCTACCGGGGCTGGGGACTGGGCTGGGCGCTGCCAGTTGCGGGACCGCCTGGGGCCGTCCAGCACATCGGCGGCACCAGCGCGTTCGTACACGTGGAACCGGAGCGCGGACTGGCACTGGCCGTGCTGACCAACACCCTGGGCGGCTCGGCGCTCGGTGAACACCTCCTGGCACTGCTCGTCGGGCACCGCCCGGTCCCACCACAGACCGGTCCCGGACCACGGGAGGTCCACCGCTACCTCGGCGAGTACACCTCCCCGACGTTGCGCCTCACCGTGCGCCCCGGCTCGGACGCCTCCCTGGTAGTCACCAACCCGTTGACAGGCCAGGACATCCCGCTGCACCACCAGACGGGCGACAGCTTCTGGGCCGACTTCGGCGGCATGGCCTCGGAAGTGACCTTCACCGGCGACCCCGGGGGCCGCGCGGACCGCGTGCACACGATGCTGCGCGTGCTGAGCCGGGCCTAGCTTGAGTTTCAACCTCTGAGTGGCTAGGTGTGACCCCGGTCAACCATGAGTGAAGCCCTTGGTCGATTCTTCTTCTTGCAACGGAAGAAGATCGAGACCAAGGCTTCAGTTGATCAGTGTGCACCATGGCCCGTAGAACGGGTGTCCCGGGAGTTGTCCGGGTTGCGGCAGGAGTTCTACCGGTGCCTGACCCGGCGGGCGGATGCGTTGTTCGAGCTAGCCGACGCGGTGTTGTGCGTGGACGGGCCGGTGCGGTCGGTGGCGGAGCTGTCTCTGGCTGGTGAGCATCGTCGTGGTCATGGCAGCGGTCGTGCCGCGCTGGCCCAGGGCCGGGTGGACGTTGATCGGTTGCGGACCGCGCTGGCAGGGGTGACACTGCCGCGGACGTGACCGCCCGCCAGATCCGCGGCGTGGTGGACCGCCTGACCGCGGCCAGGCAGTGGTCACCGGGGGGATTCGGACGACCTGCTGGTCGCCGACGCCGGCTACGACGGCCCCCGCCTCGCGCACGTGCTGGCTGATCTGCCGGTCATCGTGGTGGTCCCGGCCACGGAACTCACGGTGCCGGCGTGACGAACAACCGCATCCAGCGAGCGCTGCGGCCACAGTCGAACGCGTCACTCACCAGCTCTGCGATGACCTGCAGGACATCGTCGAGGTCGTCGTCGGACAACCCGGCCAGGACCTGCCGCGCCAGGGCTCGGATTCCGGCGACGTCGCACACCGGCTCATGGACTTCACCGCGATGTTCGCGCGGGTGCTGGACCTGCTCGAGCCCGGTGACTGGGAGCGCATGCTCCCCGTTTCGCACCCGGAAGCGGTCGAGCATTCTGTGCGCTGGGCCGGCGGTGCACACGTTGCACGAGCTGCGGCACCACCTGCTGGACATCCGCCGCCGGTTCGACCGGTCACCGCGATGACGAACTGACCACAGGACGCGGGTCGCTCCAGCGGAACAGGTCGATGAAAGCGGCGAGGGCCGGCACTCGAGTCAGCAGGGAGAACACGCCGTACCCCAGCACTCCGCCGACCACGTTGAAGAGCAGATCGTTCACGTCGGCCAGATGGCCACCGCCCCAGAGGTTGCCGGTGAAGAACTGGCTCAACTCGATCACCGCGCTGAATGCCGTTGACGCGACTAGCACACGCCACCACGAAGGTGTGGCCAGAAGTAGCGGCACGATCATGCCCACAGGCATGAACACCAGGATGTTCGTCACCGCGTCACCCACGTCGTAGCCGTCGACCAGTCCGAAGTAGACCTTCCATCGCGCTTCCGTCGCCGGCGCGCTCAGGTAGATCGGGAACACCGTGTTCGCAACGACTCCGGCGACGTACACGCAGAGCGCGAGAGCGACACCGGCACGCGGCACCGTGAGACGGCCACGACGGTGCAGGACCCACAGCAACGCCAGGAAGGCCACCGCCGCCAAGGGAACCACCACCGGAAGCACCGGCACAGGATCGAACACGTCCACTCGGCATCAAGTCCTTTCAGGATTCACCGCACGGCCTTGGATCATCAGCGACGATCGCCCTGCGGGCGACCGCGCATCCTGCCACCGACTCCCTTATTGCGCAAATTTCCTCCCTTTCAGCAAATCCACCGTCTCGAATGGGCACCCGATCGTGTTGCGCGTGCCTTCTGCGAGTCGAAATGCTGTCCGACGTGCGAAAGCTGGTCGCGCCAGAACGAGATCCCCTGGCGTCGCAAGGTCGACGCCCGGCACACCGACTCCCCGTCCACAGCAGAACCCGTCATCACCAGCACAGGGTCTGCTGCACCGACAGGTGACATCTGAGTTGGCTTGCCGTGATGGTGAGCTGGGAAGATGTCGCTGTGTCCAAGCCCCACCCCCGGGAGTTCCGCGACGATGTCGTGCGGGTCGCCCGTGACCGCGAGCCCGGCGTGACCGTCGAGCAGATCGCGAAGGGCTTCGGGGTTCACCCGATGACCTTGTTCACGTGGCTGCGCCAGGCCGAGATCGAGGAAGGCGCCAAGCCCGGTGCGAGCCGGGTCGAGTCGGCTGAGCTGCGGGAAGCGCGCAAGCGGATCAAGCTGCTGGAACAGGAGAACGAGGTCCTGCGCCGGGCGACGGCGTACTTGTCCCAGGCGAACCTGCCGGGAAAAGGCTCTACCCGCTCGTGACCGAGCTCGCCGCCGACGGTATCCCGGTCGCGGTGACGTGCCGGGTCGTGAACATCGCTCGACAGCCGTACTACCGCTGGCGTGCCCAGCCGGTCACCGACACAGAACTCGGGCGGGCCTATCGGGCGAACGTGTTGTTCGACGCGCACCGCGACGATCCGGAGTTCGGCTACCGGTTCCTGGCCGACGAGGCCCGTGACGCCGGCGTGGCGATGGCGGATCGGACAGCGTGGCGGATCTGCTCGTCTACGGGCTGGTGGAGTGCGTTCGGCAAGCAACGCGGCCGCAACGGCAAGAAAACCGGTCTGCCGGTGCACGACGACCTGGTGCGCCGCGACTTCACCGCCGCGGCACCGAACCGGTTGTGGCTGGCCTACATCACCGAACACCACACCGCCGAAGGAAAGCTGTATCTCTGCACGGTCAAGGACGCCTGTTCCAACCGGATCGTGGGTTACTCCATCGACTCACGGATGAAGTCCCGTCTCGCCGTCGCCGCGCTCCCCCTGCCGCAGGGTAGCTCCCCGATTCGCTCCACGGTGTTCTCGTCCATGCCGACATGGACGAACTCGTCGAGCAGGCCGTGTTCGCCGATCACACCAAGCGCCGCGCAGCGGGCCTCCAGCAACTCCCGTGCCGAGGTCACGACGTGCTGCAGCACCGCTTGCAGGCTCAGGTCACTGGCCACTACGGCGTGCGCGTGCAACAGCTGCCGCAACCGGCCCTGAGTGGCGAGCACGTCCTGCGCCCGCGCCGACACCTCGTCGAGCAGTTTCTCCAGCTCCAGGCGTGGCAGATCAGCGGACGGCAACTGGAACCCACCCTGCGGAGGGCCGTCCGAGCTGTCAGCGGCACTGAAGGCGTTCGGCATGGCGTCCACGTCCCGTCGACCCTGGCGCGTGTCAGCGGGGTCCGGGCCAACGTAACAACACCTGGTGGAGCCGGGAGGTCACCCGGTCACCCTCGAACCTACGCCGAGCACGCTGGTAGCGATACCGTTTCGCGTCGCTGATCGCCACGGCGACAGGGTGCGAGTCTGCTGAGCGAAGTCCGCAGCGGAAGTCCCGCCGATCGTCACCCTGAACAGCGTCCGGTTCTCGGCTGGCTGCTTCCTGGTCACCAGATGTCCGCCTTCGGTTTCCCAGCGTTCTTCCGCCGGCTCAGCCTGGCGGGTCCTGGGGATGAGCACAGGGCTGAGGTGGTGGGCGTCCAGCGGCACGCCGTTGCCAGCCAGGATGGCCGCGACGCTCGCGGTCGAGTCGTGGCCGGTGGCGGACGCGTGCCGCACCCTCCGGGACGCCAGGCGGCACGACGAGCAGGCTGACCCGCCGGTGATCGGACCCGATCACCACGACGGTGTGCGGGTCGATCGATCGATCGGAAGCCTTCGAACCGGACCATTCAACCGTCGACGGGTGTTTTCCTTGCCACTGTGGTCCAGGTGTCGAGACGGTATGACACACGGTTGACCGGACCGAGCCGTGCGCCGAGCGCGGTGACCAGCACGGGGAGCTCGGCTGCCAGCTCGTCCGACCACGGCCACCAGCCGCCGTCGACGGGCCCGAGTGCCGCCCCAGGCGGTTTCAACTGCAAGCGCAATGCGAGACCGCGCCGGTCAGCCGGTGCCGTGCGGGGGGACTGAGCTGATCCGAGACCATCGCGACGCTCCTGTCTCCGGTTCACCCGATGAGTGGGCGCCGGTGATCGCTCCTGTGCCTGAGGCGGCACCAACGACACCGCCGTCCCTCCTTCGCCTCCGGTGCCCTCAGCCCACGCCGAGAACCCTCAGGCAGCGCCGGTAAGGGGACGAACACGACGTGCCGTGCACACGGCCGGGCGTCTTGCGCGTGTGCGGCCGGCCGGTACCGGGGCACGCGATGATCGAACGTTGTCCGGACAAGGGAGTATCGTTCCCAGAAAGTGCCCTGGACCCCGGCATGACGACATCCGACCGGGGAATTCCCATGGCGCGTCTTGATCAGCTTCCCGCTACCACGGCGCGGTCGCGGGGATCGCGGAACCCCGCCGGAGCACGGTCGCGTCCGTCCAGCACACGGTCGGGCTGGGCCTGTTCAGCGCGGCGGAAGCCGACCTGATGATCGACCGGATCCTCGCGCTCACGACCAGGGACACAGCGCAGGCCTTTCCAGACAGTCCCAATGGAACAGTCACGTGACTGCTGTGTCCGCGAACGTCCGGCCGCTGGCGATCCGCTCCCGCTTGTGCCCGGCACGACGTGTTGCACGGTCAGATCGACATTTCAGCCAGAGTGATCTGGATCTTCGACGAGCGTGACTGGGCCTCCGTGGTGCGCTCGACCGTCCGCCTCACAAGCAACCGGGCAGGCGCAACGTTGCCCGATCAAGGAGATGTCCCCATGACACCCCTCCTCCAACACGTGTCGACGGGCCGTCCGGCACGCGCAGCTGCTGTCCGGCCAGACTTCCAGCCAGATGGGGAGGTTCTGACCGTCACTGTGTGCCCTGCCCCGCCCGATGCGGTCGTACTCGCGGTGTGCGGCGAGGTGGACTCGTCCACCAGCCCGCTGCTGCGTGATCGTCTCCTCGATCACGTGCGACCCACTTGCCCACAACTGGTGGTAGACCTCACCGAAGTGACCTTCTTCGGTGCAGCCGGTATCACCGTCCTGGTCGCTGCCAGGGAAGCTGCGGAGACGGCGGGCATCAGGATGTGTCTGGTCGCATGTACACGCGTGGTGTTGCGGGCACTGACGATCACCGGACTGGACAGCGTGTTCGACGTCTGCCCCGACGTCGAACACGCCCGGCTGCGCATGACCGAGGTCGCCGCGCAGATCATCGGTCGATCCGTTGACGATGACGGCATCCTGCCGCGGCCACGCACGGGGCACCGTGCACCATCCCCGGTGTGACCTCAGAAACCAGCATCATCAACAACGTCGTCTACCTGGACGGGCGGCATGCCGCGTCCCCGACCACGCTGGCCGACACCTTCCGAATGCTGGAGCGGCAAGCCAGCAGCATGGCCTGGATCGGCCTGTACCGACCGGCCGAGGCACAGCTGGTGGACGCCGCCGGCCAGCTCGGGCTGCACGGACTGGCGGTAGAGGACGCCATCACAGCCCACCAGCGCCCGAAACTGGAACGCTACGACGACACCCTGTTCGTGGTACTGCGCTCGGCCGACTACCGCGATGACACCGAGCGGGTCGAGTTCGGTGAGCTGCACCTGTTCGTGGGTCCCAATTTCGTGCTCACCGTGCGGCACGGCGAGACACCGGATCTGGCCGGCGTGCGGCGCCGGTTGGAGGCTCGGCCCCATCTGTTGCGGCTAGGCCCCGAGGCGGTGCTGTACGCCGTGCTGGACGCGGTGGTCGACGGCTGCACACCCGTAGTGTCCGGCCTGCACAACGACATCGAAGAGATCGAGTCCGAGGTGTTCAGCCGCGACCCGAACGCCTCCCGGCGAATCTACGAGCTGTCCCGTGAGGTGATGGAGTTCCAACGCGCCACCCGCCCGCTGCTCACGATCCTCGACAGCCTCTCGGCCGGGTTCGCCAAGTACGGCATCGACCAGGAACTGCGGCGCCATCTGCGCGACGTGGCCGACCACGCCACCATCGTGGTCGAGCAGGCCGACAGCTTCCGCGGCATGCTCGCCGACGTCCTCGCCGTCAACACCACTCTGGTCACCCAGGCGCAGAACGAGGAGATGCGGCTTCTGGCCGAAGCCAGCAACGCACAGAACGAGCAGATCAAGAGGATTTCCTCGTGGGCGGCGATCCTGTTCGCTCCCACGCTGATCGGCACGATCTACGGGATGAACTTCCACCACATGCCCGAGCTGAGCTGGCTGTGGGGATACCCGTTCGCACTGCTGCTCATGGCGCTGGTGTGCACCGGCCTCTACCTGGTTTTCCGGCGCCGCGGCTGGCTTTGACACAGTCGCCGGGCAGCCGGAGCCGACCGTCCTGTGTGGATCAGTCAGCGAGCGGTTCTTGATGCGTGTTCTCCGCTGCCACAACAGATCCAGCGTCTGGCTCTCCGCCGCGGTGGTTCCAGACGTCGCGCAGGACGACCTGGATGACGCCGGTGACCGGGATGGCGAGCAGTGCGCCGAGTATTCCGGCGAGTTCGGTCGCCAGCAGCAAGGCGACGAGCACGGTCAGCGGGTTGAGCTTGACCGTCCTGGAGAAGATCACTGGTTGCAGGAGGTGGTTCTCCAGCTGCTGGTAGACGATGAAGAAGATGATCACGGTGATGGCCGCGGGCAGCGAGTGGATGAGGGCGGCGATGCCGGCGACCACCGCGCCGAGGGTGGCGCCCACCAGTGGGATCAGGTCGGCGATCGCGACGAAGACCGCGATCAGTTCGGCGAACGGCACTCCGAAGATCTTTAGCACGATGTAGGTGAGCACGCCGCAGATGACGCTGATGAGCAGGTTGCCGGAGATGTGGCCGGTGATGGTCTTCGTGCACTCGCGGCCTACGCGGTGAATGCGGTCCGCGCGGTGCGGCGGGAACAGTGCGAGGGTCCCGTCGATCACTTTGGGGCCTTGCAGCACCGCGAGGTAGGACAGGACGAAGATGGAGATGGTCGCGACGATTCCGGTGACCGCGCTGCGCAGCAGGTTCAGCGCCGGCGTGCCGAGTCCGGTCGCGAACTGCCGGATGCGTTCCTCGTTGTCACGGGCGAACTCCAGCGCGTTGGTGCGCTCCAACAAAGTCCCGACGGGTCCTCTGCCGCCGCGTGCGTCCGCGATCATGTCCGGCAACCGGGTCGCCAGCTGCGTGCCCTGCTCGGCCAGCGGTATGGCGAAGAGGGTGAGCACGCCGCCGAAGACCAGGAAGACCACGAGGAACACGACCAGCGTCGCCAGCGAGCGGCGGCATCATCTGACGTGGTTCTGCAGCCAGTTCACCGCCGGGTAGAGCGCGACGGTGAAGACGACCGCGATGAGCATCCACACGAGCACTCGTTGGACGTGCATGACGAACACCACGGCCATAACCGTGGCCAGGGTCAGCCCGATGGTCGCGAGGATGGTCCGCACGGGAACCGTGTATGCGCGCTGGTTCGGCAGCATGCCGACCACTCCCGTCCCGGTCGGCGGACAACCGTTCACGGGGAACGCCGAGAACGGCGCTGGTTCGGCTTCCGCGAAGTGCTCTCGGTACCGTCGAGCTACGCCCGTGGGCTGTGCGGCGCCCCTCTACGGGCGTCAGGCTTTGTCGACCCGCATCAGTTCGGCGACCTCCGGCGATCGCGCGATCACCTGCTGCGCGATGTCCGACAGCAGTTGGTGGCTGTTGCGGGCATGGGTGCGCATCAGGGAGAACGCGTCCGCGACATCGATCTGCAGGCGCTCGGTAAGGATGCCCTTGGCCTGTTCGATGACGATGCGGCTGTTGAGCGCGTTCTGCAGCTGTTCGGTGACCATCTCGCTGTGCCGGAGCGCGCGAACCTGGAGCATGCTGATCGTCGCCACGTTGGCGAAGGACTGCGCCAGCTCGACCGCGTCCTCCGGGATGGCGCCGGGCGAGGTCCGGAACAGGTTCAGCGCGCCGATGATCTGCTCACGCAATCGCATCGGCACCGCGTGAACGGCGGAGAACCCCTGCTCACGTGCCGCGCCCGCGAACCGGGGCCAGCGCTGCGGCTCCTGCGCCAGGTCCACGCACTCCACCGGCTGCCCGGTGTGGAAGCAGTCCAGGCACGGGCCCTCCTCGTCCTGCAACTGGAACAGCTCCAGCATCCGGGCCTGCTCGGTGGACGCCGCCACCAGGTTCAGCGCACCGCGCTGGTCGGCCAGCAGGATTCCGACCGCGTCCACCTCGAGCAGTTCGACGCAGCGTTCGGTCAGGGTGTGCAGGAAGTCGATGGCGTCGAACCGCAACACGAGCGTGTCCGCAAGCTCGACGAAGGTCTGAGTGATCCGCCGGTCCAACACGTGACTCACCTCTGTTTCTCATGGTCGGTATCCGGGGTGAATCTCAGTCTGCGCGCGACCACGTCCGCCGCTACCTCCGACAGACGCAGGCCGGTGAGGTACGCGTGCGCGCGCAGCCGCAGGAACGCCTCACCGAGATCGGTGTCCAGCTGCACCGACACCATGCCGGTGGCCTGGTGCACCACACCCCAGCGACGCTCCGGCTCAGTACCCCACAGATCACCGCCGTCCAGCGCCGCCGGCGCCGCGGACCGGCCGAGCAACAGCGCTGTCGCGGTGTCCGCGAACAGCAGCGCATCCGCGAGCTCATCCGGCGACAACGGGCCGTCGACATCCCGGCAGATCTCCAACGCGCCCAACGCGATCGCCCCCATCGTCAGGGGGATCACGAACACCGCCGCCACCCCCGCCGCGACGGCGGCCGGGGCGAACACGGGCCAGCGCTGCGCACTCCACCCGTTCGCCAGGTCGGGCACCAACACCGGCTGGTTCTGCCGCAGAGCCTCCGATACGGGCCCCTCACCCATCGTCACCTGCAGCTCGGCCATCTCCTCGCCCGCCGTCCCGATGACTTCGAGCGGTTGCACGGTACCGGCCAGGTAGACCCCGACGCCGGCCGCGTTCAGGCCTGCCCGGCAGGCAAGACAAACATGACGGACACCCGTGGGCTCCTGGTCCGCTCTGGCGATCTCATTGATCACCACGAGGATGTCGAGATGCCGATTCGTGCCCATGCTGGTCACTCCTCGCCATTGTGATCTCGTGCGAACGAAAGCCTAGCCCCAGGTGGCCTGCCAAACGGGCGGACGCGCGCCGAGATCAGGTAGGTGGTTTGACGGATACCGGCGCTCGGAAGGAGGAACGCGTCCTGACCGCGGGTGCTATTCGTGCTCGGGCAGCCGGGGCACAGACCTCAGCGCGCGGTTGCTGCGTGGTTCAGTCCGGGTCTTGGCCTCGTCGACCTGACGGACGAGTTCGTCGCGTACCTCGTTGAGCGCCCCTGGCAGGTCGCGCTCCGACGACGTGGCGACGAGATGCAGGCGAGGAGTGCGGTTGATCCAGCATTCGAGGGTGACTCGCTGCTCGACGCCCTTGCGGTCCTTCACGCTGATTTCCAGGTCTATCTGGTCGTCGCGGAACGACCGCAGTCGCGAACCGAGGGCGGCGAGGCGTTCCACGACCCATCCTCGTTCTGACGCGAGGAAGCCGGTGGCGAGGTGCAGGCGCTGGGCGACAACAGCTGTGTCGTCCGGGGTTTTGTTCATGCGACTATCAGTCCTTTGTGGATGGTTGTGCTCGACGGACACGGTGGCGCGTGCAAGATTCGCGCCGGCCTGGCCTGGGCTGCTCCCTTTGTCACCGTCCGATGGAGCACATCACTCCCGCTCGGGGGCACGCCACGGGTTGGGAACGGGCGGCCGTTGAAGGAGCGAGCTCGGCAGTGGCCGACGGGGCCGTGTCGGAGGATTGTGACTGTACGGGCCTGATGGCGCACGTATCGGTCATGAACACCCCCTTTCAGGCAGGGGGCTTGCACACCTCACACTACGCCTCACGTGGGTGGATGGCGCGGTGGTGCCCATCGCGCCGCACTCGGCCCAGCGCTCCTGCGGTTCGCTCGGCAGGTCCGCGGACGGGTGAGGCGACGTGCGGGTCTTCCCGGAGGGAAGCCCGCACGTCCTTTCCGGATCTGACTACCCGGTGCAGTTGGGCACTGCCGGGGTGCTGCCGACGCAGTTGTTCGGCGTGTTGGCGCTGATCGGCGAGTCGGTCGTGGTCATGGTTCCGCCGTTGCGGTAGACGCCCCCCGCGGTCAGCAGCGCGAGGTTCCCGGACACGGCGGTCTGGGTCATGGTGGTCGCGGTGGATCTGACGGCCGCGATGCCGCCACCCTGTGAGCCGGTGTTGCCGATGATCGGCATCGGGCTGCCGGAGACGCCGGTGGTTGTCAGCGTGCCTCGGAGACCGTTGTAAATGCCGCCGCCGCGCAGCAGAGCCGTGTTGCTGAACACCGGGCTTCGGGTGAACGTTGCGGCCGGCGCTGTGCCGGAAGGGGTGTCAGCGTTGGCCAGTCCACCACCGTTGAGTGTCGCCGTGTTGCCGCTCAAGCTGCTGCGGGTGAAGGTCACCGCGCCGCGGTTGAGGATGCCGCCACCATGGCCTACGACGCTGCCGTTGGTGATCGCGACCGACGTGGTGAGGGTGAGGTTGCCGGTGGTGCTGACCTCGGCGATGCGGAAGAGCAGCAGTGAGGAGCGGGTGATCGTCGCAGGGCCGATCATCTCGATCCGAGTGGTGATCACCGGCAGTCCGTTGGCCAGGCCGCCATGGGGCGAGGTCAGACCGTAGGTGCAGCCGCTCGTCAGGACGAGGGTGTCCGTCGCGGTCGTGGAGTTGGCGAGGCTCACCGCGTCAACGAGAGCGTTCTCGCTGCACGCCACGGGGATGGTGATGGCCTGTGCCACCGGGGTGACGACGGTCAAACCCCCGATGACGACGATGGTTCCAATCAGGGCGTGGATGGTCGTGCGGAGCTTTCGCATGACTACTTCTATTCCTGGGGCAAATTGTTGTACGAAAAAACCTCGGCTCGCGTCTGACACGCTACCGAGGTCTTGAGCAACAACCCACAACCTACTCCTCCGAGATGTTCCTGTACACCTCGGTGACTCGAACGGTTCTGTCGTGAATTGCGGTCTCTTGAAAATCTCCTGCCGATTCCCCATGGCGTAAAATACGTGAACGGACCGCGTCGATCAGTACTTGTCGTTGTCGTGCGGGGCTCGTGGCTGGGCGGTCGGCGTCGGCGCGGACCGCAGTGGTGCTGACGGACCGGTGGTGGCGTAAGTGGCAATGCTCGCGGCTAGTTCCTGCGCGCCGGCGTGGGAGGCGTGCCGTTCCGCTTGCCGGCCGAGCGGACGGATGCGATCGCGGACTCGTGCCGAGGCCAGGGTCTCGGCGGACGCCAGCGCGCGGAATCCGATGTCGACGCCGATGTCGAGGTCTCGGTCGAGCAGGTGGTTGATCGACAGCAGGACGAGGCTGAACGCACGGCTGCGGGTCATGTCGTCGTCGTAGTCGTCGGTCGCTTCGATGAGCAACGGAATCGCGATTCGGGTGTGGCGAGGGCTCACTGTTCGAGCGAGATCTGTGTGCACGGCGCCGGCGACGGCTGACAGATCGGTCGTGGTGAAGAACCTGGCCCAGTCGGGCACCTGGGTGTGGTCGGCGGCCGCGAACTGGTCCCGGCCACGGTCGAGCTCGGCGAGCGCCTGGTCGCCGGCCCCGTGCTTGGCATGGGTCCACGCCGAGTTCACCGACAGAATGCTGGCCGCGATCTCGTTGCCCGGCCGCGTCGCCGCGAGCTGGCCGAGCCGGAAGTAGTCCAACGCCTCGTCAAGGCTCTCGTGGTGCAGGCACACGCGGCCGAGCCGATAGCAGATGTTGGCGACCAGCCCGTCGTGCCGGCCCCACCCGGCGAACACAAGTGCTCGGGTGAACTGCACGCGGGCGTTGCTGACCAGACCGGCGTCGAAGCACACCCAGCCGGCGAGGTTGTGCAGGTCGGCCAGCGCGACATGCAGCCGCCGCCGCACTTTCTCGGTGGCTGACGCGTCGAGCATCAGCAGCCCTTCCCGCATCCGGGTGCGGACCGCGTCGAGACAGGAGTCACCGCCTTGCCGGTAGTCCAGCGCGCGCAGAGCGTGCGTGTCCGCCTCCAGCCGAACGACGTCGGAGACGTCAATCGATCGCGGTGAACGTTCGTGAGCAGGAGAGGAATCCGGGATGGCCATGGCGGCACTCCTGACAGGGCGACTGAGAAGTGGGCGCCGCCGGGGGCCGGAGCGGATAACGCAGCCCTCTCGCCGATGACCGGGTCATCACCGGGCCTGGAGCTTGACCTGTGCCTTCGCCGAAGGGACTCGGCTGCTTTCGAAAATAACCGAGCTGCGTCGTGAATGCTGCCACCGAATGGTGTGGCTGCGGATGACGCCAAACGGGTGTGAGGGTCAGGAAGTGGTGGTCTTGAGGTTGCGGGCCAGTCGTTCCGGCCTCGGCCAGCGGACTTTGGTGGCCCAGCCGAGCTTCTCGAAGACCCAGATCAGTCGCGCGGAGATGTCGATCTGGCCGCGGCGGACGCCGTGACGGGCGCAGGTGGGATCGGCGTGGTGGGAGTTGTGCCAGGACTCACCCATGGACAGGATCGCCAGGGGCCAGAAGTTCGCGGATTTGTCGCGCGCCTCGAACGGCCGGTCGCCGATCATGTGGCAGATCGAGTTGACCGACCAGGTGACGTGGTGCAGCACGGCGACGCGGACGAGACCGGCCCAGAAGAACGCGGTCAGCGCTCCCCACCAGCTCCAGGTGGCCAGCCCGCCGATCAGCGCGGGTGCGAGCAGTGTCACGGCGGTCAGTGCGGGGAACCAGCGGTTGACGCGCTGGATGTCCGGGTCGGCGAGCAGGTCGGGGGCGAAGCGTGCGGCATTGGTCAGTTCCCGGCGGAACATCCAGCCCAGGTGGGCGTGCCAGAACCCTTGGCCAGCGCGGTGGCCGAGGTGCCGAACAACCAGGGGGAGTGCGGGTCCCCTTCGCGGTCAGCGTAGGCGTGGTGGCGGCGGTGGTCGGCGACCCAGCCGATGATCGGGCCCTGCATGGCCATGCTGCCGGTCACCGCGAGCCCGATCCGCAGTGCGCGGTTGGCTTTGAAAGCACCGTGCGTGAAGTAGCGGTGGAATCCGATCGTCACGCCGAGACACGTGAGGGTGTGGAAGAAACGGCGAGACCGACGTCGACCCAGCCCAGACCTCAGCCCCACGCCAGCGGAACCGCTGCCGCCAGTGCCAGCGCTGGTATGACGGCGAACAACTTGACCAGGAACATCTCGGCCGGGGACTTCTCTCCGGCCAGCATGGGCTGCGGCGCGGCGTCGGCTTGACGGACGTTCGATTCGACTTGCGCACTCACGCTCGTACCTCCGGGGACGGCATACGTTCTCCGTCGCCGGGGTCCAGGGCGATCGGTGTGGGATTTGGCAGGTGCCGGATGTCAGGCGACCCGCGTCAGGTCGTCACACCGCCTGGATACCCGTGGTGTGGCGGTGGCAAAACCGATGTGCTGAGGCCGATGCCCCTCGATCGGGGGATGGTCGAGGGGCATCGGGTTGGTGTCTCCGTCAGCGTGTGTCAGCTGGTAGGAGCACGATGTGAGGTCAGATGGCGCGGACGGCGGTGGCCTGCGGGCCCTTGGGGCCCTGGGTCACCTCGAACTCGACGCGCTGGTCGTCCTCGAGGCTGCGGTAGCCGTGACCGTCGATCTCCGAGTAGTGCACGAAGACGTCTGGCCCGTTCTCGCGGGAGAGGAAGCCGAAGCCCTTCTCCGCGTTGAACCACTTCACGGTTCCCCGTGTCATTGTCCTTCTCCTTGTCAGGGGCTGGGGTGGGCACCGCGGAATGCGATTCCCAGGCCGGGCTTCAGACGGCGACTTCTCCAGCTTGTCCTGCAGAAAAAAGAAAGAAGCGCCCGCAACACCGTTTCCGCGAGCGTGATGAACCACGAACACAAAACTCTACGACCACCTCGTACAACACCGCCGCGGGCAAATTAGTTCCCGTGGTGGCATCAGGTGTCGCACGTCACCGGCAGATGCAGCCTCGGGACAGCGCGGAGGCGGTGGTCGCGGTGCAGTAGCGAACACCGATCGGGTCGTGCTCGTGCCACGGGTGCGGGCACACGACACAGATGCCTGCGGTGCCTGAGTGCTCGGAGTGGTCGGACAGTACGGCGGTTTGCAGCTCAGACACGGGCATGCGGGTACTCCGATGATCGGTGTTGGAAGAAGAGGATGCGGGTGTTCAGGATGGTTCCTTCGCGGACCTCGATGGCACGCCGGATGATCTCGCTGGAGTCCCAGGCGCCGGTGAGCACCGGACGCAGGTGCGGGAGCAGCGCTTCGCTGATCCCCCAGGTCGCCGAGCTCCACAGGACAGGACGGGCTGTGGTCCACGCCGTGGTAAGGCACGTGGTCGCCCACCAGGAAGTCCTGCTCCGTGAACGAGGTGGGCGTGCCCATCCGAAGCCATGCCCGCGTCGCAGGAGACGCCGACGACCAGGGCGCCAGTGGCCGAAGTGGACAGATCGTCGTTTTGCGAGGAGGTCCGCGTGGATCCTGGCCAGGTGTAACGGATGCGGGGAAAGCCGGGTCCGTTCTCCTTGCGGGACTGCGCGATCACTCCGAGGCTGAGCTGTTCCACGTGTCTCCTGTCCGTGGTGGCGGACCCGCGCGGCTCACGAAGACAGGTCGACGCTGCGCCGAACGGGCCGCTGTGCGGCAGAGAGTCAGTCGCCACTGAGGTTGGGTGGCTGCAGCGCCGTGGGTGCCGCCCGATCGAGGTCAGCCGCACGGAGACGGAACACCTGCAGCTCGACGCCGAAGTACTTGGTGGTCTCGCCGACCCAGTGCATGCCGTTGTTGCGGACGGTGGCCGCGGCGCGGGCGTTGCCAGGGCGGACGACGGCGAAGATCTCCTGGACGTTCTGGCTGAACGCCCAGCTGGCCAGCGCGTGGGTGGTCTCGGTGGCGTAGCCGTTGCCCCAGGCGTCGGGGCACAGCTGCCAGCCGATCTCCAGATCCTCGTCGCCTGGCGGCAGCGGAAGCAGGACGGCGCCGCCGATCACACGATCGTCCGTGTTGCGCTGGATGGCCCATCGGCCGGCCGGAGCGGGCAACCGGGCGCCTTCAGCGCTCCACTGCTGCAGCAACAGCCGCATGGCCGCGAGGTCGGGCACCCGGTCCATGTCGGGACTGAGCCAGCGTGTCACCTCGGCGTGGCCGTAGACGTCCAGCGCGGCCTGTGCGTCGTCGACCATCCAGGGCCGCAAGGTCAGGCGCTCTGTGGTCAGCGGGTGGGTCGTCCATGTCGACGTGCTCATATCGGTACTCCGTCCCCCGGTTGCGCGAGCTGGCCGGGTGATGTTCGAGCAAATGGTCCGATATGGATCGCCAGGCCATTTCGGGAAGGATCGAGGAGGCCGTTGAAAAGCGGCACTTTTTCCTCCATGCTACACGCGCCACTGGCACAAGTGGTCGAGCCCTGTGTGATCAGAAAATCCGGCCTACGTCATCCTGAGAGTCAGCTGTGAGTATCTGACCTGCAGGTTTGGGTCACTGAAGGCGTTTTCCGTACTTCGATCTGACATGCGGGTGGGTGATCCAGAAATTTGGCGACATTTCGGTCGATCATGACTGAATCGGTGTAGAGTGAAGTTGCCGAGAACAGCGCGTATATGGGCAATCGAGTTCATGCCGTGCTCGGCGAAACTAGACCGGCTGTTTTTCCGGCCGGGGACGGGAGTCCTGACATGACGTCAGCACCCCACCTTTCCGAAGCCTCACCTGCCACTGCGATCCCCGAGCAGTCTCAGCTCTCGCAACGACTGCGGCTGCGGCCGAAGGCGCCCACGACGGGACACGTCGACGGGGCCTGGTGGCCACGTTCCCGCGACCTCGCCGCCGAGCTGCCCTCGTTGCTCGCAGCGCTGGGAGCTCGCCTGGGCGACATCCTGCGGGTGAGCTACAACATGACCGAGTGGAACTCCGCGCCGCGCCGCATCATCGGCGACGGCCGCCAGATCCGGCTCGACGGGTTCATCTCCAGGCCCCCGCACACCGTGGACGTGCTCGCGGCGGACAAGCACCGGCTCACGCTGCTCGTCGTGCCGTCGAACACCGACCCGGCCGCCGCGCAGCAGACCATGATGATCACCGCCGATCGCGGCAACACCCAGACTGTCGACGACCTGCTCGCTGCGGGCGTCAGCATGACCGCGTCGACGCAACGCACGGCCGACCTGTCCCGGATCGCTCTCGCGGGCTGGGAAGCAGACGGCGGCCGAATCCCGGAGCAGAACAGGAAGCACACCCCATGACGACATCGACCTACCTGTCCTTGTACGAGCGCAGAGTCAAGCTGGTCCAAGAAGTCCTGGCTGCGCACACCGAACTCAGCGCGAAAGACGCACAGGGTCTTGCCGTGCACGTGCTGGGCGCGTTGGACCACATCCCGGAGCACGTCCGCTGATCGCCGACCGGCGCGTTCCAACAGCCCGGGCGCCCCGGGAGGACTCAGCGCCGGTGGTCACCGGTCCCACATTCCAGCCGACCCGGAAGGTCCTTTGTGCTTCGCACGTACGGTTTCCTGAGTACGTATCCACCCACGCAATGCGGACTCGCCACGTTCACCGCTTCTCTGCTGAGCCATCTGACCGCGGTGACGCCGGACAGCAAGGGCAAGGTGGTCCGTGTTCTCGCGGAGCCGGATCACGAACCCGCCGCCGTAGCGGGAACATCAGTGGTGCACGAGATGATCCCCGGCGCGGTCGAGGCCGCGGCCGACGTGCTCAACCGCTGCGACATGGTGGTGGTGCAGCACGAGTACGGGATCTACGCCGGCCGTGATGGTGCGGACGTGCTCGGTGTGCTGGCCCGGCTGCGGGTCCCGGTGATCATCGTGCTGCACACGGTGCTCACCACGCCCACCCCTGGCCAGCGGCAGGTGCTCGAGGAGGTAGTCGGCTACGCCGACGCCGTGGTGACCATGTCCGAAGCCGCGCGGCGCCGGCTCGTGGACGGCTACGCCGTCGGACGGCCCGATGAGGTCGTCGTGATTCCGCACGGCGCGCTCCCCGTCGAGCCACCCGCCCGCGATCCGTCCGCAGACAGGCCGATGATCCTCACCTGGGGCTTGCTGGGGCGTGGCAAGGGCATCGAGTGGGGCATCTCCGCACTGGGTGCGTTGCGCGATCTGAAGCCGCGTTACCTGGTGGCCGGCCAGACCCATCCCAAGGTGCTGGCGCACGAGGGTGAGGCCTACCGCAGGAACCTGCGCAACCGCGCCGCCGCGTTCGGCGTCGCGGACCTGGTCGAGTTCGATTCGACCTACCTCGAAGTGGACGCACTGGCGGAGCTGGTCGGCCAGGCCGACGTCATCCTCCTGCCCTACGACTCGTCCGAGCAGGTCACGTCCGGTGTGCTCGTCGAAGCCCTGGCCGCTCGCAAACCGGTGGTCGCGACCGAGTTCCCTCACGCCGCCGAGCTGCTGGCGAACGGGGCCGGGCTGCTGGTGCCCCACCGCGACCCTGCCGCCATCACCGCGGCGTTGCGGCGGGTGCTGACCGAACCGGGACTCGCGGCCGGGATGAGCGACCGCTCGGCGAGCCTCGCCCCGGCACTGAACTGGCCGGCGGTCGCGAGCCGGTATCGAGACCTGGCGGAGCACCTGCTCGCCGCCCGAGTCGCCGTGACGACGTGACCGGCCCGAGTTTCACCCACCTGGCCCGGCTCAGCGACGACACGGGCCTGTACGAGCACGCCGACGGGCCGTTGCCTCGCCGGGAGCACGGCTACTGCCTGGACGACGTCGCCCGAGGCTTGGTCGTCCTGAGCCGCGAACCGGAGCTGTCCGCCGATCTGGTCATCCTGCTGGAGCGCTATCTCGCCTTCACCGCCCACGCGCAGGCCGACGACGGGCGGTTCCACAACCGGCTCGGACCTGACCGCGGCTGGCGGGACGAGCCGGGGCTGGGTGACTGGTGGGGACGCGCGTTGTGGGGACTGGGCACCGCGGCTGCCCGCTGCCCGGTGCCCTGGATGCGCACGGCTGCTCTGGACCGCTTCGAGGCAAGCGCCCACCACAGGCCTCCGTCGGTGCGGTCGATGGCCTTCGCCGCGCTCGGCGCCGCCGAGGTGCTCAGCGCCGACTCCGAGCACGCCCTCGCGGCCAAGCTGCTCGGTGACATCGCCTCGTACGTAGGCGAACCCGGCGACGTACCGACCTGGCCGTGGCCGGAGAAACGACTCTTCTACGCCAACGCGGTGCTGCCCGAGGCGCTGATCGCCGCAGGTCATCTCCTCTCGGAACGCAAGATCCGCGACGACGGGCTGCGGCTGCTGGACTGGCTGCTGACCGTCGAGTCCGCCGAGATCCATCTCTCGCCGACCCCGGCCGGCGGCTGGCACCTCGGCGAGCCTCGCCCGGCGTTCGACCAGCAACCCATCGAGGTGGCGGCGCTGGCCGACGCCTGCGCCCGCGCCTACCAGGTCACCGGCGACCTGATGTGGCTCACCGGTGTCCGCCGCGCGGTCGCGTGGTTCGACGGCGACAACGACCTGGGTCTGCCCATGCACGACAGGGAGACCGGGGGCGGCTACGACGGACTCACGCACGGAGGACCCAACCGCAACCAGGGCGCCGAGTCGACCCTGGCGCTGATCTCCACCCTGCAACACGGCCGCACTCTGCTGGGGAGCACCGGATGAACGCCCGTGTCACTCGCGCCTCGCTGCGGCTGCGGCCGGATCCGCGCCGGGTCATCACCAAACTGTTCGTGCCGGGAGAGGAACGGCCCGAACACGAGTCGCGGTCCGCGGCCGTGATCCGGCGAGTGATGGCGCTGGACGAGGAAACCGCGTGCGCCACGCTCGACCGCACCATCGGCCTGTTCGCGGGACGCCACAGGGACGTCCGCGTGACTTTCGCCGACCACTTCGCGAGCGTCAGCCACCGCTTCCCCGAGGGCGTCGAGCTGTCCGAGTCCCGCCGGCTGCTCATCGGCGCGTACTTCACGCATGAGTACGCTATCGAAGGCGCCGCGCTGTGCAACCCGTCCATGGTCGCGCACCCCGATCAGAGCGGGCTGGCACCGGGACATCTGCGGTTCGTGCTGAGTGTCCGCGGCATCGGTGAGGGCCATCTGTCGTCGATCGGTTTCCGGACCGGGGTGGTCGGTCCTGACGGTGTGCTCACCGTCGACGCGCCCCCGAACGTCATCACCACCGGCCTCCATCGGGAGGCGGTGTACGAGAAGAGCCTCTTCCTGGGCAAACTCGCCGAGCTCGGCCACGACGACGAGGTCTCCGGCGTGCTGAACCGGTGGCTGCCCGAGCGGTTCACCGACGCCGACCTGAATCTCGTGCTGGCCGATCTGCACCCGAGTCTGGTCGCCCGCCAGGAGGCACACCGGACCGTGGAGCTGATCCGGTGGATCGCCGCGTGCAACTACACCTCGGAGTTTCCCGACGACACCGTCATCAGCGGCCGGGTGCTCTGGCCGACCGGCCCGTCCGAACGCCAGGGCATGGAAGACGCCAGGTTCGTGCGCTTCACCGACGATGATGGCGACCAGACCTACTACGCCACCTACACCGCCTACGACGGTGTGGACGTCGCACCACAGTTGTTGCAGTCCAAGGATTTCCGCACCTTCCACGTCACACAGACGACGGGGTCGGCCGCTCGCAACAAGGGCATGGCCCTATTCCCCAGGAAGATCGGCGGCCGGTACGCGGCGTTGACGCGCGGCGACGGGGAGAGCACGGCCGTGGCGACCTCCGACGACATCAGGACCTGGAACGAGCCACGACCGGTGGAGGTGCCCGCCAGGGACTGGGACCTCGTCCAGGTCGGCAACTGCGGTTCGCCCATCGAGACTTCCGAGGGCTGGCTCGTGCTGACCCACGGAGTCGGCCCGATGCGCGTCTACTCGATGGGCGCGATCCTGCTCGACCTCGACCACCCCGAACGGGTGCTGGCGACCCTGCCTCAACCGCTGCTGCTGCCCACCGCCGCCGAACGCGACGGCTACGTACCCAACGTCGTCTACTCCTGCGGTCCCCTGTTGCACGACGACACGCTGGTGATCCCCTACGGTGCCAGCGACGCCTCCATCGGGCTGGCGACCACGTCACTACGTGGCCTGCTGGCCGCCCTGACCGGGGAAAGCGAGCCTCAGCACGCGTTTCCACACGCTGGCGGTCTGTTGTAGCAACGGGCCAGTGGTGTAGGGCAGGCCGAATCGTTCGCAGAGCGCACGTACGCGCGGCGCGATCTCGGCGTACCGGTTGCTCGGCAGGTCCGGGAACCGGTGATGCTCGATCTGGTGGCTGAGGTTTCCGGTCATGAGGTGGAACAGCGTGCCGCCGTCGATGTTCGCCGAACCGGCCAGTTGACGCAGGTACCACTCACCGCGGGTCTCGCCGTCGAGTTGGTCCTCGGTGAAGACCACCGTGCCGTCAGGAAAGTGGCCGCAGAAGATGATCGTGTGCGTCCACACGTTGCGGATCGTGTTCGCGGTCAGGTTCGCGAGCAACGTCGGCAGGAACGACGGGCCTGACAGCAGTGGGAACGCGACGTAGTCCTTGATCACCTGACGGCCGGCCTTGCCGAGGACACC
Source organism: Lentzea sp. NPDC042327 (assembly GCF_040647275.1). Classification (NCBI taxonomy): domain Bacteria; kingdom Bacillati; phylum Actinomycetota; class Actinomycetes; order Pseudonocardiales; family Pseudonocardiaceae; genus Lentzea; species Lentzea sp. NPDC042327. The sequence continues at coordinate 613,746 of NZ_JBEZBX010000003.1, forward strand.
GCGCAGCTGCGTCAGCGCCTCGCGCCAGCTCTTCTCGCCACGCCAGGCACGTTCCAGCTCGACGTCGTAGATCGTGATTCCCCACTCGAAGAACATCGCGAGCGCCATGTTGTAGAACGGCTGCGCCAGGTAGATCGGGTGCCACGGTTGTTCCGGGTGGATGCGCAGCGCGCTGTAGCCGATGTTGAGGTTCACCCCGAACGGTGGACAGGGGCTTAAGAGATTCCGGCAGCCGCTCGGAGTGACTTCTCGTAGTCGCTGGGACTGCGCATCCCGAGCGCGGAGTGCCGCCGCGTACTGTTGTAGAAACGGATCCACTTGTCAACTGCGGCAACGAGTTCCGTCTTCGTGGCGTAGAAGTGCCGGTAGTAGTGCTCGTGTTTGAACGTCGACCAGAACGACTCGGCGGGGCTGTTGTCCCAGCAGATCCCGGTCGCGCCCATCGATCGGCGCAGCCCATGCCGGAAGCACGCTTGTGCGGTCAGATTCGCCGTGTACTCCTCGCCGCCGCAGTCGGAATGCAGGACCGTGCCACGACATTCACCGCCGCGGACGGTCACGGCCGCCTCGATGGCGGTGGTGACCATCTCGGCACTGATGTGGCCGGCGACGCTGTAGCCGAGCACCGTGCGGGAGTGCCCGTCCCGGATCGCGCACAGGAACATCTCGCCCTCACCGCAAGACAAGTACGTGATGTCGGTGAGCCACACGGCGTCCAGACGGCCTTGATCGAACTCGCGGTCGACGAGATCCGGCGGGAACGACGCCGCCGGGTCGGAGACCGTCGTTCTGACCTTGAACGTGCGTGGGCTGATGCCCTCGATCCCGATATCGGCCATGACCTTGGCGACGGTTTTGGCGCTGACCACCTCGCCCTGATCCCTCAGGTCCGCGGTGATCCGTGGCGATCCGTAGGTGCCGTCAGAGTCCTTGTGCGCCTGGGTGATCTTCACCTCCAGGTCTGCGCGACGCTGCTGACGAGGTGTCAACACCGTTGCGGCACAACGTTTCACGTAGGCGTAGTAGCCGGAGGCTCGCGGCAAAGTACGCCGAGGCTTTTACCAGGAACGCGTTGTCCTTCTCGAGCTCGGCGACCTGTTTACGCAACCGCAGCAGCTCGGCCTGCTCGGCCGCCTCCAGAGGCGTGTCCCCGTGGGCCTCGGCCGCAGCGATCCGGCGCCGCTCATCCTTGACCCAGACGCTCAACATTCCCGCGTCGATCCCGAGCTCGCGGGCAACCTCGCTGATCGTCCGGCCGGAATCGATCACACGATGCGCAGCCTCAACCTTGTACTCAGCCGTGTACGAACGGCGCTTACGAGGAGGCATGAGGACATCCTTTCAGCAGAACCCCAGGTCCTGCTAACTCGGTGTCCACTACTCGGGGTGAACCTCACCGCCTCCCGCCACCTCGTCGACTACCTTCTCGGTGGTCCTCTTCGTCCGGCCGTACGACCACACTCGTGGCGCTGCGTGCACCGAAGTGGCACGTGCACGCAGCATGCCGAAACGCAGACCGGGAAGTCGACTGGATCGACGCCGAGTCAGGAAGCAAGGCTGCGGCGGACTGCAAAGAGATCTGTCGCCTGTGCCCGGTCCGCCTGACCTGTGCCATTACGGCACTTACCACTGACGAGAGCTACGGCGTGTGGGGCGGCATGGATCTGGCCGACCGCGAAGCACTTGGACATGCTGAGGTTCAGACCGCAGCATGAACACGACGCCCAACTCCACGCAGCGGACCCGCCGCCAGCAGCAACGTAAAGCGACGGACGTCGTCTTCGAGATCAATCTCGTTGACGGCGCCGAAGCTGAGCGTCTTGCCCTGCAACAGGCGGCGGTCATCCGCGACGTAGTGCTGTGGCACCACCGAAACGGCAGCAGCACGCCACCGCACGCGAGCGTCACCTGACTACTACAACATGAAACTGGCCTGCACGACCAAGCATCCGACCTGAAACCGCTGGTCAGCCCTGTTCCCATCCTTTGGTGCTCCCGCCGAGGGCACCACAAGGATGGGAACAAGTCAGCCACCAACTTCGGGCACGACTTACCTGCCGCAGCGTGATGACCGAACGGCAGCGGCCTCGTTCAGTCCGGACCTTCACGACCCGACAGACGGCAGCGGTCCGGCCACCGCCATCACGCACGCGCCAGCCCATGAACACGCGGTACCCGCCCGCATCGTGCGCAGCACGGTCCGACGTACCAGACGCCATCGCCGACACGTCAGCAGGCGAACAAAAGTCTTGTGGACAACCACCCGACCGGATGACCGATTCTGGCGCAGCTCCGTGACCCTATTTCGCCAGGTTCGGGACCGTACTCCAGTTTTGCTCCAGTTAGGCATACAACCGTCCACTTGGGACGGAAAAGCAAGATCGCCCGCTGAACCTGCTTACGCAGGTCAGCGGGCGATTCTTATGCTGTATCCAATTGTGGAGCTGAGGGGACTCGAACCCCTGGCCCTCACACTGCCAGGCTGGGGCTGCCGTTGGTGTACGTGGAGCCGCAGCGGATGCACAGGTCCGTTGCGACGATCCAGTACCGGCTGCCGTCGGGCGAGCGCACCAGCGCGGGGTCGCGCACGCCCTTCGTGCCGATCGTGGAGCGCAGCGCCGGTGCGCCGCTGTTGAGGTCGGTCCAGTGCAGGCCGTCGCTGCTGTGCGCGAGGTGGAGCTGCTGGTCGATCGCGGAGTCACCGGTGAAGTGCACCATCAGGTAGCCGGGCTCGGCGGCGGCGACGGCGCGCTGCGGTGCGGCGAGGGAGTGGGAGACCAGGCACAGGGCAACGGCCGCGACCAGTGCCGCGAGCCGGGAGTTGAGTGCGCGCATGTGCCCTTCTTGCCGGGATGGGTCGGGTGGGGACGGGAGGGGTGGCCGCCAGCCGGCACCCACCCCTCCCGAGCTGTGGCGTGGTCAGCCGGTCAGGCGGAACGTGGCATCGCTGCGCGCCGTGGCGGTGGTGATCTGTTCCAGCTTCAGGAGGTAGGCGTAGTGCCGGATGTAGCGGTCGGGGTGGTTGTAGGACTGGAACGAGCTCCACGACGACGAGGCCAGCCCGGTGACCTGGCGGAAGGTGGCGTCCGCCGCGAACTGGGTGGTGCCGTCCAGCGGCGCGAGCACGAAGTCGTAGTTCACGTGCCGCAGGTAGTAGCCGGGGTAGTTGACCGACTGGAACGACACGGCGGAGGGGTCGGCCAGGCCCGGCATGATCCGGAACTGGGCGTCCTGCGCCGGGCTGACGTTGGCGTCGATGCGCACGTCGAAGTCGGCGTGCCGGACGTAGCGGTCCTGGAAGTTGAACGACTGCAGGCGGTTCACCGGCCGGCTCGTGCCGTACTTGGCCAGCACGCGGCTCTCTTCCGCGGCGGTCAGGCCCATGATCCCGCCGTGGCGCTTGCGGGTGCCGCCGAGCGAGTAGTCCGACACGGTGCGGAAGTTCCGCGTGCTGCCGAGGTTGGTGGACGCGATCGGCATGTACCCGCGGCCGGTGGCGAACTGGTCGAGCCACAGCGCCCACTCGTTGCGGTTGTTGAACGGCATCCACATCGGTCCCTCGACGACGTTGCCGCCGGTGGCGCCGTTGGAGATGCCCATGTGCGACAGGTCGCCGATCCGCGTCCACGTTCCCAGGACCGAGTTGCTGCCCTCGATGGTGATGTGACCGTCCGCAGAGGCGCGGTAGTAGCGGAACCCGCCGGTGCTGGTCGGCGACTCGACGATCTGGGTGTCGATGACGCCCTGGTTGCCGCTGCGGTCGATGTACACGGCCGGCGCGCTGACCGTGCGGAAGTCGCGGGTCCGCGTGTAGTAGATGCGGTGCTTCTTGACACCGTTGAGGGTCGCGTTCGTCGCCCAGTAGATGACGTAGTCGCCGGAGGCGGGGTCGAAGATCGCCTCGGGCGCCCACGCGTCACCCGCGCCGGGGATCGCGCCGGCCACGTCGAGCAACCGCGGCGCCGACCAGTTCACCAGGTCGGTGGACTCCCACACGACCAGCGACTTGCTGCCGCGGTTGGCCGCGTCGTCCCACGAGGTGCCGCTCGCGATGCGCAGGTCCGTCGCGATGATCCAGTAGCGGCTGCCGTCGGGGGAGCGGACGATCGCGGGGTCGCGCACGCCCTTCGTGCCCACGGTGGACAGGAGCGCCGGTGCGCCGTCGTTGAGGTCGGTCCAGTGCAGGCCGTCCTTGCTGTGCGCGAGGTAGAGCTGCTCCCCGCTCGCGGACTCACCGGTGAAGTGCGCCATCAGGTAGCCGGTGAACGGGTCGGCGGCCGATGCCCGGTCCACGGCGACGAGGACCTGTGCGGTGAGCACCAGCAGCGCCGCGACCAAGGCCGCGGCGGCGCGCGACGTGGTTCGTTGCACGGTTTGTTCTCCTCCGGTCAGAGGGTGGGGACGATCGGGGCGATGGTGCCGTCGGCGTTGAACGTCATGCGGTCGACGGCGACCTCGCGGTTGGTGCCGTTGCCACCGGGTACGGCGAACCGGTGGTAGGCGGCGTACCAGGTGTCGGTGCCCGGTACCTGGACCACCGAGTGGTGGCCGGTGCCCTTGATGCCGAGCTCCAGGCGTTTCTGGAGCACGACACCACGTGCGGTCCACGGCCCGAGCGGCGAGGGACCGGTCGCGTAGGCCACCCGGTAGTTCTCGTCACGGGTGTCGTTCTCGGACCACATGAAGTAGTAGGTGCCGTTGCGCTTCAGCACGAACGACGCCTCGCGGAACCCCGGCGTGGTGATGGTGCGCACCGCCGCCGGGTCGAAGGAGACCATGTCGGCGTTCAACGGCACGACGTGCGCGGCACCGTTGCCCCAGTACAGGTAGGACTGCCCGTTGTCGTCGGTGAACACCATTGGGTCGATGGCCTGACCGGGGTGGGTGCCGGCCCGGACCAGTGGCTGGCCGAGCGCGTCGCGGAACGGGCCGGTGGGGGAGTCGGACACGGCCACGCCGAGGTGCTTGCGCGTGTCACCGGTGGCCGCGCCACCGCTGAAGTACAGGTAGTACCGGCCGTTCTTGGCGACGACCGCGGGCGCCCACGCCGAGTTGTCGGCCCAGGAGACGTCCGGTCCGTGGTCCAGGACCACGCCGTGGTCGGTCCAGTTCACCAGGTCGGTCGACGAGAACGCCTTGTAGTACGGGGAGGACCAGCTCGCGTACCCGTCGGTCGTCGGGTACAGGTAGAAGCGGCCGTCGAGGTGGGTGATGTGCGGGTCGGCGAACAGGCCGGGCATCACCGGGCCCTTGGCGGTCTTCGGCTGCCACGGTGCCGTGACCTTGAAGGAGCTGTCGGCGCGGAACCTGTCCGTGTCCTGGTAGGACTCCACCCACAGCTCGAAGTTCTTGTGCCGCAACCGCCGGTCCGGGTAGTTGAACGACACCAGCGACACCGAACCGGTCACCGAGCCGTCGGCGGGGCAGAACGTCGCGTCCCCGCGGAAGGTGGGTGTGCCGTCGTTGGCCTCCAGGCGCACCCGCAGGTCGCGGTGGCGCAGGAACATCCCGTTGGCGGCCTGCAACGAGTAGCACGACGGTGACGCCAGCCCGTTGACCACGGTGACCGTGGCGTCCGACCGGACCTGGGCGGAACTGGCCGAGGTCACGGCGTCGAGGCGGCCCAGGAAGTCGGCGTGGCGCAGGAACCGGCCGGGGTGGCTCACCGCCTCCAGCGACCGCGCGCCGACGGGCAGGGTGGCCGCGGACGCCGGCGTTGCGGGCAGGACGAGGGTCGATGCGACGACGAGAGAGGACGCCGTGAGCAGGCGGGTCCCTCGGTTCATGACGGCTCCGATCATCGTCGAACGGGGCGAATCGTCGAGTTAGCGCTAACAACATTCGATTGTGCGGCTCATTCGGCGAGCTGCTGTGCGGTTTCGAATGAGTGTTAGCGTTAACATCCTTCGGTCGAGCTAAATGAGAGCACGACGGCAACTCGGGCGTCAACGGATCGTGTCGATGAGGTGTCGAACGGTCAACACGCCGCATCGACGACAGCGATGTGCTCGGTCAACCAGGCGATCTCGTCGTGCAGCCACGTCCCGGGGCCCAGGACGCGTCCGGCGCGTGCGTGGAAGTCGCGTTCGGCCTCGACCCTCGCGACGATGCGCCCGCCGAAACCCCGGCGCTGGTCCTCGGCCAGGCCGTACGCGTCGAGGAAGGTGCGCAGGAGACCCAGCTGGTGGTCGAGCGGGTGGGTGATCTCGGGACCGAGCAGCCACAACCACGCGGCGTAGGCGACGTCGTGGACGCGGGGACCGGGGGCCGCCTGGTCGAAGTCGAAGGCGGACACGGGAAGACCGCGCGAGAAGGCGACGTTGAGCGGCGAGAAGTCGTTGTGGCACACCGTCTCCTCGGCACCCGCGAGCGGCGCTCCCGCGGTCGCGTCGTGCAGTCGGCGCAACAGCCGGGCCGCGGCGGTCACCTGGGCGGACGACCAGTCGCGGGCCCGGAACTCGGTCACCACCTCACCCCGCTGGAAGCTGAGGACCTCGCGCCCCCTGTCGTCGATGCCCAGCAGCCTCGGCGCGGCCTCGCACCCCACGTCCTCCAGGTGTCGCAGCAGCCGGTGCACGAACGGCGAATGCGGCCCGACCGGGCGCCGCACCGTGTCCCCCACCCGGACCACGCCCTGCGTGATCATGCCACCGGTCAGCGGGATCTCGACGGAAGACAACTTTGAACTCCTGGTGGTTGTTGGCAGACTCGACGTCGCTGAGCAGATCAAGTTCCGCGCGGTGGTGTCCAACAACCGACACGCCGACGAACAACAACCAGGAGTTGTCGATGGACCTCGGTGCCGTCCGGGCCTTCCTCGCCGTCGTCGACACCGGGCACTTCACCGAGGCGGCCGACCACCTGGGCCTGAGCCAGCAGGCCGTGTCCAAGCGGATCGCCAGGCTGGAGTCCGACCTGGACGTCGTCCTCCTCACCCGGTCCCGCACCGGTGCCGGTCCCACCGAGGACGGTGCGGCCTTCCTCCCGCACGCCAGGGCGTTGATCGGCCTGGCCGACCAGGCGACCGCGATGCTCCACGCCCGCCGCCGCCCGCTGCGCATCGACGTGCTCGCCCGCGTCGCCGCACCGATCGACCTGGTCCGCTCCTTCTACGAGGCCGGCGACGTGGAGGTCGACGTCGTCATCTCGCGCGGAGCCGTCTCCCGGCACGCGGCACTCGCCGACGGCTCGGTCGACGCGGCGTTCGGCCGCGTCACCGGACCCCTTCCCGCGGGGATCGAGTGCGTCCCCGCCTGCCTGGAACCGATTCCCGTGCTGGTCGGCCGCCGGCACCGCCTCGCCCGGCGCAGGCGCGTGCCGATGGCGGAGCTGGCGGGCTTGACGGCGTGGATGCCCGGCAACACCGGCGACAGCGAGTGGGCGGAGTACTACCGCTTCCTCAGCGCCGAGTTCGGCGTGCGGATCGACAGCTCGGGCCCGGTGTTCGGCGGCGAGCACGTGATGGATGAGATCGGGGCCTCGGCCGAGCTCATCACGTTCGGCAACACCAGGCAGTTCCCCGTGCACCGGGACGTCGTCCAGCTCACCGTGGTCGATCCCACGCCGGTCTACCCCTGGTCGCTGCTGTGGCACCAGGCGAACCGCCACCCGGCACTGCCGCTGCTCGCCGACCACGTGCGGGCCCGCCACCGCCCGTTCGACCCGCGGCACCAGTGGTTGCCTGCTCCCGACCGGACATCAACCGGGTAGCAGCGCGAGCTCCGCCTCCGCCATTTCCCGCTGCCCGCGGTTGCCGAGGGTGTCGAGCTTGCCGAGCGCGAACGTCAGGCAGGCCCGAGCCTGCTCGACCTCACCCGCGCGGCGCCGCGCGACGCCTTCGTTGAGCGCCAGCTCCCCCTCGGTGCGGTAGCTCATCTGGAGCTCACCGATCGTCGTCCTCGCGTCGTGGTAGCTCTCCGCCGCTTCCTTCCAGCGACCCAACGCCGACAGGCAGTCGCCCATGAGCGTCAGCAGCAACGCCAACATCCGGTCCAGCGTCTCCTGGTTGGTCTGGTCGCGGTTCTGCTTCGACTGGTCGAGTGTGGACGCGAACCGCTCCAACGCGTCGGCGAACCTGCCTGCTGCCAGCAGGCAGACGCCCAGGCCGAGGGACGTCCAGACCCGGTGCTGGAAGTAGTCGAACTCCCCGGACCCCTCATAGGCGAAGGTGATGTGTTCGAGCCCTTCCGCGAACTTGCCGAGGTGTGCGAGCACCAGCCCGGTGGACAAGTTGGCGGACATGACGATCCGGCGGTGTCCGATCTCCTCCGCAATCGCCATCGCTTCCCGCAGCGTTGCGAGCGCGAGCTCCTGTTCGTCGGTGCAGCGGTGCTGCGTCGCGCCGAGCAGGTTCAGCATCTCGGCCTCACCGCGCCGGTCGCGCAGTGCCCTGGCGGCCTTCAGGCCGAGCTCGAAGACCTCGTTCCAGCGGTGCTTCTGCTCGCGGCCGATGGCGTAGCAGTGGATCGCATCCGCGAAGTCGAGCACCTGGCGGTGCCGGCCGAGTGCCGCGGTCTCCTGGTGCACCGCCAACCAGTTCGAGGCCTCCCGGTCGAGCCACTCGGCCGCTTCCTCGTACGAGCGGAACGGGCAGTCCCGCGGCACCTCCCGCACGTCCGGGAAGAACAGCCCGCCCGCCGCGGACGCCAGGTCCAGGACGTGCGTGGCGAAGGCGTCGCGCAGCTCGTCGCGCACGTCCTGCGGCTCTTCCGCAAGCCGGCGTTCGCGCGCGAAGATGCGGATCAGGTCGTGGAACTGGAAGCGCACCGACTCGGTCGTGATCGTCAGCAGGGACATCTCGACGAGCTCGTCCAGCACCAGACCGACCTCGGCCACCGGCACACCGGTCGCCACAGCGGCGAGATCGTCGTCGAAGTGCACGCCGGGAACGGCGGCCAGCCGGCGGAACACCGACCGGGCCCGCGGCGACAACGCCTGGTACGACGTCGAGAACGCCGTCCGCAGGTCCTCGTCGCCCATCGAGAGCGAGTCCAGCAGCCTCCGCTCGTCCCGCAGCTCACCCGCCAGCGCGGCGACCGATCGCCCGTCGCGCCCGGCAGCGAGACGGGTGCACACCATCCGCACCGCCAGCGGCAGGTTCCCGCACAGCGCCACCAGCTCCCGCACGGCCTCGGGTTCCTCGCGCACCACCTGCTCGCCGGCGACGGCCGCGACCAGCTCCACGGCACCGTCCTGCGTCAGCGTGTCCAGCAGCACCCAGCGCGCCGACTCCAGCCCCGCGAGCACGCGCCGGCAGGTCACGACCGTCAGGCACCCCTCGCTCATCGTCAGCAACGGCCTGACCTGGCTCTCGTCGGAGGCGTTGTCCAGCAGCACGAGCACCCGCCGGTCGCGCAACACCTTGCGGAACAACGAACTGCGCTCGTCGAGCGTCGCGGGCATCCGCCACGGCGGCACGTCCAGCGAGGCCAGCATCTGTTCCAGCGCCGCGGCGGGGCTGAGCGGTCGGTCGTCGACGCCGCGCAGGTCCAGCGCGAGGCAGCCGTCGGGGAAGGAGGAGAGCAGGTCCTCCGCCGCCGCCACCGCCAGCGACGTCTTCCCGACCCCCGGTGGTCCCGCGATCACGACGACGCCACCGGCTTCGGCCTCGCGGGACAGCCGCAGGAGCTCCTGCTGCCGTCCGACCAGGCCGGGCACCGCCGGCAGGCTGCGCAACGCCGCGTTCTTCGCGGCCCCGGCCGAGCGGCGACGCCCCTGCCTCGCCAGGGAGAGGAAGGAGTCCCTGGCACCCCCCGCGAGTCCCAGCGCGTCGGCGAGCAGCTCCGTCGAACGCTCCTGCGGCGCATTCGCCCGGCCGCGTTCCAGCTCGCGCAACGCACGGACGCTCATCCCGGAGGCGAGGGCCAAGCCTGCCTGCGTCAGTCCCGCCGCCGTCCGGAGGCTCAGCAGGACCTCACCGAACGGCGACTCGGACGCCGAGGTGCGGGTGGCACTCATGGCCTCACTCTCCCTGCCTTGAACGGCCGACTGATGTGGAACGGGGATGAGGTTCGGGAGAACGTCATCCGGGCGTGGCGGTCTCCGCCACCGGCAACAGGGCCAGCTCGGCCTCCACCGGCGCGCGGTCACCGCGGTCGGCGGGGTCGTCGCAGAGGTCGAGTGCGCGCGTGAGGCACTCGCGTGCGCGCTTGAAGTCGCCCGCCTGGCGCCACGCCGTGCCCTCACACACGAGCAGCTCCACCCGGCTGCGGTAGGTGGGTCGGTCCGTCCCGAGCAGTCTGACGACCTCGTGGTAGTGCTCGGCGGCCTCGGCCCAGCGACCCAGGCCGGCGAGGCAGTCGCCGATGTTCATCCGCACCAGCACCACCGTCTTCCCGGCCACCTCCTGGTTCGTCTCACCGATCCGTTCGGAGGCCTCCACGAGCAGTGGGGCGAGAACGGCGAGGGCCTCGGCGAAGTGGCCGGTCGCAAGCCGCAGACCACCACACCCGAGCTGCATCCAGAACCGGGTCTCGAAGAAGTCGTACGGCTCCGACATCTCGAAGGCGAGTTCGGCGTGCCGCAGCGCCTCCTCGGGCCTTCCCGCGAACACCAGCGGCCACCCCAGCGCCGAGTGCGCGACCATGGCGCCCTGGTGGTGGCCGATCTCCTCGGCGAGGGTCAGCGCCTCGAACATGGTGCTCAGAGCGCGTTCGCTGTCGCCGTGGCCCCACTGGAACGCTGCTCCCCACTGGGTGAGCAGGTCGGCCTCCGCCTTCTGGTCTCCCAATTGCCTCGCAGCGCGTACACCGAGCTCGAACACGTCGGTCCAGTCATGCCCCGCGTAACGCCCGTGCGCGTAGTTGTACAACGACCAGGTGCAGTCGACCACCTCGCGGTACCGGTGGGCCTCCGTCGCCCGGTGCAGCACCAGGAGCCAGTTGGTGGACTCCTGCTCCAGCCACTCCCTCGCCTCCTCCTGGGACCCGAACGGGCTGTCCGGCGGCACGTCCGCCACCGTGGCGAGGAACAGCCGGGCGGCGGCGGTGGTCTTCCGCAGCACGTGGGTCAGAAGGGCGTCCTGCAGCTGGTCCCTGACGTCCTCCGGTTCCTGCGCTGCCAGGCGTTCCCCGGCGAACAACCGGACGAGGTCGTGGAACTGCAACCGCATCCGCGCGGCCGTCACGGTGAGCAGCGATGCCTCGACCAGTTCGTCCAGCTGTGCCTCGACCTCCTGCGCGGACACCCCGGTGACGACCGCCGCGAGCTCCTCGCTGAAGTGGGCTCCCGGGATGAGGGCGAGCCTGCGGAACACCTCCTGCGCCGCGGGGCTGAGCCTGCGCAGCGACAGCTCGAAGGCGGGCCTGAGCCGCAGGTCGCCCGCCGCGAGCGAGTCGAGCCGCCGGTGTTCGTCGCGAAGCTGTCCGGCCAGGTAGGACAGCGACCAGTGCCGGCGGGTCGCCAGCCGGTTGCCGACGATCCGCACGGCCAGCGGGAGGTTGCCGCACAGGTCCACCACCTCCCTGGCGGCGGCGGGATCGGCCAGCACGACGTCCTCGCCGACGATCGTGGTCAGGAGGTCGACGGCGCCCTGCTCGGGCAGCACGTCGAGCACCAGGCGCTGCACCGGGTCCAGGTCCGCGAGGTCCAGGTCCGGGAGCGAACGCCGGCACGTGATGATCGTGAAGCTGCGGTCGGCACCGGCCAGCAACGGCAGCACCTGCGCCTCGTCGGCGGCGTTGTCCAGCAGGACCAGGGTGCGGCGGTCCCGCATCAGCGTGCGGAAGAGCGAGCTCCGTGCGGCTTCCCCGGGAGGGACGCGGCCGGCGGGCACGCCGAGCGCGGTGAGCATCCGCTCCAGCGCGAACCCGGGCTGGACGGGCTGGTCGTCCACACCGCGCAGGTCGATCGCGAGGCAGCCGTCCGGGAAGTGCCCCTTCAGACGGTCCGCGGCGGTCACGGCGAGCGAGGTCTTCCCGACACCGGGAGGCCCGGCCACGACCGTGGTGCCCCCTGCCCGCGCGGCGCGGGACAGCCGGCCGAGCTCGTCGTCCCTGCCGACCAGGGCGGGCACGGCGGGCAAGCCGTACAGCATCGTCCTGGTGCCGGACGCGCTGGACCTGCGCCTGCCCTCCCTGGCCAGCAGGAGGAACGACTCGCGTTCGTCGCCGGTCAGCCCCAGCGCGGTCGCCAGCAGCTCGGTGGACTTCTCCTGAGCGGCCGCGGCCCGTCCGTGCTCCAGCTCGCGCAGCGCGCGCACGCTCAACCCGGAGGCGAGCGCCAGCTCCCTTTGCGACAGGCCCGCCGAGGTCCGGTACCTCAGCAGACAGTGGCCGAAGGACGGACCGGGTGGTTCATCGCGCAGCTCTGTCACGCGGACCATTCAACCCCGCCACCCGTGAGGTGCAAAGGGGCAGGGTGATGTGTCCGTCTGTACCGATGATGTTCTCAGCGGGAGGAAACCACGTCACCCTCGCGCGCGGAGTGCCGGGGGTGCGTTCGCCTCACCGTCCGGATTGGACAGTGCGGCGCCGGCGCGGCGTTCGCGGTTCGACGGTCCCCAGTGCACCGGGGTGGGGGCGGCCGAGCCGGACGCAGGCCGCCACGTGTCCGTCGAGGACCTCCTGCAGGGGCGCCGGCCTGCGGACCGGCGGGGTGAAGCCGTCCTCGGCCTCCGCCGACCAGGGAGCCGGGTGCACGGACATGCCCTGCCGCGGACCCAGCCCGGCGGTGTCGTCCCGCCACGTCGGCCACAGCACCTCGCGGTAGTGCCCGGCCGCGCCGCCGTTCACGAGCCAGTCCAGCCAGCGGTCGTGGTCCAGTCCCGTGGTCTGCCACGCGAGGGTGGCGGGGCTGAAGTAGATCACGTCGTCCGGGCGGCCCGGTCTGCCGTGCGAGCGGGGCTCGGGGCCGTTGAGCACGAACACGCCCCCCAGCGCGTCGTGCGCGACCACCAGCCCGGCCGCCGGCCGCCGGTCCACCTCGGCCGGCCGGTGGAAGCCGTCCGGTGCGGCCGGCCGGTGCACGCCGTTCACCTCGGCGATGCCGGGCATGCCCTCCGGTCCACCGCCCGACCCGCCGTAGACCCGCACCCAGCTCTCGTGCAGCAGGATGCCGCCGGTGTTGAGGACGATCGCGCCCAGTCGCGACTCCGCGCTGAGCCGCAACCGCCGCAGCGCCGCACGGCACGCGCCCGGATCGGGCCGGAGCACCGTGGACCGGGCCAGGCTGCAGTTCAGGTCGGCGGCCAGCCACTCCCACACGGCGTCCTGCACGTCGGCGAGCTCTTCGGCGTTCGTCACTGGTTCTTCCCGTTCTCGGCTCCGGCGCGGCGGTGGTGCGCTTTCCGGCCTAGTGCGCCGGTGAGGTGCGGTGCAAGCACGTCGGCGGAATCCGCCCTGGTGGACCGCGCATCCTGCTCGTTCGCACCGGAGCATCCCGTACCGAGTACGCCCGCTTTTCGTCATTCCTTCACGGCGTGACCGCTAATTCCTATTATCAGGTACATTGGTCTAGTGGACGAGTCGGAGTGCTGGTCGACGTTCGGAGAGCTGTTGCTGGGATACCGGCGTGCCGCTGGGCTGAGTCAGCTGGGTCTGGCGGAGCGGTCGGGTATCAGTGTGCGTGCGTTGCGGGAGCTGGAGCAGGGCCGGGCTCGTGCGGCGCAGCGGCGGTCGGCCGAGGTGCTGGCGGACGCCTTCGAGCTGGGCGCCGTGCAGCGGGAGGAGTTCCTGCGGGTCGCGGAGCACGGACGCAGGCGGCGGTCTCCGGTGTCGGTCTCCGGTGTCGCCGAGCTGCCGCCCCTGCCCGTGGACCGGGTGGGAAGGGGGCGGGAGCTGTCCCGGTTGCAGGAGTGCATCCGCACGAGTCCGTCGGTGGCGATGGTCGGTCAGCCCGGCGTGGGCAAGACGGTGCTGGCGGCGTCGGCGGCGCACTGGATGCGCGACGAGTTCCCGGACGGGTGCCTGGCGGTCGACCTGCGCGGGGTCGACGAGCAACCGCTCCCCGTGCAGGTCGTGTTCGACCGGTTGCTGCGGGCGCTGGGCGTGGCGCCGAGCGACGTGCCCAGCGCCGTGAGCGAGCAGTCGGGCCAGTACCGCGCGGTGCTGCAGCAGCGGAAGGTGCTGGTGCTGCTGGACAACGCCGCCTCGGAGGCGCAGGTCCGGCCGTTCCTCACGACCTCTCCCGGCTGCCGGACGCTCGTGACGTGCCGCCGCATGCTGGCCGGCCTGGAAGGGGTGCGGTGGCTGCACCTCGACCCGTTCGACGACGAGGACGCGGAGGCGTTGCTGCAGGCCGTCGTCGGTGAGCGCCGGGTGCGGGCCGAGCCGGACGCGGTGGCCGGGTTGATCGAGCTGTGCGGGAACCTGCCGCTGGCGTTGCGGATCGCGGGCAACCGGCTGGCGAGCAGGCCGCACTGGTCGTTGCGGTACCTGGTGGACCAGCTGCGGGACGAGCGCACGAGGCTGACGTCGCTGTCCGCGGGGGACCTGCAGGTGCGGTCGGCGTTCGAGGTGTCGTACCGGGGATTGTCGCCGCAGGGCCGGATGTTGTTCCGGCGGCTGGCGGCGGTGCCGGGCGCGGACTTCGGTGTGGAGCTGACGCAGGTGGCCGGGGGTGTGACGGAGTCGGAGGCGTTCGGCCAGCTCGACGAGCTGGTGGACGCGAGCATGGTGCAGGCGGGTCCGGCGGAGGGCCGGTTCCGGTTCCACGACCTGCTGCGGTTGTTCGCCCGTGAGCGCTGGGAGGCCGAGGACGACGAGGCCGACCGCTTGCTGACGACGGAGGCGGTGCTGGAGCACCTGCTGGGCATGGCGACGGCGGCGGGGGAGAGGTTCTCGCCGGAGGAACCCGCGAACGAAGTGTTCGGTTCGCTGGACGAGGCGCGGTCGTGGCTGGAGCAGGAGCGGTCGAGCTGGCTGGCCGCGTTCCGCGAGGCGGCGCGGACCGGGCGGCACCGCGAGGTCGTGGAGCTCGCGCGGGCGATGCACTGGTACGCCGACGACGACCGGCACGGCGTCGACTGGGTCGAGGTCTTCGGCGCCGGGGTCGACGCGGCGCGCACGCTGCGCGACGTGACCGCGGAGGCACAGCAGCGCAACCTGCTCGGGTGGGCCCTGGTGACCGCGCAGGACTGCGCGGGCGCGGTGGAACAGCACAAGATCGCCCTGCGCTGCGCAGACGAGGCCGGTGACCGGTTGGAGCGGGTGTGGGCGCTGGCGCACGTCACCGCGCAGGAGTTCATGCTGGGCGACCGCCAGAACAGCCTGGAGCACGCGCGGCAGGCCGTCGAGCTGTCCGCCCCGTTCGGGTTCTGGACGGTGCGGATGACCGTGCGCTACCAGTTCGGCGTGTTGCTGCTGCTCGACAACAGGCCGCGCGAAGCGCTCGCGGTGCTGGAGGAGCTGCTGCAGGAAGCACTGCGGCACAACCAGAACGGTGAGCTGGCGTTGTCCCGCACGAGGTTGCTGGCGATGTGCATCGAGGGCGTGGCCCGGGGCCTGCACGCGGTGGGGCAGTGCGGCCGGGCGGCGCCGATGTTCGCCGAGGCGCGCGGCCTCTTCGAGAAGGTGGGTGCCTCCGTGCACTCGGCGCGGGCCGCGTTCCGGGAGGGCCGCTGCCGCCTCGACTCGGGTGAGCACCAGGTCGCGGACTCCCTGTTCCGGTGCGCGCTGGCCACCTTCGACGAGCTGTCGCTGCCGGAGCAGCGGGCCGAGGTCGAGGTCGAGCTCGCCCGCATCCCCGCCCACTGACCCCGGTCCGGGGTGCGTTGAGGCAGGAAAGACTTCCTTTGTGGTTCCCGGTTGGGCCGTTCGTGTTGATCCTGCCCCGGCGGAGTGGCTGGATTGCGGAACGATCGCGGTCCGATCGAGTCCGCACCGCGCACTCGATGGCCAGAGAGGAGCCGTCGCGGCAGGCGAGCTGAGCGGCAGTTCGGAGTGGACTGAATGGACATCAAGTTCGATCCGACGTTCGACTGGCTGTGGATCCTGGTGGCGGGCCAGCAAGCCCCGAGGATCGACGTGGCGGCCACCCGTGCCCTAGCGCAGAACTGGGTTGAGAGCGGCCGCACCCTCGGCGAGATGGCGAACGGCGTCCTCGACCTGGTCAGCAACGTCGAGAACGCCATCGGCGGCCGCGTGGGCCGCGCGTTCCGCGACCGCGTGACCAGCGTCATCAACGCGGTCCCGAGCATCGTCCAGCTCGCCAACAACCAGTCGACCAGCCTGCTGAAACTCGCGCTGAGCGTCGAGCAGTCCATCTACACGATGCTCATCGAGATCGCGTTCTTCGCGGCCTCGATCCTCTGGGCGCTCGCGAGCCCGTTCACCGCACCCCTGGTGCCCGCCTTCATCACCGCGGCCAGGACCGCCATCCAGCAGATCAGCGCGCAGCTGCACTGGGCGATCCGGTTGATCATGGAAGGCATCGAGGAGGGCATCGACGAGATCTTCCAGGACGCCATCGCCCAGATCGCGCAGTTCGCGGAGGGCAACCGCTTCGAGTGGGACGTCCAGAGCACCATCGTCGGCGGCGTCGCCGGCCTCGGCGCCGGGGTCATCGCGGGCGGTATGCACACCGGCATGCGGGCGTGGAAGCCCAAGGTCGAGGACAACGTGCTGTTCCACGGCACCAGCGAGGCCACCGCCGACGTCGTGGTCGGCGCCGCCGCCGCGGGCATCCTCGGCGGCAGCATGGACGACCTGTGGACCGGTGCTGTCGGCGGCATGTTCAGCGGTGGCACGCAGAAGAAGGCCGACGACGCGGGCAATGCCATCGAGGACCACCTTCGGGAGACCGGGTACATCAAGTCGCCTCCGATCGGGGAGATCGGTCGGCCGGATGCGCCGGATGTTCCTGGTGCGGGCGGTCCTGGGGGGAATGGTTCCGGGGAGAACGGTTCCGAGGGGAACGGGTCTGCGGGGAATGGTTCTGGCGAGAATGGTTCCGGGGGGAACGGTTCTGAGGCGGCGGGCGGCGAGGGGGGCTCGGCCGGGGGCGATGGGGCCGACGCTGCCGTCGGGGGCGGTGGGGTGCCTGGGGGTGTGCCCGCTGGGGGTGTGCCCGGTGCTGGCGTGCCTGGTTCTGGGGTGCCCGGTGGTGGGGTGCCTGGTGGTGCCGGTCGAGACGGTGCGGATTCCGGCGGTCAGAAGGACGGCGTGGGTCCGCAGGCCGAGGGCGCGGCTGGTCCGCCGTCGGGTGTGGGGGTCGTCGGCGGCGGCGCGAGTCCCGGTCAGGGTTCGAATCCCGGCCAGGGCGCGAACTCCGGGCAAGGTGCGAACTCCGGTGCGAATCCCGGTCAGGGTTCGGATTCCGGTCAGGGCGCGAACTCTGGCCAAGGCACGGGCGGACGGCCGGAAGCGGGCGCAGGTGTGCCCGGCGGTGCCGTTCCCGGCGCGGTGCCGGGTGGCGGTCCGGCCGGGAACGCCGGCGGGTCGGCTGGCCAGCAGGTTCCGGGTGGCCAGCCGACGCCTTCCGTGCCACCCGTGGTGGAAGCACCCCCGGCAACGGGCGCGGCCACGCGCCCTGACTCGGGTGCGCAGTCGCCGGGTGCGCAGTCGCCGGGTGCGCAGTCGCCGGGTGCGCAGTCGCCGGGTGCGCAGTCGCCGGGTGCGCAGACGCCGGGCTCGCAGACGCCGGGCTCGCAGACGCCGGGCTCGCAGACGCCGGGCTCGCAGACGCCGGGCTCGCAGACGCCGGGCTCGCAG
>NZ_JBEZBX010000003.1:631491-631985 GCF_040647275.1 Lentzea sp. NPDC042327
CACGCAGACGCCGGGCTCGCAGACGCCGGGCTCGCAGACGCCGGGCTCGCAGACGCCGGGCTCGCAGACGCCGGGCTCGCAGACGCCGGGCTCGCAGACGCCGGGCTCGCAGCCTAGTGGGGTGCAGCCGGGTGGGTTCTCGCCTTCGCCGCAGGGTGGGGACGTTTCGGTTGTGGACGCTCCGCGTCTGGACTCGCCGGCGTTGAGTCCGCAGGACCCGGGCGGGGTTCGGTCGGAGGTTCCCCCGCCAGGGGCCGTGCACTCGCAGCTGCCGCCGACCGTCGGGGGTGAAGCGCGCACCGATGTCGATGCCGTGGGTGAAGAACGGCGTGAGTCCAGCGCACCGCAGCCTCAGGCGTCGCAGCCTCAGACACCGCAGTCCCACACACCGCAGTCCCAGACGCCACAGCCTCCGCCGGACCAGGCTCAGCCGGATCAGCCTCAGCCGGGTCAGTCCCAGACGCCCCAGAGCGAGCAAGGTCAGCCGCAGACGG
>NZ_JBEZBX010000003.1:632083-731638 GCF_040647275.1 Lentzea sp. NPDC042327
TGGGCAGCCGCAGACGGGGCAGCCGCAGACGGGGCAGCCGCAGACGGGGCAGCCGCAGACGGGGCAGCCGCAGACGGGGCAGCCGCAGACGGGGCAGCCGCAGACGGGGCAACCCCAGCAAGGACAGCCGCAGACCGGGCAGCCCACGGGCCGACCTGGCCGGGACGATGTCGTGGCACCGCCCCTGCCTTCGTCGGTCGAAACACCCGCACCCCAGCACGTGCCGGTGAGGCCGGACGTGCTCCCGGTGGTCGAGGCGCCGAGCGAGCTCGGAGTGGACCGCGGGACAACGGAGATCCAGAATCCGGAGGTCTCCCACACCCCGACGCCACACGCGGCCGAGGTGGACACGGTCTCCGACCACGACTCTGACCGCGCGACCGACCGCGACTCCGATCGCGCGACCGACCGCGATCCCGACCGCGACTCCCACCGCGAGACCGATCGCGCCTCCGACCGCGAGACGGACCGTGAGGCTGGTCGCGAGACCGACCGCGAGACCGGTCGCGAAACCGACCACGACTCCGACCGCGAAACCGACACCGAATCCGTCTTCGACGACACGCTGACCGACGACTCCGACGTGGAGTCGGAGCCAGACCTGGAAGCGCAGCCCACCCCAGCCACACCCGCACAGCAGTACCGCCGTGACGCACTGGAACAAGCCCCCGCCCACCAGCGGGGAACCCTCCGCGGCCTGCCCGGCCAACCGGAGGTGCAACGGTCGGCGTTCGAGGTGCGCAGGGCGGTGCAGGACGGTGTGTGGACGACGGAGCTGACCGTCGTCGTCGACATCGACCCCGAAGGCCGCTTCAGCGAGGACGTGCGGCGGGAGGTGTTGCGGGACGCCCAGGACGGGGTGGACCAGTACCTCAACGGGCCGGACCTGCGCACGGACAACGGGGACCTGCTGCGGTTCCGGGTTGTTCCGCACGACGGGAGCTCGCCGGTGGTGCACCACGTGGTGCACCTGGACCCCGAGCACGACGTCGACCAGACGCACTGGACGCCGGGGCAGGGGCCGTTGGCCTCCGCGCACGAGGTCGGGCACATGTTCGGGCTCGTGGACGAGACCGGTGGCGCGAACCGGCCGACGGTCGAGGGCACGCTGATGGGGCGCCACCAGCGGACCGGGCCGGACGGGGTGCCGCGGGCGGTCACGAAGGTCGAGGTGCCCTCGCGGTATCTGTCCGTGCTGTCGCGGGTGATCGGGCCGGTCGACCTGCTCGCCGACGTCCCGCGTGGACGGGTCACGGCCGATCTGCCCGCGGGTGCCGCGGAGCCGAGGCTGTACCGGGGCACGGACGCGAAGGGGGCCGGCGGCCGCCGGGTGCGGTTCGCCCTGCCCGACAAGGAACCCGACAAGCGACCCGGCAAGAAACCCGACAAGGAACAGGACAGCGGCACAACACCGGAAGAGCAGACACCCGAGTCGGCGGAGCAACGGCTGCGCGACAGCCTCCCGCAGTACCTCCGGGACAGCCGCGGGCTCGGTGCCGCCGAGCAGATCGACGTGCTCCGCGGGGACGACGGAGCGCGCGTCGAGGTCGAGCAGGCGCTGAGGCGCCTCGCACCCGGCGTGCAGAAGTGGGACGGTGCCGCCGAGCTGTCCGAGGGGCTTGAGCACGCGGTCGCCGGCGCGTTCCAGGAGCACGGCAGCCGTCCCACCGTCAAGGGTGACGACCGGTTCCACAGCCTGGAGGTCAAGGCCACGGCGCACTGGGACCGCGTGGTGGTCCTCGGCGAGGCCGAGAACAAGCAGGTCGCCTCGTCGAAGACCAAGACGTCGTCCTCGGTCGAGGAGGACGGCACGCGGCAGAACAACCTCTCGCCGCCCCTGCAGTTCACCGGTCTGCCCGGCGTCGTGGTCCAGGTCATGCCCACGATCCCCGCCGCGCCCGTCGAGCAGGTGAGCAGCGAGCAGAAGAAGGAGCTGGGCAGGTCGACGAAGGTCGAGCACACCCCGGCGGTGAAGGCCGACGTCCCGGTCACCCTGTCGTTCCGGCTCTTCGACGAGGACGGCCGCAGGGTCATGTCACCGGAGGGGGAGCAGGAGGTCGAGGTCAGCGGCCGGGTGACCCTGACGGTGCCGACCGACCTCCCGACGAAGGACGACGCGGGCCGCGCGGTGCTCCACGAGGAGATCGGGCCGCGGATCGGCGACGTCGTCGGAGCGGACATCGCCCCGGTCACCAGGGCGGACCGCGAGCGGCTCGTCGCCGACGACCCGGTGTGGCAGGAGAAGCAGGGGGACGAGACCACCCGCCTGCCGGAGCTGACCGGCCTGCCGCGCGGCGTCGCCACCGAGTCGGCCGTGGTCAACAACCCCGGCACGGCCACCTTCGCCGAGCAGGTCCTGTCCCGCCTGCAGCCGCGTTTCGCGAAGGCGACCGCGCTCGGTTCGGACGGCCGCGAGGTCGTGGAGGAGTTCTTCAGCGAGAGCACGATCGCGGAGAACCTGCCGAAGATGGCCGTCTACGACGGCGAAGCCGACCCGGAGAAGGGGTGGGTCGCCTCACCGCCGATCTTCAAGGGACGTGGGCGCGGGTTCGAGTGGCGTCCGCGCAGCACGCAGCTGGAGATGCGCGCCGTCGCGCGGTGGGTGCGCGTCGACCAGGTCAGGGACAAGGTCAAGATCACCGAGCGGACGCACGCGCACTTCGAGCACTCCGGCAAGTACGCCGTGAAGCGGAAGTTCGCGTTGTCCGGCTTCATCGGTGGTGGCGGCGAGCCGATCCCCGGTGTCATGGCGGCGGGTGGCCTCACGGGCAGCGCGAGCGTCGAGCGGAACGCGTCGGGGAAGGTCTCCGGCTCGACCGCGGGCAAGCAGGCGCTGAAGATCACGGGCGACGCCGTCCGCTACGAGATGGTCTACGACATCGAGGTCCGCCAGGTCGGCAAGGAGGGGCAGCGGCCCTGGAAGCTGGACGGCAACGTCACCGCACTGCACTGGACCTCGCGGCGCAACGCGGCACGGGTCGGGCTCGCCGGGCCCGACCCGGAGGACGGCGGGTTCCGCGGTGGTGCCGACCGGACCGTGCAGGGGCCGCCGGAGTTCGAGCGGGGCAAGGCGATCCTCGGTGTGGTGGAGGAGGTCGACAGCGGCCGGCTGCTCGAACAGGCGCTGGTGCCGCTGCTGCACGACGTCCCGCTGCAAAGGCGGTGGTACGTCAGCAGTTCGATGTTCGTCCGGCAGTTCACCGACGGCGACGTCGAGGACGGGCGGCTCACCGCGAAGGCGGTCGAGGCGATCCAGCGGGGCCGATCGCTCGCGGAAGCGCTGGACGAGAACGAGATCGCCCGTCTCACCCGGCGCCTGAGCGACGGCGGGCTGCTGATTCCGGTGCGGCGCAAGGGCTGGTTCCACGACTACCGCACGACGGTGACCGTGACGGCACGGGTCAGCGACATCGAGGAGGGCGACCCGCTCACCGCCGACGAGCTCGAGGAGGTCTACGTCGGCAAGGCCACCGACGGCATCGAGAGCGGTGGTTCCAGGTCGGCCGAGGTCGGCGGCGGACCCCAGCTGCGGTTCATGGGCCTCCTTCCCGGCTCGGGGCCCTCGACCACCGCGTTCGGCGTCCTGCTGTTCGGCGTGCGCGGAGCGCGGAACTGGTCGAAGGAGACGACCTTCGGCTCGAAGGCGAAGCGCAGGGTCGAACGGCGCAAGGGCGACTCGCTCACCGAGGAGGGCAAGATCGGCGACCGGGCGGTCCGCCAGTTCAAGTCCACGCTGACGATCGACTTCAGGGTCGACTCGGAGCGCCGCCACGCCGAGGCCGTGCGCAGGATCATCCCCGGCCGCAGCGGTCGTCAGCTGCCCACGCACGCGGAGATGCCCCGCGTGCCCGGCGAGATCTCGGTCGAGATGCGCACGCTGGTCCCCGAAGTCTTGCTGGCACCGGGGAACCCGTTCGACGCCGAGCCCGCCGCGCCGGTCGTGCCCACGCCCACGCGCACGCTGCCCGACCCGCCCGCACCGCACGCGTTGCGCCCGCCGATGTCGCACCGCTTCGACGACGTCGAGATCGTGTCGTTCCACGGCGCGGAGAAGCTCCAGCAGGCCGCGCTGGAGGTGATGAGCGCCGCCTCCGGTCACGACCCCGTGGTGCGCAGCCGCACCGGCGTCATCGCGCAGACGGTCAGCGAGGAGCTCGCCTCCGAGAAGCTGACGCAGGACCTGCGCCTGTTCAGCGACACCTTGGTGATCGACTCCGCCAAGAAGCTGCACGGCCGCCGGGTGCACGACCTGTTCGGCAGCTGGGGCGTCACCTTCGCACCGCGCCTGTCGGCGACACCCGTCACCGCGCACGAGTACCAGCAGGTCGTGCGCGAGGTCCAGGGCACGTCGAAGGTCACCGGTGTCAGCGGCCCCACGGACACCTTCGGCGGGTACGTCGTCGGGGTCCCCGTGCTGACCGACAGGAGCCTGACGGCCGGCGAGCAGGGCACGCACGCGATGCCCCGCGGCATCCTTGTCCTCCTCGGATCGCCGTACAGCGGCAGCGACAGCAGGTCGGACTCCGGCTACGTCGAGACCGCGGAGAAGCTCTCGATCAGCGAGCTGCCGCAGAAGATGTTCCTGGTCCGCCTGGACGTCGACGCGACCGTCGTCGCGGAGGCCGTCCACAAGAACAACCTCACCTTCGGCCTGACCGACCCGAAACCGCTCACCAGGGCCGGTGAGGTGGTCCACCTGCCGGAGTCCGTGCTCGCCTGGGTGACGGCGGACCAGCTCGCGGAGCTCGCGACCGGCACCCCTCCTGCCGCGTCCCGCCCCGACGGGACGCTCGCCGTGCCGCCGGGGCTCAGCCCAGGACGGACCGAGGGCCAGTCGGTCGGCCTCGGCGGCATCAGCCGGCCGATCGACCTCCAGCAGCACGTCGACGCCCTGCGCGACGAGCTGGCACGCCACCCCGCCATCGGCGCGGACAAGGCCCGCAGGCTGCTGCCGGACTCCACCCTCGACCCGAACAACGTCAACATCGCGAGCGTCAAGAACTTCCTGTCGGACGCCAACCGCATGGTCAACAGCCTGATCAACGGCGGGCAGGTGGCCCCGAACAGGCTGGAGGACCGCTTCCACGGCGAAACCTACGAGCTCGTGATCGACGCGTCGTTCACCGAGGAACCCTCCCAGGGCGCGGTGCGGAACGTCGCGAAGCTCAAGGCCGGGGTGAGCGCGGAGCTCGGCGCGAAGGGCGTCACGAGCCGGGTGCGGACCCTGTTCACCGCCATCGCGTCGTCCCGCGCGGCCGTCGTCGTGCGCAACCCCGGCACGACCGACCCGAGCAGTGGGCAGGACGAGAACGCCAAGCCCAAGCGGACCGAGGGACAGGCGGGCGCGGGGCCCGGTCTCGAAGGGATCTTCGGCCGCAGGGAGCTGAAGAAGTCCACGGAGGAACGGACCAAGTACAGCCAGTCGGCCACCGTCGAGGGCCCTGTCGCCGTCCACACCGGACGCCTGGACGTCACGCTGCGGGTCCAGCGCCACGGACGTGACTACGGCTCGGTCGAGGTGACCGAGGAGGCCGAGGTCACCAAGCTCGCGGAGGAGGCGTTCCCCCCGCCGGTGCGGGGAGGCCGGTTCGGCTCGGCCGAGGCGGACAGCGGTGTCCGCACCGGCCCGCTGAGCGACGAGGACATGGCGGCGTGGCGGACGACGCTGCCCGACGGCACGCCCGTTCCGCCGATGAAGGACCTCGGCGCCCACTGGGCGGAGCACTACTTCGGAGACATCGACGTCCTGCGCCGCGACGCGGTGGACGTGCTGCGCGCCGCGGGCGTCGACATCACTCCGAAGGTCCTGCGCGTGCTCCGGACCGCGATCACCCCCACGAGCGTGCGCGCCGCGTTCCAGGCCGCGCTGGACGGCCGGTTCGTGCTCTCCCTGCACGACGGCCTCGACCACGACGTGGAGATCCACTTCCGGCCGTCGCGCACGCCGAGGTTCGCCAGCACGAGCGCGGGTGTGCGGATCGACGCCCAGCGGGTGCGGTCCGAGGAGACCGAGGTCGGCTTCACCAGCGGCAACGAGGCGGAGCTGCTCAACACGGCCCCGTTCGGCGCGCTGGGCCAGGCGACCTCGACCGGCTCCGGCAAGGGCACCGAGTCCGGGACGAAGCCGTTCCGCAGCCCGTTCGACGCGAAGGGCGCCTCCACGACGAGGACCACGCACACCGCGCTCGGTCCCGAGCTGGAGGAGAGCGAGCTCTCCCGGACGGACGAGTCCAGGAGCGCCGAGCCGATGAGCTCCGAGACCAGGACGGACGAGAAGCTCACCCGGGCACTGGTCACCAGCGTGGACACCCGTGTCGTCGCCCGTCCCCGCACGCAGCACGGCAAGACGGAAGCGGTCGCCTACAAGGACCGCCGCGTGCACGACGCGTTCGCCGTGCGAATGTACGACACGAACGCCACGCAACTGACGGGCAGGGAGCTGCCCGACCAGCTGGTGGACTCCACGACGGTGCTCGCGGAGAAGGCCGAGGCCTGGCTGAAGGCCGAGCGGGCCCGGATCGCCGCGTCCGACCGGGTGGAGGTCGCCGCCCGGCCGCTGGAGGCCGCCGACCAGCGGCGCTCCACCGCGATCGTGGACCGGCAGGAGATCCGGCCCCTCGTCCAGGCCCAGCGGGAGCTGGCACGTGAGCGTCGCGACGAGTTCACGCGGGCGCGCGAGGAGTGGAAGAACGCACCCGCCGAGTCCAGGGAGCACCACCGCGAGGAGGTGAAGCGGCGGCGCGGTGAGTGGGCGGCCGCCGACGCGGCTCTGCGCAGGCTCGTGGACCAGGAAACGCGACTCGCCCGCGTCATCGCGCAGTCCGGTGCGGTCACCGCCGCCCACGCCGCCACCGTCGAGGCGGAACGCGCGGCCGTGCGCGAGGAGGAGAAGGCGAAGCAGGAGTGGTGGGCCGCCAAGGCCGAGCACGACCGCGAGATCGCCGCCGAGCAACGCCGGGAAGCCGACGAGGAGATCGCCGAGGAGGTCTCTGACGAGGAGGTCGCCGAAGAGGAGGTCGCCGAAGAGGTCGCCGAGGAGGAGGTCACCCCCGATCCGGCACCGGAGGTCGAGGAGCAGGAGGCTCCCCGCACCGCGGCCCCGGACCTGCTCTCGCGCCTGGACCAGGTGGGAGAGGTGGACCGCCGCTGGGGCAAGGCGCCGCAACGCGAGGTGGACGCGCTGCGGCAGGAGGCGCGCCGGATCGTCGACCGGCACGTGCGCAGGCCTCCGTTGTTCATCGAGGTCCCCGCGCAGGAGAACCTCGACCACGACGCCATCGTCACGCTGGTGGCCTACCGCAGGTACCAGGAGCTCCGCGGTCTGGTCGGCGACGGGGACAGGCCGGAGGACCTGGCGGCGCACCTGGCCGCCGAGACCGGGACCCAGGTGGTCGAGCGCGAGCGCGAGGGACTGCCCGGCGGCGCTTCTCCCGCCGGTCCGGCCGGTACCGCCGGAAGCCCCTCGACATCCCCGTACGCCGTTGTCACCTACCCACCGACGAAAAACGCACGCGAAGCGATCGCCCTGGTGTCCGACGAGTCGGAATCGGACGGGTGGCCGCAGCGGGTGCACGAGTGGCTCGGGGAGGGCGACTGGACGGCGACCTCATCGGCGTTCGTCCTGCTGGAGTTCGAGGACGGTCACGCTGTCGCCGGTGACCACCTGCTCGACGCGGACACCGCCGGCCAGGTGGTGCGCGACTCGGACACCTTCCGCTCGCTCGACCGGGAGCTGCCCCTTCGCGTCATCCTCCTGTTCAGCTCGCCCGACGCGTTGACCAAAGATCCGGCTGGCGAGGTGCGTGCCGCCGAGGACTTCGTCCACCGGTTCGCCGAGGTGGTTCTGGCGGACGCGCCGAACCGACCGGTGTGGACCAGGGTCGATCAGGACCAACCGGACGATCTCCGCACCCTGCTGGAGCCGGCCGACCTGCTGTTCGACCGGGAATACCTGACCACCTCCGAAAACGTCGTCTCCGGTCCCATCACGAACTCGACCGGCGCTCTGATCGGGTTCGACGTCTCCAGAGCACGCTGGTTCACCCCTCTACCGGGAACCGTCCCGACAGTGCACGCGGAACGGGTCTCGGCGGTGGTTCCTCCGGGCCGGCCCAGGGCGGAGGGACGTGAACTGCCACTTCCGTGGGCGGTGCTCACCGAACCGGGGCGGGTGCGCCCCCTGGTGGTGGCACTGTCGTCGACCCCGGAACCAGGGCACTTCGACCTCGCGGTCGGTCAAGACGGCAGGATGCTGCTGTCGACCCCGCGGGAGACCGCCGAGTTCCTGGTGAACAGGCCGGAGTTCCTCACCGCGGTCACGGGACCCGAGCAACCGGCCCTGGTGCTGCTGAACCGGAACGTCTGGGGGGACCCGCAACAGGCGCTCGGCCTCACCGCTGAACTGGCTGCCGAACTCTCCAGAGCCACCGGGAAGACGTTCGAAACCCACACCGCCGCCGGCGAGATCGGGATGAGGACGGACGGCGTCACGATAGTGGCGACCGGCGTTCTCTTCGGCCACCACCCGCTGCCGGTCGACGCGACGTCGGTGTTCCGCTCCGGTTCGGTGTTCGGTCTTCCCGGCGCGGAGCAGACGGGCCCGTGGTCACGTGACACGTTGCAAGCGTTCTCCGACGCCGTGGAAAGCGGCCGTTTCGTGGTTCCTGGGCCGTGGGGCGCCGCACGGCCGTTCTTCGTCGCCGCCCCCGGTGATGCCGCGGGTGCCGCCCGCGCGACTCTCGGCGACGGCGCGCAGGTCGACGTGGATGGTGCCTGGGGCGGAACGGCCCTGTTGTCCGACCAGGGCTTCTTCTCGGCGCTGACGGCCGATCCCACCCGTCCCGTGGTGATCGTCAAACCGCACCTGTCCGGTGAGCAGGACTTCGGCACCTTCGCCTTCGACCTCGTCACACGGCTGCACGAGTCCGGCTTGTTCCCGACGGTGTACGCGTTGCGGGGCGGCGGCGACCTCACGACGATCGCTGATCCGGGAACCGGCTACACCGACGTGTCGGGGCTGCGAGCCGGTGACCTCGACGTGACGCTGGTGCTGGACCGGGAGGGCGACCCCAGGGCCCTGGTCGTGCGCACCCTGGGCGACGACGACTTCTTCGCCCAGGTCCAGGCGTGGGCCGCCGCAGCGGAGGACGACTCGCTGTGGTTCCCGAGGCTTCCGGACGGCACTCCGGTCACGGCGAGCTGGTCGAACGAGGACAGCACGCCGGGGTTCGTCCTCGTGCGGACCGGTCCGGTCGGCTATCGCGCCTCCTTGCGAGGACTGCGCGATCTCGACGTCACCCCGCAGGTCATGATGACGGTGCTGCGGAACGACCTGAGGCTGCGGTTCCTCCTCGGCAGCGGACCGACGGAGGCCGACGGTACGGGCCTGGTGGAACCGTCGGTCGTGTTCGCCGCGATCGACGGTCCCGTGGTGGGGCCGGACGAGTTGGCGACGGGCCTCGCCGGAGGCGGCTACTCGCGCAGGATCCACTGGTCCGGTGGACGGATGGGGTTCTCGTCCGACGGTTCAGTCGTCGTGGAGGTGCCCCGGTTCGACAGTGCGGCCACGCCACCCGTCGAGATCTCCAGCCTCGTCTCCTACCCCAAGAAGAACGACCTCCACGGTCTTCACGGTGTGATCTTCCCGTCAGCAGACTTCGATCTGGTCGACGACGTGAACGACGCGGGCAGAGCAAGCGCCGGCTACCGCGACTTCTACTTCTCCAGCCGCGTGCTCCAGGACTCGTCCGGCACCGGAGCGAACACCCTGGTGCCGAAGCTCAGTCCCTTCTTCGGGCTTGAGACCTGGTACGCCGGGGCGCACGGGAACCGGTCGGCCGTGTACGCGGCGCTGCCGGGAAATCGGCCCTACCTGCTGGGTGACGCGGTCCCGCTGGACCCGCGAGCGGCGGCTGCCGTTCTCAGCGGCCACCACCTGTTCGCACAGGCGCATCCGAACACCACCCCGGCCCTGATGCTCGAGATGTGCTTCGTGGGTGGTGTCGAACCCGGTGACAGCGGCGAGAGCATGGCCAGCGCGATCCTGCGGGCGTGGCGGTCGGTCGCGCCGCAGCGGGCGGTCCCGAGGATGTTCGCGGCCACCCGGGAACTCTTGCCCGGCAAGGGCGACAACTACGTGGTCGAGGACGGCGGCGACATCGTGGAGGTCGTCCCTCCCGGCGGCCGCGCACGCCCGCCCGTCGAACTGCGGGAACTGGCGGCCAACGACGTTCCCGCGGTCACCGCCGCGTTCGACCCGGCCGGAACGGACGTCCTCGCCGGTTCGGACGCCGAGATCGAGACGACTGCTCGTGCCGTGGTGCGGGCCGCCGCGTGGCGGCAGCTGAGGCTTGCGCAGGAGCACTGGGTCACGGCGATGCCGGCGGTGACCATCGTGGGCGGCGGGACGAGCCGCGGTCCGGTGCACCCGCAGACCGGTGGGCTGCTCTCGTCCGCGCGGGTGGTCGAGGTCGAGCGCCGGTTCCGCGCGGCGCTGGCCGACGAGGCGCAGGACATGGCCGACCGCGGTATGCCCGTGGACGTCGACCACGTCCGGATCACGACCAGGGGGCCGCAGGGCGACCACGGCGTCGGGCCGCACGAGGTCAGGATCGAGGTGGCGCTGGAGGCACGAGCCGACTCGGACGTCGTCAGCACCGGGAACCACGAGAGCATCCGGGAGCTGTTCCGCGACCGGCGGGGTACCGCGATCGGCGCGGCCTTCCCCGCGATGAGCAACTCCGGCAGCGGGCGGGCCACCGTCGCGGTCTCGCGCGCGGCGTTCGACGGTCCGTCGAGGACGGTGGACCGTTCGGACGGTGTCCGCACGACGCGTGGAGGTGACACCGCACCGCCGGTCGCCCTCCTGCCCCGGCCCGCCACGCCGGTCCCCGGCGCGGAGAGCGACGACTCCGGTTCGGACACCGCGAGCGACGCGGGCTCCATCCCGGCCGGGTTCGAACTGGTGCAGCCACCGGTCACGCCCGCACTGCGCGACGTCGTCAAAGAGCAGCTGGCGCAGGCGAGCCTCTTCCACGTCGACCCGGTGTCGAACCAGCTCTCCGACCCCGCCGAACAGGCGGACCTGGCGGTGCTCAGGTCCAGGCTCGCCACCGCCGTGACGCTCCAGCAGGACTCCGGCTCGGCGATGCCGGTCGTCCTGATCTCCGGCAGGCCCGAGCAGACGACCGTCGTCGCGGCCCTGCTGCGGGACGGCCAGGCGGTGGACCCCTCCCAGCCGGCGCCGGACGTGCTGCAGCTGGCGGTTCCGTCGACCGCGGTGAGCGTCGTCGTGGACCTGCCGGACTGGCCCCAGGGCCACGAGCACGCACCGACCACGGCCGCGGCGGGAGGCCTGAGCTTCGGCTCCGGCTTGCCGGACGAGCCGCCCTGGGTGTTCCTGCACGCGCGGCAGCCGGTCAACCCGCGAGCGCGCAAGTCGTTCTACGTCTACGCGACGCTCGTGGGGGACCGGTTCCTCGTCCGGGGCGTGCCGGTCACGCCGGCGACCCTCGCGTTCCGCGTCCGGAACTCGCCCGCCTACCGGCGCTGGGTCACCCCCGCCACGCCGATCCGGCTCGTCGGTGCCGACCCCGACCGTCCCGAGGCGTCCCGGCGCGCGGCGCAGGAGTTCGCGGAAGCGTTGTGGCACGCCGGATCGCGCCACCTCGTGAGCGCGGCCACCGATCCGCTCGGGCTCGGCCCGTCCAACAGCACCGTGGTGATCAACGACGGCTACTACGAGCCCGTCTCCCAGGTCCGGCCGAGTGATGTCGGCTGGGTTTCGTTCAGGAGGAACGACGGCGGCCTGGTGGGCATCGGGTTCGCCACCCCCGGCGTCCTCGACGGGGACGTGCTGCGGTCGATGGCCCTGTCCACCGACCAGTCCCAGCGACTGGTGGCCGAGGAGCTCAAGGACGCGGACGGTCACGTGGTGCACCACTACCGCGCCGGGAAGTGGGCTCCCGCGACGACGGGCGCCCGGACCCGCCCGGTGACGCTGGTGGGCGAACACGGCCAGAACGGGTACACCCTGCCCCTGGTGGACGGTTCCACCCTGCCCGTGGACGCCGAGGTGGCGGCGCACATGCTGGCGGGATCGGCGTTGTTCCGCCAGGCGACGGCCGGTCCGGTGCGCCCGCAGTTGCTGCTGTTCACCCATGACGAGTCACTGCCGACCGGCTCGGTGAGCGGAGCGAACGCGAAGCTGCTGGCCACCCTCCGCGACCTCACCGGACCCGTGCAGGGCCACGACTTCGGGGGCAGGCTCAAGTTCTCCGACGAGGGCGCGCTGGTGATCCCCCATGACGCACGGGTCGAGGAGAGCGGGACGCCGACCGCCAGCGACGTGGTGAGTGTCGCAGGCGGCCCGGTGACCGGGTTCCCCGTGGCGGGCCTGGAAGCCGCGACGATCCAGGACTTCGCGGACGCCCTGCGGACGGGCCGCACGGAAGGGCCGACGGGTCCGTGGGCACCCGGCTCGCCCCTGGTCGTCGTGGTGGACTCTCCCGACGGCACGTTCGTGCGCGTGCGGTCCAAGGCCGGAGCGGTGCTGGAGCTCGGAGGCGGGGACCTGGGCCGGTTGTGGCTGTCCGACAGCGGTTCCCGGGCCGCGCTGGAGGCCGATCCGAGCCGTCCCGTGGTGCTGCTCGCGAATTTCGCCGGCACCGAGGCGAACTTCGGCCAGCTGGGGTTCGACTTCGCCGGAGCGTTGCACGAGGCGGGTTTCTTCACCGACGTCTACGCCCCCGACGGTGCGGTCGAAATCAGGGACGACTCGGTCACCCACGACCCCGCCACCGAGTTCCCCCTCGTGTCCCCCCTGCGCGCCGGTGATCTCCAGTCGGTGGTGCTGCGCAACCGCGACGAGGTCGCCGTGGCCGTCTACCTCAGGGCTCCCGGAGACGAGACCGAGTTCGAACGGGCGAGCCAGTGGGCGGAGAACGTCACCGCGGACACCGTGCAGTCGTTCCGCGTGGCCCAGGGCAGCGAGCAGTCACCGTGGCTGGACCGGCTCCCGGTCTTCCTGATCGCGAGCTCCGGCAGGCGCGGGGTCCAGGCGGTGCGCCGTGACCAGGCAGCTGTGGACCTGACCCCCGCGGCTCTGGCCAAGGTCATGCGCGCGGACGACGAGCTGCGCGCCGCGCTGACCACCGACACCGGCGAGCAGAACGGCCGAGGTGTCGTGCTGCTCGCGCTGAACGGCGTGGCCGGTGACTTCGACGCGTTCTCCAGCGTCTTCGCGGCTGGTGGGTACTCCAGGTGGACGTACTCGCCCAGCGGTGTCGCCACGTTGCACCAGGACGGGACGATCTCCCTGCAGAGCGGGGAGTTCCTCTCCTCTCCGCCGTCGAAGGCGTCCTCCGCCGACGTGATCACCCGTCCCCTGGTGAGCGACCGGCTGGGCGAGCACGGCCAGTACTTCCCGCTCACCCTGGTCGATGACCACCACATGTCCGCCGCCGCGCGGCACAGCGACGAGGTGGAGCTGCAGTACTACCTCCGCGAGGTCATGACCGGACCGGGCGGCACCGCCGTGATGAAGGCCTACGTCGCACCGTGGGCGGGCTCCAGTCGTGTCCCGTGGCTCGTCGACGGGCACGGTGCCCCTCGTGGGCTCATGTTCGGTCTTCAGACCGATCGTCCTTTCGTCTTCGGCGACACGCAGACGTTGAACGGTGTCGACAGCGCTGCGGTGGTGGCGGGGACGACGCTCTTCGCCGCGGCGGCTCCGGATTCCGACACGCCGGTCGCGTTGGTGCAGTGCTGGCTCAACTCCTCGATCTCGCCCACGACCCCCACCGCCGCGGAGCTGTTCCAGCGGGAGTTGGACCGGAACCACGGGTCCCAGGTCTTCGCCGCCACGAACGTCGTCAGCGTGCACACGAACAACGCGGTCAGGGCAGTCAAGAACGAGGGGAGCTTCACCGCGGCCGACCCGCTGGCGCCGATCCCCGAGGTACCGCTGTCCGATCTCGTGGCGTACCGGATCGACGACACCACCGTGCAGTTCGACCCCGGCCAGACCTACCTGTCGTACCTGCAGGCCGCGGACGTCCGGGAGACGGCGCGCCTGGTGACGCGCGCGGCAGCGTGGCGGGCTCTCAAGCAGGCCGGTCTCCCCGCGGTGGAGATCATCGTGCACGAGATGCCTCTCGACGGCGTGGACCGCGCGCTGGCGGAAGCGCGTGCCGAGGGCATCGAGCGGATGTTCCGCGCGGCGGTGGCTGCGGAGAGCGCGCAGCTCGACCGGCTCGGCCTGGGCGTGGACCCCTGGGTCATCGGGGTCAGCGTGACCGTCGACGTCGCGACACCCGGCTCGGAGCCGCCCGCCCGCGTCATCGTGACACTCCCACCTGAAATCCTCGGCGCGCGGCAGCTGGCAGCCGTGGAGGCGAGACCCGGCTTCCCGCAGGCGATCCACGACATGAACGAGGCGTTCGCGCCGCTCGCTCGCCGTGGTTCGGCGACCGTGCAGTCCCCGCAGCCGGTCGGACTCGGCTCCGGTGCTCAGGCGCAGCCCGTCCGGCGCGGTCCGGCGGTGGACGAGAACCCGTCCCACCACGAGGTGGCGACGCGATCGGAACAGACCGCGTCACCGGTCGACCTCGCGCATCAGGTCGAACCCGCCCGCCCGCGTCCGGTGGTCGAGGACGAGCGCTGGCGGCATTCCCGTGCCGAGCGGGCGCCGTGGTTCGACCCCCAGGACGCGCCACTGCGGCCGTCGGACTGGGAGCACCTGCGTGCGGGTGCCGGGGTCCGCACCGTCGACACGGAGCTGTTCGACCCGGCCCGCGGCTGGCTCTCCCGCAGCGGACCGGCGGGGTACGTCCAGCGCGTGCGGTACGACGTGCGCCGGATCGAGGTGGGGGACCGGCACGTCCGCGAGCTCACCGTCCGGTTGCGGCCGGTCGGCGACATCGCCCCGGACCTCCGGCTGGAAGTGGAGGCCGACGTCCAGCGCGGCCTCGACACCATCGCGAACGCGGGGTACCGGCTTCCCGGCGGCGACCAGCTGCACGTCCGGGTCGAGTTCGCGGGACCGCACGAGCTCGCGCACTCCGACGTCGACATCCGGCCGCGTGGTGACGACGACGCCAGCCGCCAGACGCGGTGGCGTTCCGACGACCGCGAGGCGCTCGCCCACGAGGTCCTGCACTTCGTCGGGCTGGTGGACGAGCACGTCGACCCGCACCGGGTGTTCCTCGCCGACGACTCGCGCAGCCGCGTCGTGGCAGACGACGGCCCGATGGGACCGGCTGTCCACGATGGACTGCCGGTGCTCAAGCCGCGGCACGCCTGGATGATCGAGCGGACGATGGTCAGCCAGCTCGGGCCCGTCGAGGGCTGGAACCCCGTGCGGCCCGACCGGACCTCGCCGCTGGTGGACCCGGCCGCGCGGACCGCGGACGCACCGCTGCCCAGGAACAGGTCGGTGCCCGAGCTGCTCCGGTCGATCTCCGACGGACTCGCTCAGCTGGACCGGCACCTGACCGCGTTGCCCGGCGCGTTCGGCGCCGAGCTGCGCGACCGGGCCGTGCACTGGCGGCAGGTCGCGGCCCGGCCGGCGGAGACGTTCCCCCCGACGGTGGCCGATGCGTTGCAGGACCGGCTGGATGCCCTCGACGCCCTGCTCACCCGTGCCCGAGCCGTGCGGCTGCGCCACATCACCGGCATCTACGACCGCGCACGAGCCGTGGTCGAGCGGGGCGGCAACCCTCTCGGCTTCCACCCCGCCGGCATCCCGGGCGGCCTGACCGCGGCGCCGGAGACGAGGTTCGGGCTGGAGGTCGAGTTCGAGACGGGTGTGCCGGAGAAGATCGGTCGCCGCCTGGAGGAGCAGGGCTTCCTGAGGTGGGACGACGGCGTCCGCTTCTACGACGAGGTTCCCTCCGCGCCCGATGGGCTCTACCGGTTGGTGGCGGAACACTCGGACGATGACGGTGCCGAGCTGGTGTCACCGGTGCTGCGCGGTGGCAGGGAAGCGTGGGAGGGCCTTCGCACCGTGCTCAGCACCGTGCGGCGGCAGACCGACGCGGACGGTGACACGCCCGACGCGAGCGCGATGGGCGGCCACGTCAACGTCAGCCTCCCCGGCGGTCTCACCGCGGAGCAGGCGGTGCGCCTTGCCCAGCTGGCCAAGGCCAACGAGGAGGTCCTGTTC
The DNA here is from genome assembly GCF_040647275.1 of Lentzea sp. NPDC042327. Taxonomy (NCBI): domain Bacteria; kingdom Bacillati; phylum Actinomycetota; class Actinomycetes; order Pseudonocardiales; family Pseudonocardiaceae; genus Lentzea; species Lentzea sp. NPDC042327. The sequence goes on from NZ_JBEZBX010000003.1 coordinate 648,246, forward strand.
TGGCTGGGGAACCGCGTCGAGGCGGACGGCCAGGACCGCAGGATCGACCTGCTGGGGCCGAACCCGGTGCCACCGCACTCCGTCGACGAGTACGCGGACGGCATGCGGGCGGAGAGCCACGACCAGCGCGTCGTGTGGTCGTTGAACGCGAACAGGAACGAGGCCGTCAACTTCGAACACCTCGGCGAGCCCGACGAGGCGCTGCGCCGCGTCGAGTTCCGGTTCTGGACGGGCAGCCTCGACCCGGCGACGTGGCAGGTCCAGTCGGAGATCAGCGCTGCGATGTACCGGGCGGCGACGGACGCGAGCACGCACGACCGGATCGCCGCGATGATGCGCGAACCGCTCCTGCTCGCGCCGGGCGGCCGGGTGGAGAACCGCGAGTTCTGGTTGGACCGCCTGCTGTCCTTCGCGGAGCTCCTGCCGTTGAGCCCGGTGGCGCAGCAGGAGCTGGTCAAGCGCGCGGCGATGAGCGGCCCCTGGCACTTCAGCCCCGAGGTCGACGCCACGCTGCGTTCGCAGGAGGTCGGCAGGAAGGACGCGATCGTCTTCCCCGCACCCGAAACCGAGCTGCGCCAGGTGCTCGCCCTGCTGGACCGGTTGCCCCGCCGACGCGACGACCTGCTGCTGTCCGTGAGCCTGACACCGGACGGCCGGCACGTGCGGCTGTGGAACGGTCAGACCCGGTCGGTCGCGGACTTCGCGGCCGCTGCCGAGGAACGCGGGATCGGTGAGCGGCAGAGCGTCGACTGGCAGGGTGGGACGCCCGCCGGTCGCGTCGTCCTGCTGACCTCAGGAGGCACCGGGCTCGCGCAGCACCTGGCGAACCGGATCGGCGCGCCGGTGCTCGCCACCACGGGGGACGTGCGGTTCGACTCGGCCGGTGACCTGGTGGCGGTGGGGGAGAACGGTCCCGTCGAGTGGGTCGAGTTCACCCTCGCGAACGAGCCTTCGGGCACCGGCACGGACCGCCTGGAGGCCGCGCTGCGCGTTGCCGGGGGCTCCGTGAACGACGAGGCCCTGCCCGCGACGTCCTTCGTGCCGATGCCACCGAAGCCCTTCACCGGCGACGTGGTGGCCGACGCGGTGCACGGTCGCGAGGCAGAGCCGGACCTGAGCGGCACGCGGGAGGACGCGGCCTCTCTCCTGCCGGATCCCGCGGTCGAGGACATCCCGCTCGTCACCCTGGTGAGGTCCGAAGTGGACGGTGCTGCGGTCGAGGACGGCGCACCCTCCGCGGAGGAGTCCTCAACCGCCGGAGGCCTCGACCTCCCCGGCGACCGGTCCTCGGGGCTCGTCACCCAGCGCGGTGAGATCGCGGGCGGCGCGGCGGTGGACGCCGCGATCGACGCGCTGCTGCCCGAAGGCGAGCGCAAGGGTGTCGAGCACTTCGTGACGGCGTTGAAGACCGGTGTCGGCGGGTTCCTCGGCGACGGGCGGTCGGAGGACGTCGAGATCGGCGGCAAGCACTACGAGCTGCACGCCAGGACGCGCTACCTCTGGGACGGCGCGACGGAGAGCGGAACGGCGTCGCGGTCGGTCGGGCTCGACGGTCCCACCGGCAGCGCGACGCTCTCGGCGGCGTCGAGCGCGGCCCAGGCCAACTCCGCGCTGGCGCTGGTCCTCATCCCCGCCACCCCGGGGTTCACCGCGGTCGGCACCGTCGGGGCCTCCACCGACGCCAGCAACTCGGTCGCGGTGGGTGCCAGTGCGACGGCGAGCGGCGGCCGGCAGGTGGCCGTGGCGTTCCCGACGCGGGACGTGTCGGTGCCGGTGTGGATCGAGCTGACCCTGCGCGACGCCCGCGGCCGGGTCGTCGGCGACCCCGTCGAGGTCGGTGACGTCGTCGCCGACCTCTCGGTGCCCGACGTGCCGGGCGGGGAGCCGGGAGGCGTTCTCGCGGACGGCCCGGCCTTCGTCGAGTCGGTCCACATCGGACGGAACGCGCCGGGCAGCTACCGGGGCAGGCCGCTGCCGCCGGACGCGGACGGCGAGCACCGGCTGTTCGACAAGGTCGTCTCCGCGCTGCCGGGCTCGCTGGTGAAGCCGGGCCGTCCCGGACGCAGCAACCTGAGGGAGTTCCTCGACGACAGCACGTTCAAGAAGCGCTACCAGGACATGGCCGTGACCGCCGAGCAGGCCGAACGCGGGCACGGCTGGGTCCGGTCCGAGATGCTGTTCACCGGCAAGCACCCGTTCGTCGCGTGGCTGCACACGCCGAGCGCCGTCGAGATGCGCCTGGTCGAGCGCGAGGAACCGGTGGTGCTCCGCACGCTCGACGACGTCACGTTCACCGACGTCGAGTCGATCGGTGCGGAGGTCTCCGACTCGGGCACCGCCAGCCACGGCGCCAACTCGAAGATGATGGCCGGCCCCGGGTTCGACCTCGGCGTCGCAGGCCTGGTCGCCGGTCCGGTGGTCATGGGCGGGGTGGAAAGCGCGCACAAGCAGTCCATCAGCCGTTCCGGCGAGGTCAAGCACACGAGCACCCGGCGTGGGCGCGCGCAGCAGGTCGAACGCGTCTTCGACCTCCAGGTGCGGGTGCCGGGCAAGCCCGCGATGACCTTCGCCGGCGATGTGCGCGCGGTGGAGTGGCGTGAGGTCACGGCCGAAGTCGCACCGGAGACGGACGCCGTGCCGCCGCGCCGCCTCTACGGGCCCGAGGCGCTGGAGTCCGGCCGGGCCCTCGCGGGAGCGTCGCTGGAGGTGTCGCAGGTCGCGTCCCAGGTCCTCGGCCTGATCGAGAACTCCATTCGCACCGTTCCCGGCCACAAGCGGTGGTACCTCAGCAGCGACCGGTTCCTGTCCCAGTTCGACGACCCCTCCGCGGGCAGGACGATCGGCCGCAAGCTCCAGGAGGCGCTGAGCCGCAGGGACGCCCTGCGCAGCCTGCTCACCGACCGCGAGCTCGGTCTGCTCGCGGACCGGGCGCTGTCGGCGGACGGTCTGCGCATCCCGGTGCAGCCCAAGCACGGCTGGGGCCACGACTACCACGTGTCGTTCACGCTCAAGGCGTCGATGTCGGACCTGCGCGACACCGGGGAGGTGCGCACCGCCGCCGACCCCGCCGTGGTCACCACCTCCGACACGCAGGCGACCCAGCACACCAAGTCCCGCACCAAGTCGACCGGCATCGGCGCGGCGGGCCGCGTCACCGCCACGATCACCGAACGCGCCGTCGTCGTCGTGGCGTCGCTCTACAGCGCCTTCGCCTGGACCAGGTCCGGGCTCTCCGGCGTCACCGCGAAGCGGGGCGAGGAACGGCGCGAGGGCGGCGCGCTCGACGACACCGGTGCCGTCGTCGCCGAGCCGAAGCACCGCTTCACCGCCACGGTCGACTGGACGCTCAGCGGCCAGACCTACAAGCGCCACAACGCGATGGTGCGCGGCCTGAGCATCGGCCGGCCCGGCCTGCACGTGCCGCGGACGGAGCCGGTCACCCTGGTCGACCCGGAATCGGGCGCCACCTCGGAGGAGACGACGTTCCGCGTCGAAGCCGACGTGTGGGTTCCCGAGGCGCACGTGTCGCGCATGCGGCCCGACCCGGTCGTCGTGGAGCGCACCTTCGGGCGCCAGGACCAGCCGCACGTCCGGTTGCGACCGGAACCGGACGCCCCGGTGTCCGCCGACCCGTTGCGCCGCGGCCTCTCCCGTGACCTCGACGGCATCAGGGTGCTGAGCTTCGAGGGGTTGGCGCACGTGCGCGCCGCCGTGAAGGACGCCCTCACCCGCGCTTCGGGAGACCCTGCCTTCTCGTTCGCCGAGTCGGACAACAGCGTGCTGGTCGACACCGTGCTGTCGCCCGACTCGGTCATGGCCGACCAGCGCGTCTTCAGCCGCACCACCGGTGTCCGCGGACTGCAGTGGGCGCGGCGCCGGGTCAAGCGGTTCGCGGCGGCCGAGGTCTCCTTCCAGCCCCGCAACGTCGAGGTGCTGGGCGAGGGCTGGCGGCAGGCGGTGACGTCCACCGCGGTCGAGACGGGTGTCGGTGCCGGCAAGGAGTTCACCGCGGCGGTGACCGCCGCGGCCGACCTGACGGCGTTCGCCTTCTACAAGGACGTCACGACCGACGGCAAGGAGGGCGCGACCGTCAAACCCGGTGCGCTGCTGGTGATCGAGGGCGACCCGATGGTGCTGGAGAAGTCCAGCACCGAGGACGTCGCCACGGACGTCGCGACCGGCACCTCCACCGCGCGGCAGCCCGAGCGCCTGCACCTCGTGCGGTTCGGTGTGCGGACCACGGTCGTCGCGGAGGTGCGGTCGCGCCGCTGGCGCAACGCCTGGGGCGTGCTGCGGCCCGCGGCTCCGGCGACGGCCAACGAGCAGTTCGACCTCCCGCGTGCCGTCACGGCCTGGGTGACCACCGCGCAGCTGGACGCCATCCGCACGAAGCAGGCCGAAGAGGACGCCCGCGTCCGCGACCTGGCCACGAGGAGCGATCCCGCCACGTCCGCGCTCGCGGCGCTCGCGGTGACCACGCTGGCCGGCACGGCACCGGCCGCTCCCTCCGCCGTCGCCGACGCGTTCGCGGACGACCCGGCCGCCGCAGTGGACGACGAGACCGGGGAGACGGCAGGGGACCGGGTCGTCGCACCTCCCGCGTTCCTGCGTCCCGGCGAACCGCTGTCGGTGGGCCTGGGCGTGGTGGACGGCGTGGTGGACCTGCGGTCCGTGCTGCCCGAGCTGCGCCGCGACCTCGAACGCTCGCTCGGCCCCAAGCGCGCCCGCCGCCTCATCCCGCTCTCACCGTTGAGCACGGGCCACGACAACTACGCGGCCATCAGCTCGTGGCTCTCCGACGCGCAGACCACGCTGGAGGACTCCGCGCGCGGCGGCGTTCCCCAGCCGTTGCGCCTGGAGGACCGGACCACCGGTGAGACCTACGACGTCGTCATGACCAACGAGCTGCTGGACCGGCCGGTGTTCGCCGGCCTCGAACACGGCGGCGTCAAGCAGACCAGGGGCACGACGACGCTCGGTTCCCGGGTCCGCACCTTCACCAGGACGTTGCTGCGGCTGGAGCCGGTGGTGCTGCCCGCACTCCAGGCCGGCGGCCCGGCGCCGGACGAGAACGTCTCGCGCAGCAACCCGTACGCGATGATGGGCGGCGGCGTCATCGGCGACGTCCTGCTGGGACGCAAGAAGAAGACGACCAAGAAGACGCACAAGGTCGTGCGTGAGAGCAGCGCCGAGACGTCCGGCACATTCGCCAGGTTCCACGTTCCCGTCGAGTTCACCGTCGCGATCGAACGGCACGGCCGGCGGGTGGCGGAGGCCGGTGCCGCGCACGACGTCTCGATCCTGCACCTGCCGGAGGACACGGTCCCCGCACGCCCCGCCGCGGTCGTGGCCCCCGTCGTGCAGCCGGAGGAGGAAGCGGAACCGGATGCGCTCACGCGCTGGCGCGGCGACACCGGCCTGGGCCGCGGCTGGGCCGGGCACCTCAGGTTCGACGTCGGTGACCTGGTCGCCGCGGCCGAGCTCGCCCACCGCGAGGGAACGGGACTCCGCGAGGTCCCCGCGGACGTCCGCAGCGCCCTGCGCACCACCCTCACCGGGCCGCGCTTCAAGGCGTTGCTCCCGTTGCACGCCACCACCGGGACGCCCCTGGAGATCCCGCTCGGCGGCGGCCGGTCACTCGAACTGCACGCGCGCAGGACCGGCACCCCGACGCTGACCGGCGTCTCGGCGCGCACCACCGTCTCGACGCAGGGCAACAGCTCCGGCACCGAGACCGTGGCGGAGGAGTCGGCCGCCGAGTTCGGCATGGCCGCCGGCCCCCTGCTCGGTCCGGGCGGCACGCAGCCGCCGGGCCACGAGAAGTTCGGCGAGCAGAAGACCCTCGGCGGCGGCGCGGCGTTCGCGGTGCCGCTGCGGGTGGTGGGCGGCACCGGCTCCGAAGGTGAGGCCGAGGCCGAGCACCACCACGACGGCGAGTCCGTTCCCGCGTCGAGCTCGACGGGCCTGGCGGGGCTGTGGCTCAACGACATCGAGGTGCGGTTCGTCGCCAGGACCAAGGGCCGCAGGGGGCACCGCGACCGCGCCGCCGTGGTGGACTTCGAGGTCCGCGACGCGGTCGTGCTCGTCGACGACGACCACCAGGACCGCATCCCCGCCGAGCTCGCCGACACCGCCCGCACCCTCGCGGCGGCCGACGCGACGCTCGTGGCCGCAGCGTCCGCCCTCACGGGAGCGCTCGACGCCGCTCAACGCGACGTCGAGGGTTCGGCGGAAGCGTTGGCGCGGGCGGAGAACGCCCACGCCGACGCGCTCGACGCCTGGTGGGACGCCCTGCACGCGCATGAGGCTCAGGTCGGCACGCTCACCGAACCCGCTGACGAGCACCTGTTGCCGCCGCTCGACCTCGGCCCCCGCGACACACCGGCCGAGCTGCGGGACCTCCTCGACGACACGATGGAGACGCCCGTTGCCGTGGACGAGTCCGGTGCACGGGTGCCCGCACCGCGTCCCGGCCCGAACCCCACCGCGGAGATCCGCCTGTCCCCGGCAGCGCCCCGGCTGACCCCCGCCGACCGGGTTCGCGTCGGCCGGGTCCTCGGACGGGCGGGCGAGCTCTCCGCCACCGGTCTGGAGATCGTCGCCCACGGCGACCTCACCGGTCCGGCACCGGCCGCCGCGGTGTCGGCGGTGATGGCGGAGATCACGCGCTCCGCCCGGCGCGGTGCGGGAACGGCGCCGCGCCCGCCCGTCCAGGTGGAGATGAGGCACGTCGCGGAGGCCGGGGACGTCCGGGTGGAGTTGCGGGCCGTGCTCGCTGCGGACGACGCACCGCCCGTCCGTGGTGATGTGCCGCCGAGTCCGGAGGAGGTGCGGCCGGCTTCGGTGGAGCTGCCGCCGTTGTCGGTGGAGTTGCCGCCCTTCTCGGACGACGTGTCGTCGTTGTCGGACGACGTGCTGCCGGTGCCGGACGACGTGTCGTCGTTGTCATCGGAGGATCTGTCGCTGGTGTCGGGTGATGTGTCGCCGTTGTCGGAGGATTTGCCGCTGGTGTCGGGTGACGTGTCGCCATTGTCGGACGACGCAACACCGGTGTCAGGTGATGTGTCGCCGATGTCGGACGACGCCCCACCGGTTCTGGCTGAGGTGCCGGTTGCGGAGGACGTGCCGCCGACGCCGGACGACGCACCACCGGTCCCGGACGACGCACCACCCGCCTCGCACGAGGACGGCTCCACTCCGCCACCCCGGCCGCTCGCCGCGCCCGCCGATGACGCCGCGCCCGCCGATGACGCCGCGCCCGCCGCTGAGGTCGCGGACACCGCGGACACCGACCCGGCCGGCGACACTCCCTCCACTGTGGACCCGGAGCCGAAGCCGGAGGTCGACTCGACGGCCACCGTCCGCGACGGTGTGTCCACGCGTGCCGACTCAGCGGCTCCGCCGGAGGAGGCGGTCGTCGAGGTCTCGGGCGAACCGATCAGGACGGAGTCGGGCACCACGTCCTTCGCGGGCCTTGACGACCTGGACGCTGCCCGCAGCGGTTCACCGCGGACCGTTCCGGCCGGGCCTGAGCAGCGGCCGGAGTGGACGGATCCGCGGCAGCCGGCTCCGGTGTGGTGGCAGAAGATGCCCGCCCACGCGTTGAGCGCGTTCCACGACCAGGCGCGCAAGATCGTGGAACGCCACTCGGTGCCGCCCATGTCCCTGGGAGAGCCCAGTGCGCAGCAGGTGGAGCAGCGGAACAAGCACGAGCTCGCCGTGGAGGTGGTTGCCCACCACCTCTACACCACGGACCAGGGGGTGTCGGCGGTTCCGGCCCTGAGCCCGGACGATTTGGTGCGCACACTGGCGAAGGACCTGGGACTTACGAGCCCGCGCGGGCCCCGTGGTGGAGCGCCCGGCGATCAGGACCTCCCGGTACGACCCGATGCCTCCTCGTCGAGCGCGCAACCGCTACCCACGGGGGGCGAGGCCTACGTGGGCAGCAGGTTCAGCGACGAGGAGATCGAGGACAAGATCCGGAGGCGGCATGCCGAGCATCCTCGCGAAACGCAGAAGGACACCCTCAACGCTCTGCGTCTGCAGGGTGTCACGGGCAGCGACACGCGGCTCCTGAAGCTCTACTACAAGGCCACGGGTGTCGTCCCCAGGAAGAAGCAAACCTGGACCGACAAGCAGATCGAGGATCTCATCCGGAAACACCTCTTCGGTCACAGCACCGCCGAGGAGGTTCGTGAAGCACTTCGCGCGGAGGGCGTCCGGGTCAGGAACGAGCGGTTCCTGAACGCGTACCACAGGGTTACGGGAACCGAATCCCGGCCGTACCTGTTCGGGTCCGACGAGGAGAAAGCCGAGTTCTTGCAGAGGCAGATCCTCGCGGGTGGGACTTTCGAGACCGCCATCGAGGCGGCTGGCCTGATCGGCATGGCGGCCACCCACGAGAAGTGGCAGGCCCTGTACCGCCAGGCGGAAGAAAGGGTGAACCAGGACCGCAGCGGGGAGAGGCGGCACGAGCCGGGCGCGTCCGGCTCCTCGGCGAAACGTCCGGTTTCCTCCGTCGAAGGTGTGGTGACCTCACAGCACAAGCGAAGCAGGCCATCGGTCGCCGGCGCGGTGGCGAACGAGCTGGTGGCCCTGTCCCTGGAGGAGAACAGCCCCACTGCCACTGCTGCTGCGCTTGGGTTGCGTGTCGTCGACATCGCACCCGACGGCGACCACTTCTACGCCGCCGTGCTCGCTTCCGTGCCTGAGCGGGTGTGGTCGGCCCGGCTCGCCGAGCTCGGCGTGGACGTGTCCGTGGCGGGGTTGCGCCAGGCCACGGCGGATGCCTACCGCCGCGTGAAGCTGCCCGAGCTGGGCGGACGGAGCCTGGAGGGCATGAGGCTCCCGGCGGATGCGGTCGAGGAAGGTCTGCGCACTTCAGGACAGTGGGACGGCGAGAGCGTTGACGTCGCTCCGCGGTTGGTGCCCGGAGTGTTGAAGATCAACCTCAAGACGATCGCCCACGACGGTCGGCTGTCGACCAACGGCGTCGTCATCGACGACAGCCTCGACACGTATTACGTGGTCCACGACGATGTGGACCACTATCAGGCAACCACCTCGCTCGACGACGCCTCGAACGTCCCCGCCCACGAGCCGTCGGACGACGAGCGGGACCTCGAACTCGTTCGTGAGCGCATTGCCGGTCATCCCGATGACGACGACAGCACGATCCTTGCGATGGTTCGCGCAGGGGGCGCCACGAGTTCCGACCACCGGCTGCACGAGCTGATCGGCGAGGTGCGGAAAGAACGCTTGCAGAGTCTGATGCGCGCTGTCAGGCGGCGGGCGGACGAGCCGAGGGCGGTCAAGGACCACGGCGCCATCACGCGTTCGATCCACGAACGCCTCGTCGAGGATCCTCTCGCCGACAACGAGTCGATCGTTCAGGCCCTTCGTGACCGGGGTGTCGTCCTCGGGACCTCGGGACTGGTGAAACTGATCAACGACATCAGGCTCGCCACCGTCGCAAGCGACCTCGGGCTGCGCGTCGTCGACGTCCCACCCGGCAAGGACTCCTTCTACGAAGCCGTGCTCAAGTCCGTGCCCGGCGATGTGTTGTCCGCCAAGCTCGGTCAGGAAGGGTCCGTGACCGCGTTGCGCCACGCCACGGCGGATGCCTATCGTCGGCTCAAGGCGCGCGAGTTCGGCGTGCGGCACCCGGACGAACTGGCGCCGGACGAGGTCGAGAACGGTCTGCGCACGTCGAGGCACCAGAACGCGCAAAGCGGTCAATGGGCTCCGCAGCTGGTGGTCGACGTGCTGGGCGTCAACCTCAAGACGATCCACGAGAACGGCTGGGTCTCGACCCATCCCGGCTTCGACGACGGACTTCCCGCCTATCACGTCGTCCACCGTGATGGGAACGACTACCAGGCGACCGAGCGCGCGACTCTGCCGGACGAGGTGCGCGAGCGGGTCGTCGCTTTCGTGCCGGCCGTTCACAGCAGGGACACGCTGCTCGATGCGTTGAAGCACGTCCAAGCCCGCCAGTACCCCGCTCTGAACTTGACGAGGGGGCCCAGTGGCGTCCCGGTCAGTCCCGTCACCGCGGAGCTGGTCGGCGAGTGGGTGTCGGCCATGCGGGAGAACCGGCCTGCGTTGACGCCCGTGGAGATCGCGCGGCTCTCCGGCGGTCTGGTCACCGCGGAGGCGGTCGAGCGCATCCACCGTGCCGCTCGCGACACCACGCCTGCCGCACCCGCTGCGCCTGCGGTGCCGGGGGATGCGGACCTGCCGAGTGACGACCGGCTCAAGGACATGATCCCGGATACCGGGCACCGCCGGGCGACCGCCGGGTTCTCTGCCGCCCAGGACGCCTTGATCCACGCACCGGTCGGCGACCCGGACCGGCCACGTCCGAGCGAGCTCGCCGTCGGGCCGCTCGCCGATCGGGAGCTGCCGGTGCGGTCCGGCCCCGCCTCGTCGCCCACGGAACCAGCGCCGGTGCTGCCGGGCGCCGAGGACGGCTCGCACGGCGAGAACCCGCCGGTACCGGGAACACCGTCCCGTCCCCGCAGGGGGTTGAGCGACGATCAGGTCATCGCTGCGGCTCGGGAGTACCTTGCCGAGAATCCTGATGCCGGCATCATGCTGCTCGTCGAGGCCGTACGTCAGCGGGGCGCCACCGGCGGCGAGGAGCTGCTGCGGCACCTGGTTCACAAGGCGAGGGGAACCGAGGCCCAGTCTTCTGGTGTCTCGAGTGACGAGGAAATCGAAGGTTTGATCCGGGAGCACCTTGCCGAGAATCCCGATGCCGGCGTCGTGGCGGTCAGGGACGCCATTCGTCTGCGAGGTGCCATCGGCGGCGACGGGAAGTTGCGGAACCTGGTTCACCTGGTCAGGGGAACCCAGGTCCAGGCCTATGGTGGGTTGAGTGAAGATCAAATCAGTGATTTGATCCGGAAGCGTCTTGACGAAAATCCTGGCGAGCGCGTCAAAGACATCATCAAGGCTGTTCGCAGGCAGGGCGCCACTGGCGCCGACCTGTATTTGTCATCGTTGGTTCACGACGCCAGGGGAACCCAGGCCGAGGCCCGTAACAAGTCGAGTGACAGTCAGGTCATCGAGTTGATCCGCGAGTATTTCGCCGAGACGCCTGATGCGGGTGTCTGGACGACTGTCAAGGCTGTTCGTTCGCGGGGCGCCAGTGGCGGCGACAAGCGGTTGGGGGACCTGGTTCGCCAGGTCGTTGATGAGCGGAACACCGGGTTGATCCGTGAGCACGTTGCCGAGCATCCCGAAGACGACTTCAAGGCGATCGTCGATGCTGTCACCGCGCGGGGCGCCATCGGCACCGAGGAGAGGTTGCGGCTCCTGGTCAGCCAGGTCACGGAAATCCAGGGCGGGTCGGAGGAGGATCAGGTCAAGGACTTGATCCGCGAGCACATCGCCGACCATCCCCGCGACAACGTCAAGGCGATCGTCAAGGCTGTTCGTCAGCGTAACGGCGCCGGCGGCACCAACAAGATGATGAAGCTGATCAAAGCTGTTCGGGACGAGCGGGCCACGCCGAGGGCGACCGGGGAGCACGGCATCGCGGCGGGTGCGGTGGAGGAGGGGCTGGGAACTTCGTCAGCGGAGGAGCACGGCCCTTCCGCGCAGTCCGCTGCGGCCGCTGCTCGGCTGGGGCTGCGAGTCGTCGACATCGAACGCGACGGGGACTGCTTCTACGAAGCCGTGCTCAGGTCCGTGCCCCAGGACGTGTGGTCGCGCCGGCTCACGCAACTCGGCAGGAATGCGACGGTGCTGGGTTTGCGCCACGCCACGGCGGACGCCTACCGCGGCCTGAGGAGGCTGGAGCTGGGTTGGCAGAGCCCGGACGACCTGGGCCTGCCGGCGGACGCGATCGAGATCGGGCTGCGCACCCAGGGGCACTGGGCAAGCGAAAGCGGTGACTTCGCCCCGCAGTTGGTGCCCGGAGTGCTGAAGATCAACCTCAAGACGATCACGAACGACGGCGGGCTGTCGACCAACGGCGTCGACATCGACCCCGGCCTCCGCACCTATTACGTCGTTCACGACGGCATCAACCACTACCGGGCGACCGCGCCGCTCGACGCCGCCCAGGACGCCTCGATCCACGCACCGGTCGGCGAACCGGGGCCGTCGCGCGCGGAACCCCTTGCGACAGCCGGTACCGAGGACCGCTCGCACGACGAGACCCAGCCGGCACCGGCAACCCGGGCACCCGCTCAGGAGAAGTCGGCTGACGAGCGGGACGTGGACCTGATCCGCGAGCACGTCGCCCGTCATCCCGACGACGGCGACGCTGCGGTTGTCGCCACGGTTCGCGGATGGGGCGTCACCGGTTCTGACGACCACCTGCACAGGCTGGTCGGCGAGGTCAGGAACGAACGGTTGCAGCGTCTGACGCACTTCGTCAGGCACGGGTCGGATGAGCCGGGAACGGTCGAGGAACAGCGCGCCGCTGAGCGTGTGATCCACCAGCACCTCGTCGAGAACCCCCTCGACGACACCGAGTCGACTGCTCGGGCTGTTCGTGAGCAGGGGGTCCTCCTCGGAAGCACGTGGTTGACGAGGCTGATCGACGACACCAGGCTGTCCATTGCCGCCGACGGGCTCGGGCTGCGGATCGTCGACGTCGCGGCCGGCCGGGACTCCTTCTACGAAGCCGTGCTCAGGTCCGTGCCCAGGGGCGTGTGGTCCGCCAAGCTCGACCGGTTCGGGCAGGAAGGACCTGTGGCGGCGTTGCGTCAGGCCACGGCCGATGCCTACCGGCGCCAGAGGTCGCGCGAGCCCGGCGAGCAACGCCCGGATGAGCTGGAGGCGGACCAGGTCGAGGAGGGACTGCGCACTTCGGAGCATCAGAACGCGCACAGCGGCCACTGGGCTCCGCAGTTGGTGGCCGACGTGCTGGGCGTCAACCTCAAGACGATCCGCAAGAGCGGCTGGGTGTCGACCCATGTCGGTTTCGATGACGAACTTCCCACCTATTACGTCGTTCATCGCGATGACGACAAGTACCAGGCGACCGAGCACAAGGACCTGCCGACCGCCGTGCGTGAACGGGTGATCGCCTTTGTGCCGCCTGACCGCGGCTGGAACACGCTGCTCGATGCCTTGGAGTACGTCCAAACCCACGAGCACCCCGCTCTCGACCTGACGAGGAACGCCGGCGGTGTCCCGGTCGACCCCGCCACCCAGCAACTGGTCGGCCAGTGGGTGGAGGCCATGTTGGGGAGTCGGCGTGCGTTCACACTCGCGGAGGTAGCGGAACTTTCCGGCGGCTTGGTCACGGCGGACGTGGTCGAGCGCATCCACCGTGCTTCCGGCGGCACCGCGCCTGTGACACCCGCCGCGCCTGTGACACCCGCCGTGCCGGCCCCATCCGCTGCACAGGTGGCTGTGGAACCGCCGAGTGACGACCAGATCAAGGATTGGATCAAGGAGTATCGCGACGGTGATCCCGGCAGCGGTGTCAAGGCCATCGCGCGTGCCGTTGCCCGACGTGGCCGTGTGCCCAACGACAACTACCTGCGCGCTTTGATCTACGAGGTCATGGCGAGTTCGGTCCGGCGCCGGCAGTTCCGTGACGACCAGATCAAGGACTTCATCCGCAAGCACGTTGACGAGTACTTCGAAGACACCAACAAGATGATCAATCTTGCTGCTCGTGCGCACGGTGTTGCCGTTCAGACATCGCGGTTTTCGGATCTGATCTGGGAGGTCAGGCGGTCTGCCCTTGCCGCTGCGCTCGGGCTGCGCATCGTCCGCGTCGCGCCCGGCAACGACGCCTTCTTCGAAGCCGTTCTCGCGTCCGTGCCCGAGGACGTGTGGTGGACTCGGTTCTGGCAAGTCCGCCGGGAAGCGTCCGTGCGGGGTTTGCGTCACGCCACGGCGGATGCCTACCGCCGCCTGAGGTTGCGCGTGCTGGGCGAGCAGCACCCGGATGCGCTGGAGGTGGATCAACTCGAGACCGACCTGCGCACTCCAGGGCGCTGGGACGCGCGCATCCACGACCTGGCTCCACAGTTGATGGTCGACGTGCTGAACATCAACCTCAAGACGATCAACAGAGAAGGCAAACTGTCGACCAGCGACGCCTTCTCCGACAACCGGGACACCCACTACATCGTTCACGACAGTGGCGTCAGCTACCAGGCGACCGTCCCGGATGCCTCGGCCCAGGCGCCGGTCGGCGCACCGGGACCGCTCGTGACCGCTGCGGGATCGTCCGCCGGTGTCCAGGGCAGCTCGCACGACGAGAACCGGCCGATGTCGGAAACCCGGGCTCCCGCTCAGGAGAACGCGGATGACGCGCGGGACGGGGACCTGATCCGCAGGCATCTCGCCGAGCATCCCGGAGACGACTTCGCGGCGATCTTCAAGGCTGTCGGTCCGCACGCCACCGGCACAGAAGGGAAGTTGCGACTCCTGCTCTTCCAGCTCACCGGTGAGCAGGACGACAGCGCGTGGAGTCCGAGCCAGATCAAGGACGTGCTCAAGGACTACCACGAGGCCCACCCCAAGATCAGCATCACGAACACCGTGGACGCTGTCCTCGCTCAGGGTGTCGCAGCTTCCCGCGCGCGAGTGGCCGCCCTGCTCCGCGACGTCATGGGAACCCCGGTCCGGCATCGCAACAAGTTCACTCGAACCCACGTCCTGGGTTTGATCCGCAAGCACCTCGAGCAGCATCCCGGTGCCGACCAGGTCTCGACTGCCGCAGCCGTTCGCAAGCAAGGCGTCTCCCTCGACAACGAGGAGATGCTCAACCTGCTCCGCCTGGTCCAGCAGTCCATCGCCGCCGCTGAGCTCGGGCTGGACGTCGTCGAGGTCACCACCGGCCCGCACGCCTTCTACGAAGCGGTGCTCAGGTCCGTACCCGAGGACGTGTGGTCGCGCCGGCTCGGGCAACTCGGCAGGGAAGCGACGGCGCTGGGTTTGCGCCAGGCCACGGCGGACGCCTACCGGAACATGCCGTTGCCCCACCTGGAGTCACGAAGCCTGAACGAGCTGGGGCTCCCGGCGGACGAGGTGGAGCAAGGCGTGCGCAACCCGGGGCCTCGGGACGTGCGGAACAGCCATTGGGTCTCGACGTTGATGCCCGCGGTGCTGGGCGTCAACGTCAAGACGATGACTCTCAAACGTGGCCGGCTGGCGGCCGAGAACGTCCTGATCAACGACGAGCTCCCGACCTTCTACGTCGTTCGCGACGGTAGCGGCCACTACCGAGCCACCATCCGGCTCGAAGCCGCCCCGCGGAACGACGAGGCGACGGGCAGCGGGAGCTGGTCGGCGCCGGACGCCCCGGCACCCGCTCAGGAGAACGCGGGAAGCCGGGATCACGGCGTGCGGACCGACGACCAGATCAAGGATCTGATCAAGGAGTACCACGGCGGCCATCCTGGTAGCGCGGTCCGGGAAATCGTGAACGCTGTCAGCGGTCAGGTTTCCGAGGTCGACCCCGATCGGGTGCGTGCCCTGGTCTACGAGGTCGTCACAGCGTCGGTACCCGTCAAGAACCTCGATGATGAGCGGATCGGGGAGTTGATCCGCGTGCACCTCGCCGAGTACCCCGACGACACCGACAAGGTGATCGTCCTGGCTCTTCGCGTGTCGGGTGTGGCCACCAGGAAAGCGCGGTTGGCGGATCTGATCCACAGGGTCCAGCAGTCCGTCGCTGCCGCTGGGTTCGGCTTGGGCGTTGTCGAGGTCGCTCCCGGCCCGGACTCCTTCTACGAAGCCGTGCTCAGGTCCGTGCCCGAGGACGTGTGGTCGCGCCGGCTCACGCAACTCGGCAGAGAAGCGACAGCGCTGGGTCTGCGCCACGCCATGGCGGACGCCTACCGCCGCATCTGGCTCCCGGCGGGCGAGGTGGAGGAAGGACTGCTCGTCCTGGAGCGTTCGCCCGTTCCGGGTCACGACCTGGTCCCGCGGTTGATCGCCGAAGTGCTGGGCGTCGACGTCAAGACGATCCGCAAGAACGGCCGGTTGGCGACCACCCTCGCCCTCGGTCGCATCCTCCCCACCTATTACGTCGTTCACGTCGGTGCCGATCACTACCGCGCGACCGCCCCGCTCGCCGTCGTCCAGGGTGGTGGCTCGGTCCACGCACCGGACCTGCCGCGTGTGACCGTGATCGATGATGGGATCTCCGCCGTTCACACTCCGCCGGAACCGTCCGGCCCCGCCCCATCGCACGCGGAACCACCCCCTGCGGTGGAGAGCGGCTCGCACGACGGGAACCGGCCGGCGCCGGAAACCCAGCCCTCACGTCAGCAAGCCCCGCGTCAGCAAGCCCCCGGTGAAGCCCGGGTCGAGAACGCCGAGCAGTCCGTCGCCGCCGCGGGGCTCGGGCTGCGCATCGTCGACGTCACAACCGGTCCGGACTCCTTCTACGAAGCCGTGCTCAGGTCCGTGCCCGGGGCCGTGCTGTCGGATCGGCTCGGGCGCCTCGGCCAGGAACCGTCCGTGACGGGTCTGCGCAACGCCACGGCGGACACCTACCGCCGCATGAAGCTGCCCGAGCGGGGCGGGCGGAGCCGGGACGAGCTCGGGCTCCCGGCGGATGAGGTCGAGACCGGTCTGCGCACGCCGGGACGTTCGAACAGGCAGAGCGCCTTCTTGGCTCCGCAGCTGGTGATGGAGGTGCTGGGCCGCAACCTCAGGGCGATCCGCGAGGACGGCCGGCTGTCGACCCACAGCGCTTTTGGCGAAGACGTCCCCACCCATTACGTCGTTTTCGACGGTGACGACAACTATCGAGCGACCGAGCTCGTGGAGATGCCGGCCGCGGTGCGTGAACAGCTGATCGGGTTCGTGCCGCCCGCGTACGGGTTGGGCACGTTGCTCGATGCGCTGAAGGACGTCAAAGCCAAGGTGTTCCCCGCCCTGGGGTTGGAGAAGGACCCCAGCGGTGTCCTGACCGATCCCGCCACCCGTGAGCTGGTGGACCGGTGGGCGTCGACCATGCTGAAGCACCGGTCCGGGTTCACGCCCGCGCAGATCGCGGAACTGTCCGGCGGCCTGATCGTTGTGCGGCAGGACGAACGCGTGCACGACGTCCCTGACGACACCCCGGCCGATGTCACGGCCGGCCCTGTGGAGTCCGCTGTGCCGATGGGCACGGACATGCCGGCCGTGGTGCGTGAGCGGGTGATCGCTTTCGTGCCGCCCGCGTACGGGTTGGGGACGTTGCTCGACGCGCTGAAGGACGTCAAAGCCAACGCGCACCCCGCCCTGGACCTGACGAGGGACTCCAGCGGCATCCCCACCAACCCCACCACCAGGGAACTGGTCGGTCAATGGGCGTCGACCATGCTGAAGCACCGGTCCGGGTTCACGCCCGCGCAGGTCGCGGAACTCTCCGGCGGCCTGGTCACCGGAGCACTGGCCGAGCACGTCCACACCCTCTCGCACGAGACCCCGTCCGACGTCGTCGCCGCACCCGCCGCACCGGTGCGTGCTGATCTGCCGGACGAGGTGCGCGACCGGATCGTCACCCTGGTGCCGCCCGCACACGGCCTGGCCACGCTGCTGGAGGCGTTGGAGCACGTCCAAGCCAACGTGCACCCCGCCCTGGACCTGACGAGGGACTCCGGTGGGGCCCCGGTCGACCCCGTCACCCGCGGGGTGATCGGGCAGTGGGTGCTGGCCATGCTGGAGCACCCGTCCAAGTTCACGCCCTCGCAGGTCTCGGAGCTGTCCGGCGGCCTGATCGCCACGCACCAGGTCGCGCACCTCTACAACATCGCCGACGACACCCCGCCCGACGTCGAGGGCATGACGTGGTTGGACCAGGGACGGCGAAAGCAGACCTTCGCGGCCGAGGAGGCCGCGCTGTCCCAGGACCTGTACGTCTCGCACGCGATCACCCACAGCCTGCAGCCGATCATGGGGATGGACCAGCAGTTCCCCTGGCGCGACCCGGCCAACCCGCTCTACGCGGTCACGCCGATGCTCGCCGGGCCCGACGGCGACATCCACCCCGTGATCCGCGCCGAGGTCGACCAGATCACCGTCCGGGTCGCCAGGGGCAAGAAGCTGGTCGAGCGCATCGCCGCCGACCCCGACGACCACCGCCTGCCCCCGATGACCCCGGAACAGTTCCGCGCGCTGTGGAAGGAGTTCGAGTACAACATGACCGAGCGCCTGCGCCACATCGTGGCCACCGCGGTCAACCCGACTCCGGAGAGCATCACCATCGCACCCCCGCGGCCCCAGCACCCGACCGACCTCATCTACGTCGGCCGTGTGAAGCAGCGGCACGTCCAGCCCCGGGAGGAGGTCCTGGTCGGCCAGTACCAGCTCCTGCTCGCCAACCCACCCGGCAGCGTCCCGGTCGACCAGCAGCCGCTGCTCAGCCAGGCGAAGTTCCTGGAGTTCTACCTCGGTGGCATGTTCGACTTCCGCAAGGACCACGACGGGCAGCTGGAGGAGGAAGCGCAGTGGAGGGGACTGCACCCGCACTACCCGGGATACCTGTTCCACGGAGGTTCTAGGACGAAGCAGAACCTCATCAGCGCCGAAGGAGCAGGCAACTCGACCGCCTTCGCGAACTCCGTCCTCACCCCTGACGGCAAGATCGACCACGATCGCGTCAACGTCGTGTTCCTCGGCATCGAAGCCGTGTTCCCGGACCCGAACCACCCCGAGGGCCTCCTCCAGGTCGGTGGCGGCGTCCAGGTCGCGTTCGACAACGCCGTCGACCCCGCCGCGAACCCCTTCGGAATCCTGCTGGCCGACTACTCCGACGAGTACGAGTTCCCCAAGATCAAGCAAGAACCGCAGGACCAGTGAGCACGAGCGCTCCCGGGAACAGGGCGTCGGCACTGCCGGCGAAGACGTGAGGGACGAGGATGGAGAACATGACCGAGAGCACCGAGGACACCAGGGACAGCGGGCCGCTCGAGAACTGGTTCCTGCTCATGGACCCGGCGTGGGCTCCGTCCGAAGAGGACGAACTGCCGCCGGCGCAGGCCGTCGTCGGGCTGTGGCCGGTGGAGGGCGACGGCCGCGTCGGCCGGTTCCGGGCCAACCCGGACTACGTGCCCGCCGACGAGCACTCGCCGACGGACCCGCTGGACGCCGTGCTGAGGCTGGTCCTGCACGGCGGCGCGGAGGTGGAGCACATCCAGCTGATGCTGCGCGACTGCCTGTTCGACATCGCGCTGAACGGGGACGGCAAGCCGCTGGTCGTGCAGTCGCCGGACGACATCGCCTGCGTCGTCGTGGCCACCGCCGAGCCGCACCGCAGGAGGGTCAGCTCACCGCAGTGGCGGCGCATCGACCTCGACGAGCTCGTGATGCTGCTGGCCGACGGTGTGGACGTGCTGTTCAACCCCGGCGGCCCGGCCTCCGTCCGGCTCACCGGCGACTTCATGCGCGAGACGTTCATGATGAGCGACGACGAGGTGTCCGCCGTCCACGACAGGTTCCGGCAGGAGTCGGGCGTGCGCGTCGTTCCCTGGGGGCCGGGGCAGGACGAGACGCCGGCCGAGCAGGACTCCGCCGCACCGCGGTTCAGGACGGAGGCGGAGGCACCGGCCGCTCCGGAGGCGCGGCGGTCGTGACCGGGGTCCGGGAGGACCGGTTCCCGCTCGCCGGCTCCGCGTGGTCGCGAGGAGGTGACTGCGTGCCCGGCCGGGCGGGTGGCTGCTCGGCGACCTCCGCCCCGTCCGGTTCCGCCGCCGGCTCGCCCACGGGTGCGGCTCGCGGGCCTTTCTGCTGCTCCGCGGCGCAGCGCCGGAGCAACCGGGGGTCGATTCCGCTGGGCGACACGGTGTCTCCGTCCACTGACGAGCCTCTCCTCACGTGCCCCGCGGCGCGGCCTTCGGTGCAGCTTTCGGAGGCTGGAGGGGCCGATCACGACTTCGGGTCTCGTTTGGTCGTTCGCCGCCCGTTAGCTTGATCTTTCCGCGCCCCGGCAGACCCCGGTCAGCTCGTGCGGCGGACGGAAGAGGTGAGAGCACGCGCTGCGAGGAGACGAAGCGGTGAACCGTTGGGACCGATGTGGCGACGAAGGCATGATCGGTGTGCTGTCCGGGGGTGAGGTCGAACTGCTGCGGTCCCACGCGGACGGGCTCGTCCTGATAGCGGAGCGGTGGCTGGCCCGGTGCCGGTGGGTGGACGGCAGCACCCGCGGCTCGGGTCGCCTGGTCGCCGACGAACCGGTGTACGACGAGCGCATCACCGCGATCGTGCGCGAGCACGTGCCCGCGGGTGCTGCCGACTGGGAGATCTCGTGGTGGGCGCCGGTGCACCTGGCGGAGACCGCGGAGGCGGCACGGCGCGTCCTGCGCACGCTGCCGGAGTCCGGCGGCGTGGTGCTGCTCGAGACCGCGCGGGACGTCGACGCCTGGTGCCGGCTGATCGGCGACGTGCTCGCCGCCCTCAACCCGTGCGGCGACTGCTGCGAGGACGGGCCCACGAGCGCTCAGGCGTGGCTCGAGTCGTTGCTGGGGCCACTGCTGGTCGGCGTCACGGCGTTGTGACCGCGGACGGCGGGAGGCCGTCCGCGGCCGGTCTCAGATGAGGCCGTGGCGCAACGCGTAGGCGACCGCGTGGGCGCGGTTGCGCAGGTTGAGCCTGCTGAGCAGGTTGTGCAGGACGTTCTTCACGGTGCGCTCGGAGTAGATGAGCCGCTCCGCGATCTCGGCGGTGTCGAGGCCGTCCGCGAGGAGCCTGATCACCTCGGTCTCGCGCAGCGACAGGCCGGCGAGGGTGAGGTCGCGCGGCCCGAGGGTCGTCTCCTGCAGCTGCTTGAGCCCTCGCAGGACGTTGCCCAGCTGCTCGGCGGGCAGGTCGCCCCGTCCCTCGCGGGCGTCGGTGATGGCGCGCAGCAGCCTCGTCCTGGCCGTGGCTTCCGCGCGCGGCACCAGCACGACGAGTCCGTGCTCGATGGCCGTCCACAGCTCCGCCTGGCGGAGCTCGTCCGCGATGAGGACGAGGCGGGACGTGCCGGGCTGGAACGCCTCCTGCAGGCAGTCGTCCGCGACGGCCACGGTGACGTCGGCGTTCTGCGGGTCCGTGACGATCTCGATGCCGGGCGTCGGCCGCAGCATCGCGAGCAGGCCCGATGCGATCAGCGGGTCCGAGGCGTGGACCAAGACCCGGATGGCCGTGCGGCTTGCGTGCCCTGGTGCCAGGGGGCGCCGGCCGTCCGGCCAGGCGGTCTGCGAAGTCATGTTCACAGGAGACCGTGCGAGCCACGTGGAAGGCCAGCGAGAACGGGGGGCAGGTTTGCGAAACGACAAAGCTGCCTGTCGACCGCCGGTGCCTGCCGGTGCCCGGACGCGGCTGCCGGGAAGCTCGAACTTACCCCTGGTCCACCGGGTGGGGACACGGCTGTTTGCAGCCATATCACCGGGAAGTAATCGATCTCTCGACTCGAACTCTGCCTTCTTGAGGGCCGCGTCTCAATCGGTACCGCCGCATCAGGTGCGTTTGGGCATCATGCGGTTCCTTTCAGGTTCGGAACCGGTCCGTTCGGGGGCGGACGCTCTGCTTGTGCCCGTTTACTGCTGATGTCCGGTCACGGCGAGCAGGCCGAGGGAGGCGTGCGGTGTCCTATCCCCAGTCCGAACAGGTCGAGCAGCTGAAGAGCCAGTACGAGCGGCAGTTCGCCGAACTGCGCGAGACGCAGCGACGGCTCAGTGAGCTGTCGTGCACCGTTACCGCTCCCCGCCGGGTCGTGGCGGTGACCGTCGGGCACGGTGGCGTGGTGAAGGACGTGAAGTTCCCGAGCGGCGCCTACAAGCGCATGACACCGGCAGAACTGGAGTCCGCGGTCCTGAAGACCATCACGGACGCGCAGCAGCAGGTGGCGGACGAGGCCGCGGACGTGATCGCGCCGACGCTCCCTCCCGGGGTCGACGCGCGCAAGCTCTTCTCCGGGGACGTGGACCTGCAGTCGCTGCTGCCTCCCACGCCCGAGCTGCGCCCCACCACCCGTGACGTCATGAACATCAGGGACTGAGCGCGATGATCAAGTCGGAGAACCCCGGCGAGGACGCTTCCGGTGACGAGCAGAGCGGAGGCGGCAGCAGCAGGCCGGCCCCGTTCAACCTCGGAGACGGGTCGGGGCGGATCTCCGTCGACACCGACCAGCTGAACCGGGGTGCGGCGGGCTTCGAGTCGGCTGCCGACCGGTTCCGCCACTACGCGAACAGCAACAGGGAGCTCGCCTCCTACGCGCCGTTGCCGTCCGGTCAGGGCGACGAGAGCTGGAACGCGTTCGCCCCCAAGTACTACAAGCGCTCGGAGGAGTACCTGAACGGCCTCGCCAGCCTGGCGAAGGCCATCGGCGTCATCGCCGGCAGCGTGAAGCAGTTCAGAGCCTTCTGCGTGGGCACGGAGGAGAACGCCACGGACATCTCGCTGAAACTCAAGGATGCAATGGGCCCCGGGAACGCGCCCGGCCAGAAGCCGGACGGTGACGGCCGCCGCTGACACCGCTGCTGCTGCTGCGAGGATTTCGACGGACGTCTGCTGAGGAACGGTGAGCCTGCACTTCGATCCGTCGTTCGACTGGCTCTGGGTCCTCGTGGCAGGGCAGCAGGCGCCGAAGGTCGACGTGGCGGCCACGCGTGCGCTCGCGCAGCACTGGCTGGACAGCGGCAGGACGCTGCAGGAACTGGCGGACGGCGTCGCGCAGCTGGTGGGGTCGGTCGAGCACGCCATCGGTGGCCGCGCAGGACGCGCGTTCCGCGAGCAGGTCACCCGCGTGGTCGGCCAGGTCCCCCGGATCGCGCTGATCGCCGGGGCGCAGTCGAGCAGCCTGCTCGACCTCGCGCTGAACGTCGAGCACTCCGTCTACGCGATGATGGTGGAGATCGCCTTCTTCGCCGCGTCGATCCTGTGGGCGCTGTCGAGCCCTTTCACCGCGCCGCTCGTCCCGTCGTTCATCACCTCGGCGCGCATCGCCGTGCAGCAGATCTCGATGCGCCTGCACTGGGCCATCCGGTTGATCGGCGAGGCCGTGGAGGGCGGCGTCGAAGAGGTCGTGCAGGACGCCATCGCACAGCTCTCCCAGGTCGCCGAGGGCAACCGCCACCGCTGGGACGGCACCAGCTCGCTGATCAGCTTCGTGGCCGGTGGCGCGGCGGAGGGCCTCGCCGGCGCCATGCACCTGGGCGCGGGCCGGTGGAAGCCGCGCGTCGAGGACACGGCGGCGTTCCACGGCGCGGCGGAGGCGGTCGCCGACGTCGTGGTGGGCGCCGGTGCCGCGGGGGTCCTCGGCGGCAGCCTGAACGACCTGTGGGCCGGTGCGGTGGGCGGTGCTTTCAGCGGTGCCGCCGCGAAGAAGGCGCACGACGCCGGGGACGCGATCGACCGGCTGGTCAACGGGGACGCGGTGAAGGTGCCCGTGCCGGGGGCGATCGGTGGTGTCGGAGGTGCGCCGGCGAACGGGCCCGTCGCCGATGAGGGCGCGCCTGGTTCTGTGGCGGAAAGGAACCTGTCGGCGACCGATGGGGCCGGGACGTGGGCAGGCGGAGGCGCGGCTCGTGGTGCGGTTCCGCCGGGGCGGGAGGGCGGGACGTCTGCCGGGGGAGGCGTTCACGCGGACGGAGGCGCGCGAGCGTCCGGAGGCGGTCGGCCGGGTGCCGTGACGGGCCCGGGGTCCGGGCCGGCGCGGAACGGTGGCGCCGACGTGCCGCTCGGTGGGCGGGTGGCGCCTGTACGAGGCGGTGTTCCCGCCGCGGTCGAGGTTCCGCGGGACGTTCCCGCCGGTGGGCCTCCCGCCGTGCCGGGGACCGGGAACGGGCCGCAGGCCGGACCTGCCAGCGGGTCTTCTTCGGCCGAGTCGTCTTCGGCGGTGGTGGCTCCGGCAACCGGGTCGCCTTCGGCGGTGATGGCTCCGATGGCCGGTTCTTCTGCGGCGGTGGTGCGTCCGGCGGCGGGTTCGTCTCCGGCGGTGGTGCCTCTGATGGCCGGGCCCTCTGCGGGGGTGGTGGCTCCGGCAACCGGGTCTTCTCCGGCGGTGGTTCCGGCGGCGGGTTCCTCTCCAGCGGTCGTGCCTCTGGCAGCCGAGTCCTCCGCCAAGGACGTGCCGTTCACCCCGCAGACGTCGCCCGCCGTGCGGGACGAGGTGCGGACGGCACCGATCACCGGTGGTCAGGACGCTCCGCTGGGAGCGCAGCCGCGTGCCGAACACGGGCTCACGGCCTCCCCGCCGTCCGGGCAGCCGGCTGCGGACTCCTCCGCCACCCACCCGGCGGCTGTGAACGACCCGCAGTCCGCGCCGTCGGCCCAGCAGACCAGCGACGACCGGCCCAGCGGACGCGACGGCGTCGCGGTAGGTGCTGATCCCTCCCGGCAGTACAGCGACGAGTCGCGCCCAGGCGACGACCACCGCGTCGACGCGGGGCAGGTCTCCGCGAACGAGACACCACCCGTCGAGGCCGGGGGAACGTCCACGGCTTCCGGCGGCCGGGTCACCGCCGCACTGCCTCCGAGCACGGAGGTGCCACAGGCACCGGGCCAGGCTCCGGACGCCGTCAGCCAGGCCCCGGACGCCGTCAGCCAAGTCGTGCGCGCCCAGACGCCCGTGGCACCGGAGCAGGCCACGGACATCGCACACCGGTCCGTCGTCTCCACGCTGGAGCAGCCCGCCGTCAACGGCAGGCGGTTGCTGGTCGAGCTGCACCGGCTCATGGAGGTTCCGGGCGCGCAGGACAGGTCGTACCAGCTGGCGCAGGCGCTGTCCGCCGCGCACGAGGACGGGCGGCTGCCCGGCGCCGACTACGAGCGCGCGTTGCAGGTCATGGGGCGGGTGACCACGTTCCTCGCCGACCCCGCCGCCGAGATGCCCCTCGGTTCGATCGCGGTGGGCCCGGATGCCGACCCGGCCGAGCTGCCGTCGGTGCGGGAGCTGGTGCGGGAGGTCGACGCCCGTGTCCAGCGCCAGGACTTCGAGGGTGCGGTGACCTTGCTGGACGGTCTGGGCAGGGACCCCCAGACGGTCAGGGTCGTCGAGGACGCCTACTGGGACGAGTTCCGCGAGGACCTCGGCACCGAGCTGCGCCGGCTGCGGCCGGACGAGTCCGCCTACGTCGACCACCTGCTGGGCGACGTGATCACGGACCCCGTGTCGCGGGAGCAGGCGGACGCGTGGTTCGCGCAGCTGCGCGAGCTGACCTTCGACGACCACCTCTTCGGCGAGCGGCGCCTGCCCCACGACTACGCGGACGACGGCTGCACCTACCGGGCCCACCGGATGGCCGTCGCGCTCCAGCAGCGGGGAGCCGACCCGCGCAAGGTCGTCATCGGGGGACCGGGGCTGGGCACGGCCGAGGTCGAGTGGGACTTCCACATCGCCGTCGCGGTCGCCGTGGTGACGCCGAACAGTCGCGAGTGGGTCGTGTTCGACCCGTCCGTGAACGCCGAACGGCCGTTGAGCATCGACGACTGGGCTCGTGCCGCGGGCGCCGACAGGGTTCGGCGGTACCAGGGCACCGCCGAGGCGGTGCAGCAGCAGCTGATGGACGACCAGCGGAACTTCCCGGCGAGGTGGGACGACGGCTATCCCGTCGACGTGCCGGTGCTGGTGCTCACCGACTCGCACGTGTACGGCTTCCCCGACCTGGTGGGCCCGTACGACACCTCGTGGGCACACGCCGACGCCGAGTCGCGGGCCGCCATCGTCGAGATGCGCGAGTTCTACGCCCTTGCCGCCGAACGGCGGGTGGACCGCGCGCTCGCCGACATCGCCGCACGCGTCGACCTGGAGACAGCCTCCGGTGCCGGCGTGTCCATCGACCTGGTCCACGACGCCCTGTCCGCTCTCGCGGAACGCGAACCCGTCGGCGTGAGCGGTCTGTTCGACCGGGAACCCGAGCCGCTGCGGCGACTGCTCCACCTGCTGCCCGACCACGCCGGCGCCATCGAGGACGCGGTGACGCCCGGCGGGGCACTCGACGCCGGAGCGCAGCCGGAGCGCACGGGCGTGGTGCAGCGGGGCCGCATCCGCGCACTGCCCGGCCACGACGCGGTCGAGAGGTCGGCGTTCGAGGTGCGCCGGTTCGCGACCGGGGACGGGCCGGTCACCGAGGTCACCGTCCGCGTCGCGCTCGACCCCGAGGGGCGCCACGACGAGGCGACGCGGGAGGCGTTGCTGCGCAGCGCTCAGGCCGGTGTGGACCGCTACTTCAACAGCGGACGCGACGGGGGGCCGCTGCGCAGACCGGACGGTGAGCCGCTGTGGTTCCGCCTCCTGCCCGCCGACGGGACGTCCGCGGTCCACCACGTGGTGACGATGGACCCCGGCCGCCTGGTCGACCAGACGAACTGGCACCCCGGTCAGTCGCAGGAGCACAGCGCGCACGAGTTCGGCCACATGCTGGGGCTCGTCGACGAGACCACGAACCAGGGTGGCGGGCTCGACGTCAGCGGAACGCTGATGGGCCGGTGGAGCCCGGACGCGGTGCCCGCAGGCGGTCTGCGCATGCCGCGGCGGTTCACCGACGTGCTGGACCTGTTCATCGGTGACGTGCCGCTGGACGACTTCGCCACGGTGTTCCCCGACCGCCCCGTCGCCGGCCTGCCGCGGCACACCGTCGTCCCGGCGGCGCCGCGGCCGGAGTCCGAAGGGGAGGATGCCGGCGCGGAACTTCGCAGCGCCCTGCCCGAGCAGGGCGGCCACACCGCGGCACCGCACCCGCTCGTCCCGTCGTCGTCGGTGCTGTCGAGCGTCGCCGAGGTGGACCGCTTGCCGCAGCAGTGGCGGCAGCTGCCACCGGAACGGGTCGCGTCACTGCGGACCCTGGCGGCGCTGACGGTGAACCAGTTCGCGGTGCCGGGGTCGCGGTTCCAGCTGGCCTACGACGAAGTGGTGGAGCTGGTCGCGTACCGGCTGTACCAACTGGAGGAGGGCCTGCCCCCGGGACAACCGGTCCGTGCACTCGCCGAACAGCTGGCGCGCGAGGCCGGGCTGAAGCCCGCGCTGAGAGGCGGAGCGTCGAGGCCGCGGCGGGGAACGAGCCTCCTCAGCCCCGCGGAGGTGCACCGGGCACCCGGTGGTCCTGGCAGTCCGGCGGGACCGGGCAGGCGGAGGTCGGTGCGGCACCGGCGTGGCGCGAGCCTGTCGACGACCGGTTCCTGGGTGACGGCCGCGGAGGAGGCGCGCGCCTGGCGGGCGCAGGTCGACCAGCCGCAGGTCGACGGGGAACCGGACTTCGCTCACCTGCGCAGCGCGCTGCGGGACCAGCTGCGGGAGCTCGGCGAGGACTCCGCTGAGCTGGGCCGGTGGGTCGACGTGACGTTCTCCGACGCGAAGCTCAAGCAGCTGGACCGCTCGCTCGAAGGCATCCGCGAGGTGTGGGAGGACTTCGAGGTCGAGGTGCACGCGCTCGGCATCGGAGCACCCCACCACCACGCCGTCAGCACGACCGCGGACCTGACGAGGTCCGAGACGGTCCGGCAGGTGGAGGACGTCACGTCGGCCGAGGTGGTCTCGACGCCGGTGAACCCGGTGCAGGGATCGGTGCCGGCCGGGCCGGTGACCGTGTCGTTCTCGGTGCAGGGCGTGCTCGGCACCGCGTCGGAGCGGCGCACCTCGACGACCGCGACGACACGGGAGACCGTGGAGATCACCCAGGCGGGCGCCAGGGTGACCCGGACGTCGCACGACGTGCACCACCGCCTGCGGATCCAGCCACCGAAGCGGCACCTCCACCGCGAGCGGCCGGAGCCGGTGGAGTGGAAGCAGTCGGTCACGATGACGTTGTCGTGGCCGCAGTTCGGTTCCGCCCCGAGCGAGCAGAGCGACCCGCCGCCGCCGGAGAGCCCGCTGACGGCGAGCCCCGCGCTGAGCTACCCGGACCTCGCCGCCACCCCCGACGCCCTCGCGAGGGCGCGCAGCCACGCTGATTTCGAACGTGCGCGCGACGCGCTCGAACACGTCCGGTTCGTCGGCATCGACACGGTCTTCAGCGCGGTCAAGTCCGCGCTGCGGCTGTCGGGGTCGCACCAGGAGATCACCCGGCTGGAGAGGTGGCTCGACGACCTCGGGCCGAAGCAGGGCAAGCGCCTCGTCACCGGCGAGCAGGTCGAGGAGACGTTCGGCTTCCCGGGGCACAAGCCCGTGAAGATCGTGGTGCGCCAGGGGAAAGCGCTGGAGGGGCAGTCGTCCGCAACCGGTCTGGCGCAGACGGCCGCGCGGTCGCTGGGACGCACCGTGGCGGCGGGTCACCGGCACTCGGTGGTCGCGGCGGGCACCCACGAGGCCGGGTTCGAGCTGGGGGTGAACGCCGGTGAGGAGCTCGCCGGCCTGGTCGGGGTGAAGATCGGGGCCGGTGTGTCCTGCAGCCGGGTGAACCAGAACCTCTCCGAGCGGGTGTCGCAGGTGCGGCACGAGCTGACCGAGCGGATCAAGGGCGACTTCGTCGACGACACGATCAGCTTCCCGTTCCTGGTGGTGATGGCGGAGGAGGGCAAGAGGTACCGGCTGGCAACGTTGTCATCCGACGACGCGCACCGTTCGTTCGGGTTCCTCCGACGTGAGGACAAACCGTTGGTGGCGTTGCACGTCGAAGCCGCTGCGGTGTTGCTCTTCTCCCCTGTGGACAGTGACAGCGGCAACAACGTCGGTGCCCGTGACGAGCCGGCGCCTGCGGGGACGGTTCGGGCCGCCGGCGCGCGGGACCGGTCCGGGCTGAGCGCGGACGAGGTCGCCGGCTACGCGCGGAGCCGGTGGAAGCTCAGCGACGTGTCCCGTGAGGCGGTCATCAGCCGGGTCGTGCGGAGGCTCTACGCCGACGGGGTGGTCTCCGGCGCGCAGGACGCACGGGACGTTCAGCGGAGTCTGCGCGACGCCCTGGTCGACGACCCGAGGGCGCTCTTCGGCGGCGACCCGAAGCGGATCTCCTTGCCGGGGGCCGAGAAGGACCTGTTCCTCGGCGGCGTGGTCGCCCCTGGTGGTGGCGAGTACGTGAAGAAGGCGTCGACGAAGGAGCTGCAGGGGTTCGTCGCGACCAGCGAGACGACGAAGCTGACGGCGGAGCGGACGCGGTCGAAGGGCTTCAAGGTCGCGGTCGAGGGCGACGCCGGGCCGGTCGAGCTCGGCGGCACGGCCGGCGTGACGCGGTCCGAGCAGCGGCGTGGCCAGATCAGCGAGACGATGGAGGAGGAGCGCGCCTGGACAGGGGAGGACGTCCCGGTCCACCTCTACCGGCACCCGGCGGAGATCGAGGTGCGGACCGGCACCGACTGGTCGGACCTGGACCCGCCGATGACGTGGTCCGAGCGCCCGGACCCCGCGGCCGACGCGGAGCTCCGGACGGGCATCGCGGCGGAGCTGGAGATCGCGGTCGCCCAGCGACCGGGTCGTGCGGTGGACGCCGGACCGGTCGAGCCAGGGACCGAGAGCGACTGGGTCGACGCCGGGACCCGGCCGGGCGGTGCCGCGGAGTTCGAGCGGGCCGCGGACCTGCCGAAGCGGTTCGAGGTCGACTCGATGGCCGCGATCACCCGCCTGGGCGCCGAGACCGCCGGGCTGCTGGCGGTTCCCGAACCGGAGGGCTCCCGCGCCAGGGCCCAGGAGCTGGCGAAGCGCCGGCTCGTCGGCGCGCGTCCGGCACAGCTGGGCAGCTCCGGCGAGGACGACGCGCAGGACGTGTCGCGCCGGGCGCTGGAGCAGTGGGTGAGCTGGCAGTCGCGGCAGGGCAGGCTGGGGCTCGCCGAAGGACCCGGCGACGAGCTGCGGCTGGAGAACTACAACGGCGACAGCGGGTTCGCGCCGCTGGAGCTCGGCAGCCGCAGGATCACCGGCACGGCGACGTTGACGAGCACCTACGGCAACGCCCGGATCATCGGTGTGGACGAAGCCCACGAGTTCACCCGCTCGAACGCCACCCACACGACGGTCGAGTCGCACCGGCAGCGGCGCACCGGACCGAACGCCGGGCTCACCGCGAAGGTGAAGCTGGGGGAGGTGGCCACGGCCGAGGCGAAAGCAGCGGCCTCCTACCTGCGCGGACCGGAGACCACCGAGACCACCACCGTGGACGCGCGCACGAAGGTCGCCTGGGTCGAGCGCGGCTACCTGGTCGAGTTCGACGCGCGGCACCGGCTGACGACGTCGGCCCGGCACACGTGGACCGGTCCGTTCGGCGATCAGCACGACGGTCCGGTGGCCGGCGGCGACCGGCGAAAGTACGTGCCGCGGGCCGTCACGCTGTGGATTCCGGCGAGCGAGGTGCCGAGGATCGGTGAGCTCAGCCGGCACGACCTCGACCACGTCCTGCTGCCCGACGACCTCCGGGCGTACGAGGCCGCGCGCAACGCGGACGCGGTGACGCCGCCGCCGACCTCGACGAGCGAGGCCGGCATCGAGCTGGGGATGCCGGAGCCGCTGCGGCCGGACCTGGCCCTGCGGATGGTGCGGGACCTCCGGGACCTGCTGCGCGACTACGAGCAGACCATCACCGATCCCAAGGTGCGCAAGCAGTTCGCCGGGCTGCACGACGAGATGGTGCAGGCGTTCGGCAGGCGGCTGGAGCTCGGCGGGGACCAGGTGCTGGCCAACGTCCTCAACGGTGGTTCGCCGATCTTCGGCGAGCGGCTGGGGGAGTCGGGCAAGCTCGAACAGCTGGTCGTCGTGAGCGCGCAGCGCGTCGACGGCGCGGACCTGGGCGTGGAGGAGGCCTTCCTGGTCGACTCCGAGGTCACGACGACCCGGCGGTCGAGCGGGGGCGAGCGGTCGGAGTGGACCGGGTCCGCGGGCGTGGCCCTGCCGCCGTCCATTCCGAAGTGGATCGGGTCGGTGGTGACCAGCGGCCTGGTCAACCCGGCGGTCGAGCTGGCCGCGGCGGCCCGCCGCGGGCAGGACGACCGGGTGCTGTCCCGGACCACCATCGGCTACCGGTGGTCCGGTCAGGCGCGACGGCACGGCCACGGCATGCGGGTGACCGTGCAGGTGCGGCCCTGGGCGCGGTCGGGTGTCTACCGCAGGCACCTGCCCGGGCTGCGGCAGACACCGGTGCGGGACATGCAGGTGCTGCCGGGCTTCACGCTGGAGTCGGCCGTCCAGACGCCGGTGCCGTCCGTCCTGGACCTCGCCAGGACGCCGCTGGAGACGATCGACATCCCGTTGAGCGAGCTGACGCACGGCACCGGCCTGCCCGTCGACGCCACGATCAACGCCACGCCGTTCCACGCCGAGGGGCTGCACGCCCGGCTCGCGGAGCTGTTGCCGGAGCTGAACGCGGGCCGGGCGAACGGGCTGCTCGTGTCCACGACCGCGACCCAGCTGGCCGCCCGCTTCGTGGCGGGCCTGTCGCCCGACGGCTACCAGGTCGACGTCGGCAGCAGGACCGTGTCCACGGCGAAGATCACCTTCGACCTGGGCAGGCGGCAGCTGTTCGGCCCGATCCCCGGTGCGTCGTTGCGCAAGACGACGGCGGAGGGGACCGGCCCGGTCGTCACGACCGAGGAGGACGTGACCGGGAAGGCCGCCCTGCTCGCCGGTCCGATCGCGGAGAACCTCATCGGCACGGGAGAGGTCGAGCGGACGCTGGCCGCCTCGCGGTACGCCTCCCGCGAGGCCGAGCCGGTTCCCGCCGAGGTGCGGCAGGACAGCGCCTACCTCGTGCTGGCGGAGCTGCGCCCCACGCTCACGCTCGGGTACCGGGACGGGAGGACCTCCTCCGCCGTCGCGACCGGGCAGAACGGCGTGGACGGCGTGGACGGCGTGGACGGCGAGGTCTGGTTGCAGGTCGACCTGGCGGGAGCGCGCGCACTCGGCTTCACACCACCCGGCGCCGGCACCGGCCAGAGCGCTCCGCCCGCCGGTCAGATCTCGCCCGCGACCAGTCGCCCGCAGCCCGACGCGGACCCGCGGCACCGGACCAGGCTGACCTCGGCGTACCGCAACGCGACCCGCGGACGTGCCC
Source organism: Lentzea sp. NPDC042327 (assembly GCF_040647275.1). Classification (NCBI taxonomy): domain Bacteria; kingdom Bacillati; phylum Actinomycetota; class Actinomycetes; order Pseudonocardiales; family Pseudonocardiaceae; genus Lentzea; species Lentzea sp. NPDC042327. The sequence continues at coordinate 680,105 of NZ_JBEZBX010000003.1, forward strand.
GGTTGTCCCTGTCCGAGACCGATCTGGCGGACTGGGCCGGCGAGGTGGTCGCGCTGTCGTCCGGCGCGGTCGAACAGCACGACCTCGCGGACGGCACGGCGGAGCTGCTGCGGAACCTGGACGACGCGCTGGGGACCGTGTCCGGCACGGCTCTGCGCGACCAGGTGCGCGCGGTGCTCAACGACGCCGTGCTCGCCGCCACGGTCGTACCGGTCCGTGCCGGTGGTGCCCGGTCCGGTGACCACCGGGCAGTCCGGCCGCTCAGCCCCGACCGGCTCGTCCACCTGCTGACCGACGTGGCCCGGCACCTCGAACAGGGCCACAACCCCTTCACCACCGAGGGGTCCCTCCTGCACGGGATCTCCTACCCGGTGGGCGCCCCGGTGCAGTCACGGCTGGCGGTGCTCGCGACGGTGAACCTCACCGGCCCGGCCCGCGCGAAGGTGCTCGGCGACCCGCTGTTCACCGCGTTGCTCGGCAACCCGGACGCGCTCGCGGAGTCGCTGTTCGCCTCGGCCGGGCACGAGCCCCGGCACTTCCAGACGACCGGCGGTCCCGCCGCGGTGAACATCGCCGTGCGGGACCGGGCGCTGACGATCGTGTCGATGCTGCACGCCGGCGACGCCGTCGTGAGTGCCATGGCGGCCGCGCTGCCCGCCACGTCCGTCGACTTCCGCACGCACCGGGACCGGCCACTGGGCCGCGTGCAGGGCAGCCGCGTGCGTGACCGGATCGCCTTCGCGCGAGAGGAGTTCGCGGGCATCCGGACGCGCGCCGGGGAACTCGCCGCCGCCGCGGACCAGCACCCGGCGGCCTGGCGCGAACTGACCGACCGGTGGTCGAGGACGATGCAGAAGCTCGCGGCCACGGACCTCACCGGGCCCCGGCTGCCCGTGCTCACCCCCACCGCCGCGCCCGGTCGCCCGCACGTCAGCGGGCTCGGCGCCGCGCTGAAGCTCGTCGACCTGCCGGTGCGCCGCAGGCAGCAGCCGGAGCTGGCGGGGTACCTCGCCGCGCTGGGCGCCGTGCTCGCACCCGAGCCGGGCGGAACGGCCTTCGGGGGCGGGTTCGCCGCGGCTGCGGGGGAGCGCATGGTCCCGGTCTCGACGAAGCTCACGACCGCCCGGTCGCAGTACGGCTTCTGGTCGTGGCTCGCCGCGGGACCGGGGCAGGTGCTGCACGGCGGGAGCAGCGCCGTGCACATCAGGGCGGTCCGGCTCGACGGCAGGAACCTGGTGGCGCTCGGCGACCCGCGGCGGGCGGAACAGCGCCTGCACGCGCTGCCCGAGTTCGGCGACCTCGCCCACCGCCACGGCTGGTCCGCGCCCGAGTCGGTGTTCGCCGGCGACGCCGCGTTCCACCGGCACGAGCGGCTCAGCGTCGACCTGCCCGCGGCGAGCGCGGTCCGCGTCGACGCGGGCGTGTTCGTCGGGGCCGACCCGGACGGCCCGCTCTCCACCGCGGCCCGGTACCTGCCCGCCGAGGACGACGTCGTGGCGCTGGTGCTCGACCGCGGCGTCGCGCTCGGCGCGGACGACGTGCGCCGCGTGCTGCGGGCCGCCGGGTGGAACGGCGACGAGGCGGTCCGGCTCTTCACCGCGCACGACGACGTGAACCCCGGCATCGATGCCGCCGACCTCGCCGCGCGGCTCGGCGTCGTGGTGACCCGGCCCACCGCCGACGGCTGGCGCTGGTACTGGCCGGACGGGAAGCAGAGGGCGGGCACGTGTGCGCTGGAGGTGCCGGAGGAGGTCGCGGAGCGGTTCGGGCTCCCCGCACCGCAGGACGCGGCTGTTCCGGTTCAGCAGCCCAGGCGGTAACCCGAGAACGGCGGGGGAGATTCTGCGTGGTCTTCCGGGAAATTCACTGAAAGGGAGTAACGCGGCGCTGGAAAGAGTGTCCGAACGTACATCGATCATGGTGTGGACGTGCAGAGTGAATTCACCCCATGAGGTGCCACGGTGCCCTCGTGGAACTGACGTCAGCGGTGTTTTGCCTGGTGGGAAGCGTGACCCGAGTCGGTGCCGATCTCGCCGGTAGTCGTCATCCGCGCGAACATCAAGGAATTATCAAGCCGCTGTTCTAGGTCTAATGCTGACCGTGAGCGTCCCGGATGATGCGATTCCCGCCTTCGGTCAGGTGCTGCTCAGACTCCGGCGGGAGTCCGGTTTGTCCCAGGTCGATCTCGCCCGTTCGTCCGGGATGAGCGTGCGCGCCCTGCGGGACCTGGAACGGGGCAGGGCGAGCTCCGCCCAGGAGCGTTCGGCCGCGGTGCTGGCGGACGCCCTCGACCTGACCGGCGAGGACCGGGAGGTCTTCCTGACGCTCGCCAGGGAGGGCCGTCGCCGCACGGCCAAGCCCGTCGACCCCACCATGCTCCACTCGCTGCCCGCGGTCACCGAGCTGGTCGGCAGGGAACGGGAGCTGTGCGAGCTGATCGGCCTCGGCACCGCGGAGCCCGCCGGCGTCGTCGTGGTCACCGGACCGCCCGGTGTCGGCAAGACCTCGCTCGCCGTCGCGGCGGCGCACCGGCTGGCCGCCCACTTCCCCGACGGCTGCCTCGCGGTCGACCTGGGTGGTTCCGGCGACCGGCCGATGGGGGCGGACGAGGCGCTGGAGCGGATGCTGCGGGCCCTCGGCGTGCCCGCCAGGGGTGTTCCCGAGGCCGAGGCGGACCGCGTCGAGCTGTTCCGGGCACTGCTGCGCGACCGGCGGGTGCTCGTGCTGCTGGACAACGCGGTCGACGAGGCGCACGTGCGGCCGCTGCTCGGCACGGGCCACCGCGGCGTGACCCTGGTGACCTGCCGCCGGGTCCTGGCCGGCCTGACGACCGCGAGCTGGATCTCGGTCGCGCCGCTGACGGCGGAGAGCGGGGTGGCCCTGCTCGCCTCGATCGTGGGCGACGACGTCGTGCGCGGGGAACCGGACGTGGCCGCCGAGCTGGTGGCGCTGTGCGGAAACCTGCCGCTGGCGATCCGCATCGCGGGCAACCGGCTGGCCACGCGCCCGCACTGGTCGCTGTCCTACCTCGTGTCGCAGCTGCGCGATGAACGGATGCGGCTCAGCTCCCTGTCGGCGGGCGACCTCCAGCTGCGGTCCGCGTTCGAGGTGTCGTTCCGGCGGCTGTCCCCGTTCGCACGCCGGGTGCTCCGGCGCCTCGCGGTGATCCCCGGCGAGCACTTCGACGAGGCGCTCGCCGCGGTGGCCACGGGTGCGCCGCGGCCGGAGGTCGGCGCACTGCTCGACGAACTGGTCGAGGCGTCCCTGCTGGACACCGCGCGGTCGCCGGGACGCCTGCGGTTCCACGACCTGCTCCGGCTCTTCGCCGCCGAGCGACTGGCCCAGGAGGAACCGGAGGACGTGCGGGAGCAGCTGCGCGACCACACCCTCCGGTACCTGCTGGACACGGCGACGGCCGCGGGGGCGTCCGTGTTCCGCAGCCCGGCCGACGCGGACGGCTCGCCGTTCCCCTCGCAGGAAAGCGCGGGGGACTGGTTGGTGCGGGAGGGCACGAACTGGTCGGCCGCGCAGCGCGAGGCGGCGGCGCTCGGCCGGCACGCCGAGGTGCTCGGTCTGGCGCAGGCCATGCACTGGTTCGCGGACAGCCAGGAGTTCGACTACCGCTGGGACGAGGTCTACCGGCTCGGTCTGGAGGCCGCGCGGCGGCTCGGCGACCAGGTGGCCGAGGTGGACATGCTCAACCAGCTCGGCTGGGCGCAGTACATGTGCCGCAACGACAACGAGCTCGCCCTCCGCACCAGCTCGCGTGCGCTGGCGCTCGCGGAGGAGATCGGCGACCACCGCGGGAAGGCGTTCGCGCACTGCTACCTCGGCGTCGAGCTGACGCGGCTCGGGAAGGCCGAGGAGGGTCTGGCCCACCTCCGCGTGGCCCACGAGCTGTCGGCGGAGTACGGCTTCTTCGAGATGCGGTACTGGATGCGCAGCACCCTCGGTGTGGCTCTCCAGGAAGCGGGCCGCTACGAGGACGCGCTGGCGGTGCACCAGACCCTGCTCACCGAGGCGCACGAGCACCGGCACGAGGCCGGCCAGGAGGTGGTGCGCTGGGTGATGATGCTGATGACGGAGAACATCGGCCTCTGCCTCGCCGGTCTCGGCCGGTGGCGGGAGGCGGCCGAGAGCCACCACGAGGCGCGCCGGTTGGCCGTCGAGAACGAGTCGGCCCACCACGAGGCGGACCAGGCGGTCAGGGAGGGGCTCGCGTGGCGCGCGGCGGGGGAGCCGGACCGGGCGCGGCGCTGCCTGCTCTCCGCGCGCGAGCTGCTGGACGGTCCGGTCTACCGCACCGATCGCGAGCGGGTGGACGCCGCGCTGACCGCCCTGGCGGAGCACCACGCACCAGGGTGTGATGGAAACGGATTGGGCTGAACGGGTGTCGCTGTCTCGATCGGCCCGGAGCGGGCGGTTACGTTTGCCTCGTGCGCGACTCGGATGGCCAGACGACTTTCGGTGAGCTGTTGCTGGGGTACCGGCGTGCCGCTGGGCTGAGCCAGGCGGGCCTGGCGGAGCGGTCGGGCATCAGCGTGCGGGCGTTGCGGGAGCTGGAGCAGGGCCGGGCCCGTGCGGCGCAGCGCCGGTCGGCCGAGGTGCTGGCGGACGCCTTCGAGCTGGGCGCGGAGGAACGCGAGGAGTTCCTGCGGGTCGCGGAACAGGGGCGCAGGCGGCGGCCCGCGGTGTCGGCCGCAGGCTCGGCCGAGATGCCGCCGCTGCCCTCCCACCCGGTCGGGCGGGTGGCGGACCTCGCGGAGCTGCAACGGCTGTTGCAGGCGAACCCGACGGTGGCGATCGTGGGGCAGCCCGGCGTGGGCAAGACCGTCCTGGCGGCGTACGCGGCGCACCTCAGGCGCGAGGACTTCCCCGACGGGTGCCTGGCCGTCGACCTGCGCGGGATGGACGAGCTGCCGTTGCCCGCGGAGGTCGTGTTCGACCGGCTGCTCCAAGCGCTGGGCGTGGGACCGGGGGAGGTCCCCGCGGTGGTGGACGAGCAGTCGAGCCGGTACCGGGCGCTGCTGGAGAAGCGGAAGGTGCTGGTGCTGCTGGACAACGCGGCCTCGGAGGCGCAGGTCCGGCCGTTCCTCGCGGCGGCTCCGGGCTGCCGGACGCTCGTCACGTGCCGCCGGACGCTGGCGGGCCTGGAGGGTGTGCGGTGGTTGCACCTGGAACCGTTCGACGACGGGGACGCGGAGGCGTTGCTGGAGGCCGTCGTCGGGGCGGACCGGGTGCGGGCCGAGCCCGGTGTGGCTGGTGAGCTGATCGAGCTGTGCGGGAACCTGCCGCTGGCGTTGCGGATCGCGGCGAACCGGCTGGCGAGCCGGCCGCACTGGACGTTGAGGTACCTCGTGGGCCAGTTGCGGGACGAGCGGACGAGGCTGTCGTCGTTGTCCGCGGGAGACCTGCAGGTGCGATCGGCGTTCGAGGTGTCCTACCGGGGATTGTCACCGGAGGGCCGGATGTTGTTCCGGCGGCTGGCGGCGATGCCGGGCGCGGACTTCGGCGTGGAGCTGACCCAGGTCGTCGGAAGCCTGACGGAGTCGGAGGCCTTCGGCCAGCTCGACGAGCTGGTGGACGCGAGCATGGTGCTGGCCGGTCCGGCGGAGGGCCGGTTCCGCTTCCACGACCTCCTGCGGCTGTTCGCGCGTGAGCGCTGGGAGGCCGAGCACGACGAGGCCGACCGCGCGCTGACGACCGAAGCGGTGGTGGAGCACCTGCTGGACATGGCGATCGCGGCGGGGAGGAGGTTCTCGCCGGAGGAACCCGCGAACGAGGTCTTCGACACGCTGGACGAGGCGCGGTCGTGGCTGGAGCAGGAGCGGTCGAGCTGGCTGGCCGCGTTCCGGCAAGCGGTGCGCACGGGCTGGCACAGCGAGGTGCTGACGCTCGCGCAGGCGATGCACTGGTACTCCGACGACCGCTGGCAGGTGGTCGAGTGGGTCGAGGTCTTCGGCGCCGGTGTCGAGGCGGCACGGGCGCTGGGCGACGTGACCGCCGAGGCGCAGCAGCTCAACTTCCTGGGGTGGGCGCATTCCATGGTGGCCGACACCAAGGCCGCGCTGGAACAGCACCTGCTCGCCCTGGGCCGCGCCGAGGTGGCCGGCGACCGGCTGGAACGGATGTGGGCGCTGGCCTACGCCTCCTACTTCGAGTACTCCCAGGTCGACCGCGCCACGGCGATGGAGCACGCACGGGAGTCCGTGGAGCTCGCCGCCTCCTACGACTTCTGGGCCGTGCAGCTGCCGGTCCGATACCGGTTCGGTGCGCTGCTGTTGCTCGACGGACAGCACGAGCAGGCGCTTGCTCTCAAGGAGGCGCTGCACGAGGAAGCGGTGCGCCGCGGCCAGGCGGGCGAGGAGACGAAGTCCCGCAACCGCCTGACGGCCATTCTCGTCGAGGGGATGGCCCGCTGCCTGCACGCGATGGGCCGGTGCGACCAGGCCGTGCCGCTGTTCGCGCGGTCCCGCGTCATGCAGCAGGAGGTGGGGGCCACGGGGCTCGCGGCCGACGCGGCGCTGTGGGAGGGCCGGTGCTGCATCGACGCGGGTGCGCTCGACGAGGCGCGCGAGCTGCTCGAGTACGCGTGGACCGTCTTCGACGAGATGGCGATGCCGACCCGCTGCGCCAACGTGGAGATCGAGCTGGCCCGGATTTCGTGACCTCATCGCCCGTTTTCTGACCGAGTGGGAAGGACCGGGCGATCGAACGGGCTCAAACACGGGCGGCGGGCTGCACGGCGGCCCGCTGCGGTGTTGACTCGGGGGATGCGCATGCCGCAGTTCCCGCTGTCGACGTACGACTTCGAGGTGCTGTGGGCGGACGTCTGCCCCGGCCCGATGCCGTACCCCCTGATGGTGCCGAAGACCGGGGGACGGTCCCAATGCGGCGCCGTGCTGGTCGAAGAGGTCTACCGAGAGCTGGTCAACCGGGGTCTGGCCGACCGCGGACGCCGCGCGGACGCCCGCCTCACCCGGATGCTGCACCTGCTCGGGAACTACCGCGAGGCCGTCGACCTGGTCGCCTTCGTGGGATATCCGCTGCAGGCGCTCGCCGCCCGCGGTGCGGACGACGCCGTCCTCGCCGTGCTCGCCGGCGGCGAGCTGTGGCTGTCCTCGATCAGACCCGACGAGCTGGCCGTGGCGATCACCGACCTGTTGTCGGAGGGCCGCTGGTCCGCTGCTCGGTCGGGTGCCGCGGACGGACCTCCCGCGACCGGCCGGATCGGGTTCTCCGGGGCTGGCCGGTCCTCCGCCCTCCCCGCTCTCACGTGGTGCGGCACGGACGGCGAGCACTACCTCGTGACGGAGACCGGGTCGAGCGAGGCCGAGCTGATGGCGCACGACCACGTCACGCGCAGGGTCGGTGAGCTGCTCGCGTCGTGCGACGTCGACGAACCCGCACCGGTGACGTCCTAGGCGCTGTCCTGGGCGTCCGGTGAGAAGAGCGCCGGATTCGGCGTTCTTCGGCCGTGCGTGATCTTTCGTTGTTCTCATTGCTTTCGCGCATTCGCATTGGCGATCTTCGGCGAATGGCGATGTCGCGCGTCCGGTGGCCTCGGTCGGTTGACCGCAAACGCTGTTGTCCGAATCCGGACAAGCCTGCCACCTGCGGTTCACCGGAGGCGAGGGCGAACGCGCCACCAAAGGTGTGTGGAAGGGAAAGAACGTCCGCAGAGTGCTGATCGGTCCGGCGAGTGGGAGCAAGCTCTTCTGCGGCGGGGCGCTGCTTGAGCAAGCTTCGTTTGTCAGCGACCACTAGCTCGTTCACATAGGGAGACAGCCAATGGCCGGAGTGTCAACTACTACCCCGGGAATGCAGGCGGCGGCAGGCCACCTCGGCAACACGCAGAACGTGGCCAAGAGCGGTGTCCAGACCGTCGGCGACGCGCTCGGAACGCTGAAGTCGACCTGGACCGGTGACGCGTCCGCGGCCTTCGACACCTCGATGCGGGCCTGGATGGACGACTGCACGTTCATCGTGAACAAGCTCGGCGAGATGATCGAGGTCATGAACGGCAACCGGCAGGTCATCACCGCCGGTGAGAGCTCCAACACCGAGACCGCGTCGAGCATCCCCGTGGGTCCGGGCCTGGCCGGCCTCTGATCGCCGCCACACCCCACCCCGCTCAGCCATCGAAAGGACAGTGCTTTGCCCACTTACACCTTTGACCGCGGCATGGCGGACTCGGTCCGCGACCAGATGGCCGCGGTCACCAAGCGCCTGCAGACCGAGCTGGAGAGCATGCACCAGCAGATCCTCCAGAGCCTGGGGGACTGGCAGGACGGCGCCAAGGACCAGTACATGGTGGCGAAGTCCCAGTGGGACGCCGCCGCCGCGCGCATGCCGCACAGCCTGAACTCGGCCGAGGTCGCCCTCAACAACATCACCGGCGGCTACCTCAAGATCGAGCACACCGGCATGAACGCCTGGGGCGGCTACAGCGTGAAGTAAACCCCCGGGGCGTCGCCGGACGTCCCGGCGACGCCCCCGTTCCGCTGTGACACCGATCGAAGAGAAAGGGCTGTGACCATGCCGGGTACCACGCGGCAGCTGACCGAAGACGAGAAGAAGACGATCGCGGACCGCATCGAGAAGAAGGAGTCGTACGAGGAGGCCAAGAAGAACCCCGAGGAGTACGACGCCGAGGGGCCCAGGGACGGTCTCGGCGACTGGGGCGGTCCCGAGGGGGAGCACTTCGCGAACAAGTACCCGCCGCCCAAGGTGCCGCGCAACAAGGACCACTCCGGCCGCGGCATCCGCGTCAGCACCGAGGCGCTGAAGACGTTCGCCACCAACATCCGCTCGCTGATCCCGACCCTCAAGACCGCGCTGGAGCAGATCGAGAAGGTCAAGGTCGCTCCCGGCATCTTCTACGACGCGCACCAGCTGCAGGTGAAGGTCGTCAGCGGCGGTGAGGGCACGGCGATCCAGCCCACGACCCGCGAGTTCCTCCGCAGGAGCATCGACGCGATCACGACGGTCGCCGACGAGCTCGAGAAGCTCGCGCGCGCCTACGACACCGCTGAGGAGCTCAACGCCGCCACCGGCAAGGACCTCAACGAGCACATCGCGGGTGCGAGGGCCGAGGTCAGCAAGGCGATCTCCGGAGCCACCCCCGCCTCCTAGGGCGTCGTCCGAGCAACGGCCTCCCCGGCGTCGCGTCCACCCCTGTCGGCCCTGCGGGCAGTGCACCCGCGCAACACGAAGGCACCACCATGGCTGAAGATCCGCCCAAGCCCGGCGGCCAGGAAGTCGAAGTCAAGGACAACGGTGCCGTGGTGGCGACCGGCGACGGGTCGGGTTCGTCCACATCGGACTACGACTCGTGGGGCTGGAAAGAGATCATGGCCCGCATCACCGGGTCGGCCGCGATCGGTGCCGAGGAGCGCTCCGAGCTGGGGGCGAGCGCCGCCTCGGACCCGCAGACGCTGTGGGACGCCGCGCTGAGCTTCCGCATGGTCAAGGAGATCCTCGCCTCCACGGGCAGGAGCATCGCCGAGCAGGCCAAGGCGCTGGGTGGCGAGGGCGGCCCGTGGCAGGGCGAGGCGTCCAAGGCCTTCATGGGGTTGATGGAGGAGTTCTCCAAGTCGTTCACCGCCCACGCCATGCAGATCGACGGCGGCGCGGCCCGGCTCGCCCCGGTGCCCGAACAGCTGTGGGCGGCGGGCAACTACCTCGCGTGGGCCATCAAGACGGTCCACGACATCGACCAGTTCTACGCCCGTGAAGCGCAGCGCATCGCCGCGATCAAGGGCGAGGACGTCATCATCGAGAGCGACAAGGGAAACCTCGTCCACATCAGCAAGTTCCCCGAGATCGTCAAGCTGCTCGACCGCGACATGCGGCAGGTGCTGAAGACCCTGGCGGCGGAGTACGAGAAGCAGGCCTACGACACCACGCTGACCACCATCCCGAAGCCGGACCCGTTGGGCGGTGGGCCCGACTCGAAGCCTCCCAAGATCAAGGTTCCGGAGATCAAGATCCCCGGCTTCAAGCCGCCGGACATCAAGGTTCCGCCACCGTCCAAGGTCCCGCCGCCGCCCAAGATCGAGGTCCCGCCGCCGCCCAAGTCCGAGATCCCGCCGCCGCCCAAGGGCAAGGTCCCGGAAGTCCCCGAGATCAAGACGCCGGAGATCCCCGAGGTCAAGTCCCCGGAGATCCCCGAGGTCAAGTCCCCGGAGATCCCCGAGGTCAAGTCCCCGGAGATCCCCGAGGTCAAGTCCCCGGAGATTCCCGGCTTCAAGCCGTCGGACATGCCCGGCGGGAACGCCTTCGGCGGTGCCGGTGGTCCCGGGGACTTCTCCGCCACGCCACCGCCGGGCAAGTTCGACCCCGGCAGCCTCGGCGGTCCCGGTTCCGGACTCGGTGGCTCCGGCGCGGAGATCCCCAAGCCCGGCGAGTTCACCCCTGGAGCGGGCCCAGGCCAAGGCGGCCTCCCCGGCGGTGGAGGCGTGCCTTCGCCGAACTCGTTCAAACCGGGCGATTTCAACGCTTCCCAGCTTCCCGGCGGCAAGTCCGCCGGTGGGAACGTGCCGCCGCCCGACTTCAAGCCGGGTGAGTTCACCCCCGGCAACGGTCCCGGTGGCGGTGGCCTCCCCGGTGGTCAGGGAGCGGTTCCGCCGCCCGTCGGCTCGTTCGTGGGCTCCAAGCCGCCGGCGTCCGGTCGTGGCGGGAACACGCCTGTTCCCAACGTGCCCAAGCCCGGTGAGTTCAAGCCGGGTGACTTCAAGCCGGGCGAGTTCCCCGGTGGGAAGACGCCGCCCGGTGGCAAGGTCACGCCTCCTGGTGACTTCAAGCCCGGCGAGCTCAAGCCGGGTGAGCTCAAGCCCGGTGAGTTCAAGCCCGGTGAGTTCAAGCCCGGTGACTTCAAGCCGAGCGAGTTCCCCGGCGGCAAGGTGTCGCCCGGTGCTGGCCAAGGTGCGCCTCCGGCTGACTTCAAGCCGGGCGAGTTCAAACCGGGTGACTTCAAGCCCGGTGAGTTCAAGCCGGGCGAGGTGCCGAGCCCCCAGGACTGGACCGCGGGCAAGGGTTCGGGCGCGTCGAACGACGACCGCAACGCCCTCGGCGGCGGCGGTATGCCGATGATGCCGCCCGGTGCGCCTGGTGCGGGTACCGGTGGTGGTTCGGGTGCTGGGGAGCGTCCGGACGCCTCGGGGCTGATCGGTGGCGAGGTCAAGCCGTGGGAGGGCTCCAAGGCCCCCGGCCTGGGCGACCCGCACGGCGGCGTCCCCGAGCTGCCGTCGACTCCGGAGGAGTGGGCTTCGTCCCAGCACAACACTCCTTTGCTGCCCGGCGGCATGACCGGTGGCGGGCAGCCCGGTGGGATGCCGATGATGCCGCCGGGTGCGCCTGGTGCGGGTACCGGTGGTGGTTCGGGTGCTGGGGAGCGTCCGGACGCCTCGGGGCTGATCGGTGGCGAGGTCAAGCCGTGGGAGGGCGTCGACGCTCCTGGTCTGGGTGAGCCGCAGGCGATCGGTCAGGTGGGGGGTAAGCCGGAGGAGTGGGCTTCGTCCCAGCACAACGGCTCTGCGATGCCCGGTGCCGGCATGCCCGGTGGCGGTATGCCGATGATGCCGCCGGGTGCGCCCGGTGCGGGCACTGGCGGTGGTTCGGGTGCTGGGGAGCGTCCGGACGCCTCGGGGCTGATCGGTGGCGAGGTCAAGCCGTGGGAGGGCGTCGAGCTGCCCGGTGTCGGTGAGCCGCAGGCCATCGGTCAGGTGGGGGGTAAGCCGGAGGAATGGGCTTCGTCCCAGCACAACGGCTCTGCGATGCCCGGTGCCGGCATGCCCGGTGGCGGTATGCCGATGATGCCGCCGGGTGCGCCTGGTGCGGGTACCGGTGGTGGTTCGGGTGCTGGGGAGCGTCCGGACGCCGCCGGGCTCATCGGCGGGGAGGCCAAGCCGTGGGAGGGCGTCGAGCCGCCCGGTGTCGGTGAGCCGAACACGCCCGGCCAGGAGAAGAGCACGCCGGAGCAGTGGAGTGCGGCACCGCAGGGCGCTGCTCAGCCTGGTGCCGGCTCGCCGATGATGCCGCCCATGCCGATGGCGCCCGGACAGGGTGGCGCGGCGGGTGGTGCCGGCGCGGCCGAACGCTCGGACGCGTCCGGTCTCGTGGACGGTGAGGCGGCTCCGTGGGAGCACGCGTCCGCGGTGCCCACCGGTGATCCGGGTGGTGCGGAGGCGCCGCGTGGGCGGCCGGAGCCGTGGACGCAGGACGGGTCGGTGCCGCAGGTTCCGGCGCTCGACGTCCCCGCGGCCCACGGTCCGGGGTCGGAGGTCCTGGTGCCACAGGCTCCGGCGCCCGAGGTTCCTGCGGCACACGTTCCGGCGGCCGAGTCCCTGGTGCCACAGGCTCTGGCGGCCGGGAGCGTGGTGCCGCAGGTTCCGGCGCTCGACGTTCCGGCGGCTCACGTTCCGGCGTCCGAGGCCCAGGTGCCCCAGGCCCCTGCCTCCGAGCACCCGGTGGCTCAGCCCTCCGCGCCCGAGCCCCCGGCACTCCAGCCGTCTGCGTCCCAGGCGTCGGCGCCCCAGGCGTCGGCGCCACAGACGCCGGCGCCTCAGGTACCGGTGCTGCCGATCATCCCGGCGATCCCGCCGGTCCCGGTGGCTCCGGCAACCCCGGCGGCCCAGGCGACTCCGGCAGCCCCGGCGGCCCCGGCAGGTCCGGGGGAGAGGCGCCGCGAAGACGCCCTCGTAGGCGTGCCGTTGCCCATCACCGACACCCCGGCCGGAGCACCACTGACCGAGCCGCTGATCGCCCCGTTCGACGACGACCGCGTGGCGCTCGTCCACGCCGGCGGGGAAGAGGACTTCAGCGCGTGGGACGCCGGTGCGTCGGGTGGGCTGCCCTGGCTGCCCACCGCCGCCGCACTGCGGGAGGAGAGCGCGCCGGAGAAGCCTGACTACACGTTGCGCGACTCGACGGCGTGGGGGCACAGCGCGGGACGTGAGGGGGTTGTGCGGGTGCAGGAGGAGACGGCTGCGCGGCCGATCGAGATGTCGTCCTACCTGCCCCGGTTCGACCCGAACGTGTCGGGCCTGGGGTGCGCCGGTCTCGACGCCCCCGAGGACGAGGAGCCGGTGGACGACACCGACGACGAGCAGGACGGGGAGGACGAGCGCACGTCGGCTGACCTGCTCAAGCAGGACACCGGGGTGTGGGCGGACAGCGGCAGGAAGAAGGCGGCGCCGGGGGTGATCGAATGAGCACCGTCACGGCGAAGCGGGGGCCGCGTGCCGAAGGGCCCCCGATGCCGGAGGGTCAGGAGGAGCTGCAGGAACCACCGGTGATGCCCGAACCCGCCGTGCGCGACTTCAGCTCGGTGCTGATGTTCCTGCCCATGGCGCTCGGGCCGATCGCCATGATCCTGATCTTCTCCTCCATGGGATCGAGCGGCGGGTCGCCGTTCATCTTCATCATGGCCGGCGCGATGTCGATCGGCATGGTCGCGATGGCGATCAACCAGCTCTTCCGCAACGCGGGGGAGCGCAAGCGCAAGCTCGACGCGGAACGCCGCGACTACCTGCGCTACATCGGGCAGCTGCGGCGGCGGGCCAGGGAGACGAGCAACGAGCAGCGTGCGGCCGTCGCGTGGGACAACCCCGACCCGTCGTGGCTGTGGTCGGTCGCCACCGGGCCGCGGCTGTGGGAACGGCGGGGCAGCCACGACGACTTCGCCCGCGTGCGGATCGGGCTCGGCACTCAGCAGGCGGCCATGGAGTTCCTGCCGCCGTCGACCAAGCCGATCGAGGACCTCGAACCGCTGTCGGCGATCTCGCTGCGGCGCTTCAGCGAGACCTACCGGACCGTCACCGGCATCCCGATCTCGGTGGGGCTGCGCAGCTTCACGAGCATCGAGCTCGCCGGCGAACCGGACGCCGTCGTCGGCCTGGTGCGCGCGATGATCGGTCAGCTGGTCACCTTCCACGCGCCGGACGAGCTGCGGATCGCCGTGCTGACCGCGCCCTCGAACCAGGCGGACTGGGACTGGGTCAAGTGGCTGCCGCACCTCGCGCACCCCACCGCCCGCGACGCCGCCGGCCCGTTGCGGATGCTCACCTGCGACCACGACGAGCTGGTCGACCTGCTCGGCAAGGACGTCACGGACCGCGGCGACCACGACAAGTCCGTCCTGCCCGGTGTGGTGGAACCGTTCGTGGTGGTCGTCGCGCACCTGGCGTCGATCCCCGAGCACTCCCCGCTGCTCGGCCCCGGCCTGCGCAACACGGTGCTGCTCGACGCCACCGGCGCGCTGCCCGGTGGTGCGAAGGTGCTGCGGCTCACCTGCCGCGACGGTGAGGTCACCTACCCGGTCGGCGACGAGACCGGCACCGCACGGCACGACTCGTTCGGCGTGGTGCAGGCCGACGCCCTCGCCCGGCTGATCGCGCCGAAGCGCACCAGTGGCACGGTCGACGTCGTGGACCGTCCTTTCGAGACGGACTTCGAGCTGCCCTCGCTGCTGGGCATCCGCGACCTGCACACGTTCGACGTCAACGCGATGTGGCGGCAGAAGACGCCGCAGCGCGCCCGCCTCCAGGTGCCGATCGGCGTCACCGAGGACGGCGAGGTCGTGGAGATCGACCTCAAGGAGTCGGCGCAGGGCGGCATGGGACCGCACGGCATGCTGATCGGCGCCACCGGTTCCGGCAAGAGCGAGCTGCTGCGCACCCTGGTGTGCGGGCTCGCGGCCACGCACTCGTCGGAGACCCTGAACTTCGTCCTGGTGGACTTCAAGGGCGGCGCGACGTTCCTCAACATGGAGAAGCTGCCGCACACCTCCGCGGTGATCACCAACCTCGCCGACGAGCTCCCGCTGGTCGACCGCATGCAGGACTCGATCAACGGTGAGATGACGCGGCGCCAGGAGATCCTGCGCGAGAGCGGGTACTCGTCGCTGTTCGAGTACGAGAAGGCCCGCATGACCGGTGGCCAGCTGCCGCCGCTGCCGACGCTGCTCGTGATCGTCGACGAGTTCTCCGAGCTGCTGAGCGCCAAGCCGGAGTTCATGGACCTGTTCGTCTCGATCGGACGGTTGGGCCGCAGCCTCGGCGTGCACCTGCTGCTCGCCTCGCAACGCCTCGACGAGGGGCGGATCCACCGCGTCGAGGGCCACCTGTCCTACCGCATCGCGCTGCGCACCTTCTCCTCCATGGAGTCGCGCAGCGTCATCGGTGTCGCCGACGCCTACGAGCTGCCTCCCGGGCCGGGCAACGGGTACCTCAAGTTCGACACGACGACGTTGACGCGCTTCAAGGGCGCGTACGTGTCCGGTCCCTGCCTCACGAGCGCGCCCGAGCAGGGTGCGATCAGCGGTGAGGACCGCGCGGCGGGCGAGATCGTGCCGTTCTACACCCAGCCCAGCCCGCGCGTGCACGAGCTGCGGCAGAGCGAGCCCGCGGAACCGGAGGCCAAGCAGGAGAAGGCGGAGACGCCCGCGGAGGACGCCCCGAGCGTGGTGGAGGTGCTGATCGGCAGGCTCGCCGGTGCGGGACCCGCCGCCCGCCAGGTGTGGCTGCCGCCGCTGTCCGCGTCGCCGAGCCTCGACGCACTGCTGCCCAGCGTGGTGCCGCACCCCGAGCTCGGCATGTGCGTGGACGACCCCGGCACCCGAGGACGCCTGCGGGTGCCCGTCGGCGTCGTCGACCTGCCCTACGAGCAGCTGCGCGAGCTGCTGGTGGCCGACCTGTCCGGAGCCGACGGCCACGTCGGTGTCGTCGGCGCCCCCATGAGCGGCAAGTCCGCGTTGCTGCGCACGCTGGTCCTCGGCCTGGCGCTGACCCACACCCCCGAGGAGGTCCAGTTCTACGGGCTCGACTTCGGTGGCGGCGGCATCATGTCGATCAGCGGTCTCCCGCACGTCGGTTCGGTCGCGACCCGCATGGAACGCGACCGCGTGGTGCGCACCCTCGAAGAGGTCGTGCAGGTCATGGAGCTGCGCGAGGCGGCGTTCGCCGAGCACGGCTTCGAGTCGATGGCCGACTACCGCGCCGCACGGCGCGCCGGACGGGTCGAGGACGCGCACGGCGAGGTGTTCCTGATCATCGACGGCTGGTTCACCCTGCGCCAGGACTTCGGCGACCTGGAGACGAAGCTGACCGAGATCGCCGCCCGTGGCCTCTCCTTCGGAGTCCACCTGGTGGTGTCCTCGACGCGCTGGTCGGAGATCCGGCCGTGGCTGCGCGACGTGCTGGGCACGCGGTTCGAGCTGCGCCTCGGCGACTCGATGGAGTCGGAGGTGCAGAGCCGCAAGGCCGCCACCGTGCCGAACCAGCCCGGCCGCGGCCTGACCAGCTCCGGTTTCCACTTCCTCGCCGCCCTGCCGCGGCTGGACGGGTCCTCGGCGACCGAGGACCTGGCGAGCGCCACCAAGTCGTTCGTGGAGGAGGTCCGCACCTTCTGGCCGGGCCGCAGCGCGCCCGGTGTGCGGCTGCTGCCGACCCGGCTGCCGATCGTCGACCTGCCGAAGCCGCAGAACGGCGGCCTGAAGGTGTGCCTGGGCCTCGACGAACAGCGCCTGAACCCGGTGTGGCACGACTTCAACGCCATCCCGCACCTGTTCGTGATGGGCGACGCGGAGACCGGCAAGACCAACGCGCTGCGACTGGTGATCCGGTCGATCGTCGAGGGCTTCCCGCCGGGTGAGGCCAAGATCCTCGTCGCGGACTCGCGCCGCGACCTGGACGACATGGTGCCGGACGAGTACAGGATCGGCCACGTGGTCAGCTCGGACGCGCTGACCGAGCTCGCGACCAAGGCGGCCGTGTCGCTGCACAAGCGGGTGCCGGGCCCGGACATCTCGTCCGAGCAGCTGCGCCGGCGCGACTGGTGGGAGGGACCGCAGCTGTTCGTGGTCGTCGACGACTACGAGCTGATGACCTCGGGCACCGGCATGGGCACCCCGCTCGACACGCTGCTGCCGTTGCTGGCGCAGGGCGTCCACATCGGGTTCCACCTGATCGTCGCGCGCAGCAGCGCGAACGCCCTGCGCGGCATGATGGACCCGGTCATGCGCCGACTGTGGGAGCTCGGTTCGCCCGCGCTGCTCTTCTCCTACCCCAAGGAGGAGGGGAAGTTCCTCGGCGAGGCCGCTCCGCGCACCCTGCCGCAGGGCCGCGCCCAGCTGGTGACGCGACGCGGCGTCAAGTTGATCCAGACCGGTCTCGTGCCGGTCGACAAGTCGCAGGACGAGCCGGCCGGTGTCGGCGCGTTCGCGCGGAACGAGGGCATGTGACGACGACCTCCGAACTCTGTCGCATCACCGTGCACGGTCCCAGCGGCAAGGCCGACCTCTCCGTGCCGGTCTCGACGACGGTGGCGGTGCTGCTGCCGACGCTGGTGCGGCACGTGGTGCGCGACCACGACCGGGGTCACGAGGGTGAGCTGTACGGCTCGTGGGTGCTGCAACGGCTCGGCGGCGCCCCGTTCGACCCGGAGGGCACGCCGGAGACGCTGGACTGGCTCGACGGTGAGCAGTTCCACCTCTCCCGCGCCGAGGACCCGTTGCCGGAGCTGGACTTCGACGACGTGGCCGAGGGCATGGCCACGGCGGTGAACCGGCAGGGCAACCGCTGGAACGAGGCGGTGAACCGGAAGCTGTTCCTCAGCCTGAGCGGGTTCGTGCTCCTCGCCATCGCCGTCTCGCTGTTCGAGAACGCGAGCGCGGTCGCGGCGACGATCACGGCCGGTGTCCTGGCGCTGGTGCTGTGCCTGGCCTCCGTGCTCGTCGCGCGCACGATCGGGGACGGCGTGCTCGCCGGGCTGGTCGGGGTGGCGGGCTGCGGGTACGCCGGACTGGCCGGCCTGATCGGTGTCGCCGGCGTGGACGGGGCGCTCGCCCTGGACCCGCACGGGGTGCTGATCTGCGGCGTCGTGCTCATGGCCACGTCGGTGGTGTTGCTGGTGGTGCAACGGCTGCTCGCACCGAAGCTGCCGATCGTCCCGTTCGGGTGCGCGGCGGTCGCGGGCATCGCGATGGTGCTGACGGTGTGGCTGCACCTCGGGCTGGAGCTGACCCGCCTGCAGATCGCGGCGTCGTTGATGAGCGCCTTCTTCGCACTGCTGCTGTTCGCGCCGAAGCTCGCGACGAGGGTCGCCCGGTTGCGCGGCCCGCAGCTGCCCCGCAACGCCGACGAGATGAAGATCGACGTCGAGCCCATGCCCGCGGCGCAGGTGATCGAGCAGACCGGGACTGCCGACCGCTACCTGAGCGTGCTCGCGACGGGGGCGTCCGCGGTGCTCGCCGTCGGGTTCGTCTACCTGGTGGCGGACCCCGGCTGGCTCGACTACACGCTGAGCGGCCTCTTCGCGGCGCTGGTGCTGCTGCGCTCACGGGAGTTCCTGAACGTCGGCCAGCGCACGTCCCTCGCGCTGGCCGGCACCTGGGGCGCGGTGCTGCCCGCTCTGCACATGTTGTCCGGGATGAGCGACCTGGAGCGCCTCTTCGGCGTGCTGATGCTGTTCGCCGCCGCCCTGCTGCTCGTGCTGGCGGCGCTGCGCCCGTCCTACCGCCGGGTGCTGCCGATCTGGCCGCACCTGGGCGACGTCGTGGAGAACCTGCTCTGCCTCGCTCTGGTGCCGTTCGTCCTGCACGCGCTGGGCCTCTTCGCCTGGGCCCGCGGACTGGCGGGGTGAGCGGTGCAGACCAAGAAGGACCACGTCCACGCCTACCAGACGCTCGTCGGCCGGATGAGCTCGGCGTTGTTGCTGGGGGACACCAACTACAGCGAGGCACCCGCGCGGCGCGCCCTGATGGGCCTGGTGTTCGGGCTGGTGCTGGCGCTGCTGATCGGCGTTGCGTTCTGGGTGTACGGCCTGATCAACCCCGGCGGCAACACGGCGTGGAAGAAGCCCAACGCCATCCTCGTGGAGAAGGAGAGCGGCACGCGGTTCGTGTACGAGCGGGGACAGCTCGTGCCCGTGCTCAACCACGCGTCCGCGATGCTCCTCAAGGGCGCCGGCGCCAAGGTCGAGTCCATCTCCCGGGCCTCGCTCGCCGGTCTCGAACGCGGGCAGCCGGTCGGCATCCCCGACGCGCCCGACCCGGTGCCCCCGGCCTCCTCGCTGGTGGCCGGGCACTGGCTGCTGTGCCTGCCGCGCAGCGCCGGCGTCGAGGTGGAGGGCACCGGTCTGATGAGCATGACCGTCGACCCCGACGTGCCCTCGGCTCCCGTCGCCGGGACCGAGTACCTCTGGGTGGCGTCCACCGAGGGCCAGCAGTACGTGGTGTGGGGCAACCGGAAGCTGCGGCTCACCGACCCGCTCGTCCCCCTGGCGCTCGGGCTCGGCGGGGGCAAGCCG
The DNA here is from genome assembly GCF_040647275.1 of Lentzea sp. NPDC042327. Taxonomy (NCBI): domain Bacteria; kingdom Bacillati; phylum Actinomycetota; class Actinomycetes; order Pseudonocardiales; family Pseudonocardiaceae; genus Lentzea; species Lentzea sp. NPDC042327. Next base: position 699,413 of record NZ_JBEZBX010000003.1, read on the forward strand.
CCCGTCGCGCCGCCCGTGTGGCTCTCCGCGCTGCCGGACGGCCCCGAAGTGGGACCGGCGGTCATTCCCCAGCAGGGCAAGAAGAACGTGGACGTCGGGGGTGTCGCGCGGCCGGTCGGCACGGTGTTCCGGCACGTGGCCGGCAACGGCGTCGAGAACTTCTCCGTCCTGCGCGAGGACGGCCTGGCCCCGGTGTCGCGCACCGAGGCCGTGCTGCTGCAGGCCAAGAACGGCGGCGCCGCCGTCGAGATCGGGTCCGAGGCGCTGGCGAGCGCACCGCACTCGGACGACGACTCGCTCGTGAAGCGCGTTCCCGACCTGCTGGCCGCGAAGCCGGTTCCCGCAGGGGAGCGCGCGTTCTGCCTGCGCCAGCAACCCGACGGCGCGGAGGTCGTGAGCCAGGCCGTCACGGTCGACCGCGCGGACGCGGGGTTCGGCATGAACGAACGGGTCGGGGTGCGCGCGAAGCCCGGCACCGGGGTGCTCGCCGCGTCGGTGCCCGCCCCGAAGGGTGCCGGTGCGAAGCCCGACCGCTACCTCATCACCGATCGCGGCCTGAAGTACCGGCTGGCCGACGACGACAGCATCAGCGCACTCGGGTTCGGCGGTGTCGCACCGGTACCGGTCGCCGCCGGGGTGCTGGCGCAGATTCCCAGCGGTCCGGGCCTCAGCCGGGCCGCCGTGGGCGTGAGTGGGAAAGGACGTGGCTGAGTGAGCCTGCTGACCAGGAGGCCGGATCACCGCGGTGGTGACCGGGACATGACCAGTCACACGATCGGCAACGCCCTCGTGGTGCACCCGCGCGATGTCCTGCGCGACGAGGTCCGCGACATGGCGCTGAACCTCGCCGCCGACCCCGACCACGAGCTCGTCGTGGTCGACCTGCCACCGTCGAGCACGTTCACGACGTGGGAGTCCGCGGCGAAGCTGTTGCCCCGCAAGCGACGTGGCGTGCGGCTCGTCATCGGTGGCCGCACCAGGGAGACGACGGTGCTCGCGGGCCAGTGGTTCTCCGAGCGGCTCGGCCGCACCGTCATCGCACCCGACGGCACGGTGATGCCGGGCGTCGGCGGCTCGCTCTTCGTCGACGCGGGCTGGGGCACCGGGTGGGTGCGGTTCCAGCCGGGCAAGCCCCCCAAGCGGGACGGCAAGCGCTTCCCCAGGCCCACCTGGGAGACCGTGTCCGCGCTCGCCGAAGTCATGCCGACCAGCGCGAGCGCGGTGAGCGAGCCGTTGCCCGGCGGGGTGTGGCTGCGTCCGCGCGGGTCGGAGAGCCTGCTGATGCAGCACCGGCAGCGGCTGATCGAGACCATGCCGTGCCAGCCCGACGTCTGCACGATCGTGCTGGGCTGCCCCGGCGCCCCTCCGATCACGCTCTACGACATCACCCGGTTCTGGAGCTGGCTGCCCCAGGACCTGCGGGCCAAGCTGCGCGTGGTCAGGTTCGGCCCGATGACGCTGCCCGACAGCGGCCCGTACGGCCAGCACGTCGCCGACGCGCTGGGCGAGCAGATCACCTGCTACAACGGTCTGCCGGTCGGGTCGCGCACCGATCCCCGCATCGTGACCCTGCGCTCCGACGGCACGCCGGGCTGGCAGCCGTTCGCGCTGGAGGTGGCCTACTTCCCCGCCCAGCAGGGGCAGGCCGCGCCGCTGCCGGCCCTGCTGAGCTACCGGGACCCGCTGTTCGGCATCGAGGAGGTCGAACCGGCCGTCTACCGGTACACCCAGGACGTGCTGCTGGAGGTCGTCCCCGCGGGGCTCTGGGTGCGCCTGGAGCAGGAGGTCGCCCACGCTCCGGCGGTCAGGACGGCCGAACCGGACGGCGAGCGGCACCTGGTGCTGTTCGAGGAGGGCGTCGACGCGGTGGCACCGGAGGTGCGGCGCGCGGCCCAGGACCTGCTGGGCAGGCTCGACTCGCAGACGCGCCGGGTGAGCGAGCTGGTGCCCGCACTGGCGGTCGCGCGGCAGCGCAACCAGGTCGGCGGCAAGGCGTGGGGCGTCGTGGAACAGCAGCCGGCCGAGCCGGTCGCCGCTCCGGTGCTGATCCCGGCCACCGAGGTCGCGCCGCTGCCGCTGCCGGTGGCCGAGCCCGCTGTCCCGTCGCTGCCGGCCCCCGCACCGCACCTGCCGCGCGAGTTCACCACGGCGCCGACCGACGCGCCGTTCGCCCTGGAGCCGTCGTTCGAGACGGCGACGGTCCGCCTGGAGAACGGGCAGCTGGTCGCGGACCCGCTGCCGGCGCAGTCGCCGCTGGTCTCCGAGTCGGCGCCAGCGCCGGCGTCTTCCGCGCCAGTGCTGGACTTCGGACCGGTCTCCGCGCCTCCGGCGAGCACGCCACCGCTGCTCCCGCCCTCGGCACCCGATCTGACCGTCGCCGAACCCGCTGCTGCTCCGCCACCGGAGCGTCCGGCCGAACCCGCGGTCACCGAACCTGCGGTCACCGCGCCTGCCGCGACCCCGGCCGAGGAACCGCCTGCGGCAGAAGAACCGGCACCGCCGCAGGCCGCGGCACGCCCGGTGGTGACGGTCGTGCAACCGACCCCGGCGGCCGCCGCGGCGGCGCTCGTTCCGCAGCGCGGGCTGGAGGAGGAACGGGGCTGGCTGCGCCGCACGCTCAGCCAGGAGTACGCGGCCGTGGCCAACTCCGTGAACCGCGTGCTGTCGGAGCACCCGGGGTTCCAGGGCGCGATCGAGCGGTCGTCCGGCGCGGTGCTGACCGACGCCGTCGCGATCCGGCTGTACCTGTCGCCCAGCGGTGACGGCCTCGACCAGTCCCTGCGCTCGGGCGGGGTCGGCCCGCACGTGCCGTTCGCGCGCTGCGTCGTGTCGGGGCTGAGCAGGCTGCCGTCGCACCGGGGACCGGCGGTGTTCTCCACCTCCCTGACCGAGCAGGAGCTCGACTTCTACGGCGGTCGCAAGCTCGTCACGGAGTGGGGCTTCATCAACGCGTTGAGCGCGCCCTGTGCGCGCCAGTCCGAGCAGAACGACGTCGACGTGCTCGTCTGGTCGATGACGGCCCGGCGGACGAAGCTGCTGGAACCGGACGTCGACGCCGTCGCCGACCGCGTGCTCTTCGTGCCGGGGACGAGCTTCAAGGTGCTGGAGCTGACCCCTCCCGCTGACGGTGCGCGCGGCCGGTTGCTGCTGCGCGAGCTCGCCGCCGGCGAGATCGACCCGACGGGCAAGGTCGACCGCAACCGCGAGGCGCTCGACGAGCTGGCGCTCAACTCGTTGCGGCGGTGCGTGCAGACCTGGGGGGCGGGCACGCAGGAGGCACGGGTCCCCGAGTCGTCGCTGGCGCGCTTCGTCCAGCGGCCGGGGCTCACCAGGACCACGACCCACGAGGAGAGCTGATGAACCGGCAACTTCTGGTGGTCGCCACCGACCGGCCGGGCGCCTACCCGACGATCGGCGCCGCGCTGCGGGAAGCCCGCGACGGCGCGACCATCAGCGTCCTGCCCGGCCGTTACGAGGAGAACCTCGTCATCGAGCGGATGGTCACCATCACCGCCGAGGACGGAGCCGGCACGGTGGAGCTCGTCGCCCAGACCGGCAGCGTCGCGGTCGTGGCCGCCGCGGCGGCCCAGTTCTCCGGCCTGGTGGTCACGTGCACCGACTCCGGTGTGCCGGCCGTCGACATCCGGGCCGGCGAGGTCGCGCTGAACGACTGCCGGGTCTCGGCGTCCTCGTGGGCGGTGCTCGTGCAGGGGCGGGGGAGCCTGGTCCTGCGCGGGTGCGCCATCACCAGCACCGGTGGCGCGGGCATCGTCGTCACGTCGAGTGTCCTCAGCACGGTCGAGGACACCGAGGTGGTCGGCAACGCCTCCTCCGGCGTCGTGGTGACCGAGGACGGCAACCTCGTGCTGCGCCGGGTCGCCGTGCGCAAGGCCGGTGGCAACGGCATCTGCGCCAACGGCCGCGCACGGCTGGTCGTCGAGGACTGCGAGATCGTCGAGGCGGACAAGCCCGCGCTCGTCGTGGAGCAGGAGGCGAACGCGGACGTCCGGGGCGTCAAGATCAGCCGGAGCGCGAGCCTCGACCTCTACGTGCGCAGCACCGGCGACGTCACCGTCACCGACTCCGTGTTCACCGGCGCGGGCGTGCAGTCCGCGCACATCGCGGGCGGTGCCTCCCCCCGGTTGCGGGGCTGTCACTTCACCTCGGCCGGCCGCAACGCCGTCTACGTCACCGGCGGGGCCTCACCCCGGTTCGACGACTGCCGCGTCGGCGCCAGCCCGGTCGGGGTGGTCGTCGACACGGCGTCCAAGGCCGTGTTCGGCAAGCTCACCGTCGAGGGCAGCGACCGCGGCGCCGTGCTGGTCGACTCCGGGTCCGCGGTGGAGCTCAAGGGCTTCCGCGCCACCCCGGCGAGCGGTCCCGCCGTCCTGGTGAAGGGCCAGTCCCGGCTGCTGCTCGCCGACGCCGTGATCGACGTCGGTGACGCGGCGGGCATCTCGCTGGCGGAGTCGGCGCAGGCCGAGGTGACGGACGTGCGCGTCACCGGGTCCGCGGAGCACCTGGTCACCGTGCTGAGCGGAGCCCGCGGGGAGTTCGCCTCCACCCTGGTCCGCGGCGGCGGTGTCCACGCGAACGACGCCTCGCTGTCCATGAAGGACAGCGAGGTGGTCGCGGCGGCGGGAGACGGCCTCAGCGCCGGTGCGGGCAGCGTCCTGCAGGCGGTGCGGTGCCGGGTGAGGTCCGCCCGGCGGCACGGCGTGCACCTGCTCAGCGGCGCGCGGGGAGAGGTGCGCGGGTGCGAGATCACCGACAGCGCGGGCGACGGCGTCCTGCTGGACACCGAGGAGGCGGTGACCGTCGCGGACTGCACCGTCACCGGCAGCGGCGGCAGCCCGGTGCGCCGCGCGGTCGAGCACGAACGGCTGTCCGTCACGGGGATCACCACGGGTGAGCAGGCCTCCCAGCGGCCCGCGCAGCCCGCGGCTCCCGCACCCAGACCGGCCGCGCCGGAACACCCCTCCGGCACCGCGTCCCCGGCGTCGTCCGCGCTCGGCGGTGCGATGGGCGCCGAGCTGGACGGCCCGCTGGCCGAGCTCGACTCGCTGATCGGCCTGGACGGCGTGAAGCACGAGGTGCTCGGTCTGATCAACCTCATCAAGATGTCCCAGCGGCGGCAGCAGATGGGCCTGCCGATGCCGCCCATGAGCCGCCACCTGGTCTTCGCCGGTCCTCCCGGCACGGGCAAGACGACGGTCGCACGGCTCTACGGCTCCGTCCTCGCGGAGCTCGGCATCCTCGCCAAGGGACACATGATCGAGGTCGCCAGGGCCGACCTGGTGGCCCAGTACATCGGTGCGACGGCCATCAAGACGGCCGAGGTCGTCACGAAGGCGATGGGCGGCGTCCTGTTCATCGACGAGGCCTACACCCTGTCGAGCGGGTCGGGCGGCAGCGGCCCCGACTTCGGTCAGGAGGCCATCGACACGCTGATGAAGATGATGGAGGACCACCGCGACGAGATCGTGGTGATCGTGGCGGGCTACTCCGAGCTGATGGAGCAGTTCCTCGCCTCCAACCCCGGTCTGGCGTCCCGCTTCTCCCGCACCATCGAGTTCCCCAACTACAGCGTCGACGAGCTCGTCACGATCACCACCAACCTGTGCCGCAAGCACTACTACGAGCTGACCGACGACGCGGTCGACGCGCTCACCGACTACTTCGAGCGCGTGCCCAAGAACGACACGTTCGGCAACGGCCGCGTGGCCCGCAAGCTGTTCGAGTCGATGGTGAACAACCAGGCGTCCCGGCTCGCACTGGCCCCACCGGACAAGGACACCGAGCTGAACCGGCTCACCGGCCAGGACCTCGCCGCCGAGGTCACCGCGCTCGGCGAGGTGGCGCCCAGGACCGCGGGACCGGACTCGGCCACGAACCCCGTCGCCGCCGTGGAGGCGACGCTCGGCTGGCAACGCGTCGTCGCGATGTCCGGGCTCACCGGCGTCCGCGAAGCCCTGGGCCGCACCTTGGTGCAGCTGTGCGGGCTCAAGGCGCGCAACAAGGGCGTCGGCCGGCACGCGAACGTGGTGCTGTCGGGCAGCAAGGGCATGGGCAGGCGGGCGGTGGCCGCGCACTACGCGCAGGCACTGGCGGAGCTGCGGCTGGTCGACTCCGGTCACGTGACGCGGCTGTCGCTCGGCACGGACCTGTGCCCGCGCTGGCCCGGACAGGCGATGAGCCTGATGGCCACGGCCTTCGACGACGCGCGCGGCGGCGTCCTGCTGCTCGACGTGGACGACGAGTGGGCCGCCGACTCGGCGGAACGCCGCATCGAGGTGCTGGAAGCCTTGGTGGAGGTGACCCGGCGCAACCCGGCCGGACCCGTCGTCCTGCTCAGCGGTGAAGACCTCGCGCTGGCCCGCCTGCTGGAGTTCTCCTCCGAGCTGAGCGGGTGCTTCGCGCAGCGGTGGGACTTCGAGGACTACGACGTGGACCAGCTGGCGGCGCTGGTCGTGCGCCACCTGACCCGCCGCGGGCACGAGGTGCCCGAGGAGGTGACGACCGCACTGCGCGACCTCCTGCCGCACACCCGCGGCCGGACGGCCAGGGACGTGCACCGGCTCGCCCAGCGGCTCGCCACCACGGCGGCCTCCCGCACCCTCACCGCCGCCGATCTCGAACTGCTCATGAGGAGCGGGACGCCGCGGGTCGCCGCGGAGGAGGGACTGGCCTCCGTGGGCTGAGCTGCCAACGCGACCAGCGGTTCCAGCTCGGGCTGGAACCGCTGGTCACGTCAGGGGGAAGCTCAGGAGAGGTCGGCGCAGGGGGTGACCGGCGCCGACCCCGTCGTTCCCAGGGGTTCCCACCGCACCTCGGCGAACTTGGCCTCGAACGCGCCGGTGGTGTGCACGAGGAACGGCACGTCGACGGCGGCCGTGTCCAGGCCCTTGCCCGCGAAGCAGCTCAACGGGATGCGCATCGTCGTCTTCTGCCCGACCGGCAGCCGCTGCAACGGTTTCGTGACGTTGAGCTGCGCCGCACACGGGTAACCGCAGTGGGCGGCGAGCGACACCTCGGCGGTGGGCGCCTTCACGACGACCACGTCGAAGGTCAGGGTGCCCGACTTCAGGTAGGACGTCGCGTCCAGCCGGCCCTGCGGGTTCTGCACGTAGAACTGCGCCGCGCCCTTGCCGGTCCACGTCACCTGCCGCCCGTCCTTCGAGCCGTTGACGTCGGCGGGGCGGACCGCGACCGCCTGCTGCGAGGCCTTGCCGTCCGCCGTCAGCGCGGTGCCCGCCCAGTTGGCCTCGGAGCCGACCATGCTGTGGAACGGCGCCACGTCCCGGCCGTCGTGCAGGAACCGGGGGCCGGAAGATGCCGGGGGAGCGCTGGTGCCGTTCGCCGCGGCCGGGGCCGGCGGTTCGCCGGAGTCCCCTCCCGAGGTCAGCACCACCGCCGCGGTGATGGCGCCGGCGGCCAGCACAGTCACGGCCGCTGCCGCGATCACCGCGGTGTTCCGCTTGCGCGCGGACCTGGTGGGCGGTGTAGTCGTGACGTTGCGACGCCGCACCGGGAGCTCGTCGACGGAGGCGACGGGCCGGATGCCGGGCATCGACGGGCCTGTGGGCAACGACGGGCCTGCGGGCGACGGGCCTGCGTACGGTGGCTGGCCTGCGGGCGATGACGCGCCCGCGGGCACCGACGGACCCGAGGGAGTCGGCAGGTTCGCGTGCACCGGCACGCCCACGGGAACCGGCCCGACCGCAGGAGCCTGCGGCCCCGCCGGGTGTCCGGGCACCGCGTGAGCAGGCACGGCGGACCGGTGAGCAGCGGCCGGCACGGCAGGGGAGCGCTGAAGCGCGTTGCGCGCCAGGGCAGCGGCGCCCAGGGCGACGGAGAGCTTGGGGTGCAGTCCGGCGCGGAGCGGTTTGCCGACGGCCTTGGACAGCGTGTCGGCCACCAGGGGGATCTGGGAGGACCCGCCGACGAGCAGCACGCTCGCGAGGTCGTCCGCGCGCAGACCGGCCGACGAGATCGTGCGGCGGAACGCGTCCGTCGTGAGCGCGAGCTGGGGTGCGATGGCACGTTCGAAGTCCGCGCGGGTCACGGTCACCTCGCGGGTGCCGTCGGGGAGGTCCAGCCGCAGCACGGTGTCCGTGGCCGCGGACAGCTCCTCCTTCGCGCTGCGGCACGCCTCCCGCACCGACAGCAGGACGCGGGCCTGCTCGGCGTCGGCCGCGTCGAGCCGGGTGATCTCGCCGTCCACGCGCTGGTCCACCAGCGCGAGGAGCGAGTCGTCGAAGTCGATGCCGCCCAGCCGTTCGACCCCCTCCGGGGTGCCGAGGATCTCCATGCCGTGCCGCCGCGCCTGCAGCACGGTGGCGTCGAAGGTGCCGCCGCCGAGGTCGTAGACACCGACGATCTCGCCCTCGCCGAGCCTGCGTTCCACCGAGTGGTGCATGGCAGCGGCTTCTGGTTCGGTGACGATGACGGCGTCCTGCACGCCCGCCAGCCGCGGCACCTCCGAGAAGTGCTCGCGGCGGTACGGCCCCCACACCGCGGGGCAGGTCAGCACGACCGACTCCGGTGGCCGTCCCCGCATCGCGGTCGCCAGCGAGACCGCGTCGCGCAGCTGCGCGGCCATCAGGAGCGCGGGGGACCGCACCACGTCGCAGATCTTCAACGGCGTCGGGTCGGCCAGCCGCCGCTTGTGGGAGTGGGAGGCCCGCAGCGGCTGCTTCCTCGACTCCCCGTCCGCGGCGTCACCGGTGATCAGCTCGCCGCCCTCGGTGGCGAACACGACGGAGGACACGACGACGTCGCGGCCGAGCGGGATGGCACGGGTGCCCGAGGCGTCCGACACCGCGGCGGCCGTGTAGGTCGTGCCGATGTCGACACCCAAACCGTAAGACATGCGAGTACTCCATGGTGTTTGCCGCACTGCGGTGACATCCCAGTCAACTGGAGATCGCGGCACCCAGCCGGAACTCGAACCGAACAGGCAGACATGTCTGCCTTCGACCGGCCCACGCGTCCCGGTGACCGCGGAGCCGGAGCGGTCTCAGCCGATGAGCGTCCGCGTTCGCACGGCAGCGGTGACGGACCTCGCCGGGCGCAGGCCGGGCGGAACCACCGCCATGAAGGCCGCCAGCACCGAGCTGGCGGACGGCAGCCGGCGGTCGTCGGCCTTCGGGCAGCGCACCCAGCTCCTGTCCTGGGCGGTCGCGGCGACGTGCACCACCGGCAGCTCGACCGTGCTGGGTGCCATCAGGTAGCGGACGCCACCGGGCATCTGGCACTGCCCGAGCACGGCACCGTCGGACTCGGCGAGCACCACCGCGGTCCTCCCGCGCCGGTCCAGCACAGTGGGAGGCATCTCGATCCCGCTGTGCTCCATGACCTTCCGCGCCCGCAGGAGAAGGGAAGCGGTGGTCTCGAACGCGACCAGTCCTCCGCCGAGCGACAACACGATCGACCTGCCGGCGACCGCCGTGTTCCAGAGCATGCGTTCGCGGTACCACCGCGCGCCGGCCTGCGCCGGCTCCGGCTTGGTGAGCACCATCGGCCACCTCCTCGCTGAGCACCCGTGAGCGGGTGCGGTTCCGAGGTTAGGAGCCAGTTCCGCTCCGGTGTGGGAACAGGTGCTCAGGGGCAGCGCGGTTCTCCCTTGCGGTCCACCGGCCGGTGTACTCGCCGACACCGTTTCGTGTGCGTTCAGGCAGAACCCGACCGCGGCCGGTGTGATCGGAATACAGTGGCCGACGGCTGATCCAGCCGTTGTACGCCGCGCCACGGTGTACCCGTCCCGGGTTCGTGCCAGCAGGCCGGGCCCGGGACGCAGCCGCCGGGTGTGGTGTCCAATTAGGACAGGTTTCGGCGACCGCCACTGCGATCGGTGAGAAGCGGGCGAACAATCGTCCACAATGGATAACAGGCGTCAGCGGCCGATCGTCATCGTCGGGCTGGCGGTGCCGTCCAGCACCGCGCTGAGCCCCGCTGACACCTCGGTCAACCAGGACACCGTCGGCTCGCAGGCGTTGCCGCACACCTCTCCCCGTTCGTCCGCCACCGCGGTGATGATGACGAGGACGAGCCGGATGCAGCCCAGCCAGGCTTCCGCTTCCGCGCGGGAAGCGAGGTGGACGACGCCGGTCGTGGACGACAGCGCGCACCCCATGAGGCGAGCGCGGGACGAGACGTCGCGCAGGCACGCGGCCGCTGAGAGGGAGTGGACCCAGTCGGGTTCCTGCCCTCCGATCTCGGCCAGGAGGATCGCGGTGGCCCTCACGTCGCTGTGCAGCGAGGGGTGCGGCCAGGCCCACCCGTCCGGTGTCGTGTCGAACAGGGCGAGGTGGTGGTCCAGCAACGAGACGAGCCCGTCGGCGTAGCTGCGCAGCACCTCGATCTCGTACCTGCTCAGCACTCCGACATAGGTGGAGTCGCCGCAACGGTCCCAGCTGATCATCGGGACTCCTCCGGGTCGTCGGGTGTTCACCAGGTCGAGTGAGGATGCTCGTCCGACGGCCGGAGGTTCTCGACTTCACCTGGGCTTTCGAGTCCGTTTGGGCATGAACTGTGCGCGAACACCCCTCCCCGGGCCGTGCGGGGGCCACGGTCGCGGACCGGGTGTGATCAGGTGCCGTTTCGGGCGGAACGACCTCGTCGGGGCGTGTCACCGTGGGAGGGGCCCGCCCGAGGAGCTCGGAAGGCCGTCCGGACAACGGAGTTCGATGACCGCGACCTGCTGCGCGGCGAAGGTGGGGATGATGTTCTGGCCGCCTCTCCAGGGCGACCGCGGGGGTTCCGCGTTGGTCGTGAGCGTCGACGCGCACGTCACGTCGTTGGTGGCGGACTCGCTGGACGCGGTGGACGTGCGGGTGGTGCACCCGGCGCCCGGCTTCGAGTCGCTGCGCCGCCTGGTCCTCGACGAACCGCCGGGAAGGCTCGCCCTGGTCGACCTGGCGGCCACCGGACGGCGGGGCGCACACCTGATCAGGGCGCTGCGCACGCTGGGGTGGAGCAGCGTGCTGGCGGTGGTGCCGCAGCACGACGAACAGGCGCACGCGGCGGTTCTCGACGCGGGCGTGGACGGTGTGCTGGTCCGGCCGGACACCCACCCTGCGCGGGGTGGCTGGGCCGGCCGGGTCCTGTCGGGGGACCTGTGCCCCGGCGACCTGACGGCGCGCGAGGTCGAGGTCATCCGGCTGGTGGCGGCGGGCTGCACCAACAGCGGGGCCGCGAGGCAGCTCGGACTGTCCCCCATGACGGTCAAGTCCCACCTGGAACGCATCGGGAGGAAGCTCGGCACGGGCGACCGGGCGGCGATGGTCCTGCAGGCCCTGCGCCGGGGGCTCATCTGGTGACGTGACGACACCGGGAACGGCCCGCTGTCACCTGCTGTCGAGCCACGCCTGCGTCTGCAGCGAGCGGAGGGCGTCGTGCCACGGGTGGTTCGGGTTGTTCTCCACCAGCTCCAGCTTCTCCCGCATCTTGCCGAGCACCGCCGGTTCCTCGTCGTCGTCGAAGAAGTCGCCCTGCAGCAACCGGACGAGGTCGAGCCGGTGCTCCGGATCGCGGATGTACGAGCTGAACAGCACGTTGAGCCGGTAGTAGAGCACGATGAAGTTGCGCCACCACTGGGTCGCGTTGCGGCTCTTGCGCTCGAACTCCGCGAACGCGGCCTTGGAGAACCCGGTCGGAGCGGCGGCGATGATGCTGCTCGCCGCGAGCCGTGCGCTGCTGAGCGCGATGCCCACGCCGCTGGAGAAGATCGGGTCGACGAACCGGGCCGCGTCACCGACCAGCACCCACCCGTCGCCGCACAGCTCGCGCATCGAGTAGCTGTAGTCGCCCTCCGCCTTGAACGGGCGCAGCCGCCGTGCCGAGCGGAGTGCCTGCGCCAGCGGCGGGCGCGTGCCCACCCACTCGTCGAAGAACTTCTCCAGGTCGGCGCTCGCGCCGCGCAGGCGCGACTTCTCGGTGACGACGCCGACGCTGGTGACGGTGTCGGAGATGGGGATCTGCCACATCCACGAACCGGCGAACGGCAGGAAGTGGATGATCGTGTAGTCACCGATGCCGGTGGTGCCGCTCGCGGCCTCCCGGTCCAGGCCCTCGAACCAGCTGTGCACGGCGTACTGGTTGAACGCCGGGTCGGGCACCTTGAGCTTCAGCTGGCGGCCGAGCAACGTGCCGCGTCCGCTCGCGTCGACCACCATCGGCGCGCGCACCTCCGACGTGACCCCGTTGTGCCGGTACACCACCCGCTTGGTCTCGCCGTCGAGGTCCACCCGCAGCACCCTGGCCTGCTGGCGCACGACCGCGCCCAGCTCGGCGGCGTGCTCCAGCAGGATCGTGTCGAACCTGGCCCGGTCGACGTGGTAGGTGTAGTCGAACGCCACACCCGTCTGCTCGCGTTCCGCGAACCGGAACTCGACCTGCGGGATGCTGAAGCGGGCCCGCCGGCGCCGTTGCACGCCGTCCGGCAGCGGGAGGTCGTCCGCGGAGGCCGTCCAGGCGGCGCCGTACTTGCGGGCGAAACCGGCCTTGTCGATCTTGTCCAGCACACCGATCTCGTCCAGTGCCACCGTGGACCTCGGCACCAGGGACTCACCCACGTGCTCGCGCGGGAACGAGTCGCCTTCCAGCACGATGCAGCGCATGCCCGCCATCGCCAGGTAGGACGCGGTGGTGGAGCCCGCGGGACCGCCACCGATGATGCACACGTCGTAGACATCCGTTGTCACGGTTGGAGCCTCTCTGAACGGTTGTCCTGCTCGCTCAACGCACGGCGGTCCACCTTGCCGTTGGTCGTCCTGGGCAACCGGCTGGCAGTGCGCACGAGGTCGGGAACGAGGTGGGGAGCGAGCCGCGCCGCCAGGAAGCGCTTGACCTCGCCTGCGCGCAGTGGCTGCCCGGAGCGGGTGCTGACCCACGCGACCAGTCGTGCCAGGTGCCCGGAGCCGGTGACGGTCACCGCGGCCTCGAGGACGTCCGGGTGGGTGTGCAGCACCGCCTCGACCTCACCCGGTTCCACCCGGTAGCCGCGGACCTTCACCATGCCGTCGCGCCGCCCGAGGTACAGGAACCCGCCTTCTGGCAGCCTGCGCACGACGTCACCGGTGGCGTACGGGCCCTTCAACGGCTCATGGCCGAGGTAGCCGGTCATCAGCGTGGGACCGGAGACCACGAGCTCGCCCTCCTCCCCTGGCGCCGCGATGGTGCCGTCCTCGCGCACGGCCCAGATCTCGTCGCCCGCCGCGGCCGTGCCGATCGGGACCGGTTCCGACCGGTCGGCCGGGATGTCCCCGACGCGGTGGCTGGCGCAGACGTTCGTCTCGGTGGGGCCGTAGAAGTTGTGGAGGGCCGCCGACGGCAGGCGTTCGCGCAGGACCCTGAGGTGGGCGACGGGGAACACCTCTCCCGCGAACACCACGGCGCGCAGCGGCAGCCGGGGCACGTCGAGCAGGTGGCCGAACTCCATCATCATCGTCAGCGCGGACGGCACCGAGTACCAGACGGTGATGGCGTGGTCCACGACGAACCGCACGAGGTCCCGCGGGAGCGACAGCTCGGGGACGAGGTGGACCGACGCGCCCGACCGGAACGCCGCGTAGAGGTCGAACACGGAGAGGTCGAACTGCAGCGGCGCGTGGTTGGACAGGCGGTCCGACGGGGTCACCTCCAGCTCGGCGGCCGCCCAGGTGACGAACGCGGAGGCCGCGGAGTGGCTGACGCACACCCCTTTGGGCGTGCCGGTCGAGCCGGACGTGTAGAGCACGTACGCGAGGTCCGCGTCGGGCGAACGCTCCACCGCCGGCCGCGCTGCGGGTCTGGCCGCCCACCCGCTGAGGTCGTCCTCGGCGACCAGCGCGGGCAGGGGTGGCAGCGCGGAGATCCGGCTTCCGGTCGTCACCACGGCGGCGGGCCCGCAGTCGGCGATCAGCGCGGCCACCCGTGCCGGGGGAGCGCTCGGGTCCACCGGGACGTAGGCCGCGCCCAGCCGCAGGACGGCCTGGGTGACCGCGACGGCGAACACCGACTTCGGCACCCACAGCACCACCCTGTCACCCGCCGCCACACCGAGCGATGCCAGCTCGCGTGCGAGCACGTCGGCTCGCACGTCCAGCTCGCGGTAGGTCAGGTCGCCGTCCGGCCCGCACACCGCCAACGCCTCCGGTGTGGCCTTCGCGAAGCCGGAGACGTGCTGTTCGAGCCTCATGACCGCAGCTGCGCCGCGATGATGTCGCGGTGGATCTCGGAGGTGCCGGAGAACATGACCGCGGGAACGGCGTCGGCTATCGCCTGGTCGACTCCTGACCCGGCCATGACGCCCATCGCGCCGTGCAGGTGCACCGCGTCGAGTGCGTTGAGCTTCGCGGCCTCGCTCACCGCCAGCTTCGCGAGGGAGACGTCGAGCGGGGTGGCCTGTCCCCGGTCCCGGCGCCAGCACGCGCGGTACAGCAGCAACCGCGCGCCCTCCAGCCGGAGCTTCATGTCCGCGAGCCGGTGCGCGACGGCCTGGTGCCGCGCGAGCGGACGGCGGAACTGGCGGCGCTCACCGGTGTGCGCGACGGTCGCGGCGAGCTGCCGGTCCATCGCGCCCACGTAGGCGGCGAACAGGCACGTGCGTTCCCAGTCCATCGAACCGGTGAAGATCGCCCGCCCGTCGCCCTCCTCGCCCAGCCGGTTCTCCACCGGCACCACGACGTCGTCGAAGTAGACCGGTGCGAGCGGGGACGAGGCCAGCCCGGTCTTCGGGAGGGGAGCCCCGACCGTGACGCCGGGGGTGTCGCGGGGGACCACGAACGCGCTGATGCCGAGGTAGCCGCTGCTCGGGTCGGTGCTCGCGTACACGACGAACACGTCCGCGAGAGGTGCGTTCGTCACGTAGTTCTTCGTGCCGTTGAGCAGGTAGCGGTCGCCGTCGCGGACAGCGGTCGACCGCATCGCGTACACGTCCGAACCCGCCTCGGACTCGGTGATCGCGTTCGCCGCGACCCACTCGCCCGAGACGAGCCGCGGCAGCACCTCGTCGCACAGCGCCTGCGTTCCGTGCTCGGCGATCGGCATCCCGCACGCGAACGTGTGCGCACACGCCGAGAACACGAACCCCAGGTCGGCATGACCCCTGGCGAAGGCCTCGACGGCGGTGCAGGTGCTCACGGAGTCCAGCCCGAGACCTCCCCACCGTTCAGGAACGCTCAGGCCCAGCAGGCCGAACTCCGCGCAGCGCCGCCACTTCCGCCTGCTGAACCACGGGTCGCCGGAACGGTCGTGCTCGTCGGGTGCGTTGAGCGCCAGGCCGAGCTCGTGGCTGCGCCGGGCGAGCAACGACTGGTCCGGGTCCGGTGCGAAGTCCATGGGCTCCTCGGCCAGGTGAACGGGTGCCGGCAGGTCAGGCGGGCAGCCTGTCCGCCACGATCAGGACGTACTGCAGGACGTTCGACCGGTAGCCGTCGAGGAACGCCTTCTCGACGCCGGTGCTGTGCTCGGACCGGGTGCGCAGCTCCCAGTAGGGGATCGTGTCGGCGTTGAGGACGCTGACGCGGCTGGGCGAGAAACCGGCCGCGGACAGCGCGGCCAGGTACTCGCTGCGCTTGTGCATGCGGGTGCCGTAGTGCGCGTCCACCGCCTCGCAGGCCTCGCTCGTCGGTGCGAGCGTGTCGTTGACGCAGTAGGTGACGCACGCGTACCGCCCGCCGGGCTTGAGCACCCGCGCGAACTCGCTGAACGCGTCGGCCAGCTCGACGTACATCGTCGTCTCGTTGGTGAGGATGCGGTCGAAGTGGCCGTCCGGGAACGCCGTGCGCGTCATGTTCTGCAGGTGGAAGCTCACCTCGTCGGTGCAGCCGTGCCTGGCCGCGAGCTTCGTCGCGAAGTCCACCTGGTACTGCGAGAGCGTGATGCCGTCCGCCCGGCAGCCGAACCTGAGGTGTGCGCTGAACGAACCCCCGCCCCGGCCCGACCCCGCGTCGAGCAACCGCTCGTCCGCGGTCATGGGACCCAGGGCGTCGAGCACGACGTCCATCTGCGCGCACTCCAGGCGGTGCAGCTCGCGGATGATCGCGGCCTCCCGGTCGGGCGCGGTCAGCACGGCGGGGTCGTACTCGCCGAGGCCGTAGTGGTGGTGGACCAGCCCGTCCTCCTCGCCGAGGAGGAGGTTGATGGGGTCGTTCTGCTTCTCGTTCCAGTAACCGGCCACCCACTTCTCGTAGTCGCTGACGATGGCCGCCGGCTCCTCGTCGGGAGCCTGTGCGTGATCGGCGGGCGCGTGGGTGCGGATGAGTTCTCCCATGGCGTGAATGGTCTTCCAGTCCGAGTGCGGCCAACGGCTGAGTGACACGGCGAAGGTCTGCTCAACGTGAACGAGCAGCTCCTCCACGTTGAGCGAGTCGATCAGGCGGTGCTCCAGCAGCGGCGTGTGCTCGTCGAACTCGACGTGCTCGCCTTCGAGGAGGACCTCGGCCACGAAGTCCTTGATCGCGCGTTCCACATCGTCCACTGCGGACCCCCGGGGTTCGGTGCTGATGGGACACATGGTCATCCTCGTCCGGTGGGTCGGCGGGACCGGTTGACCGGAAGGGCAGCCAACTCTGCCCTGGACGACGACCGCGGTGGCGGTGAAGATCTGCGGGTGGGTGTGGAAGAGGATCGCGACGTGTGGCGGGAGCTCCGCCGGACCTGTCCGGTGCGCGAGGAGACCAGCCAGGGCGGGGTGCCGTTCCGGTCGTTCTACCGCCATGCGGACTGCCAGACGATCCTGCGTGATCCCGTTCTGTTCAGCTCCACCTCGGGCACCCTGCTCACCTCGGTGGGCACACCCGACCCGCTCGGTGGGCACACGTTGGCGACGACCGACCCGCCGCGGCACGCCGCCCTGCGCAGACCGTCCACACGCGCGCTGGGTCCGGTGGCCGTGCGGGCGCACGCCGACGGCATCGACCGCGGTGTGCGGGAACTGCTGCAACCGGTGCTCGCCGGAGGTGTCCACGACCTGGCCGTCGTCCTGCGCCGGCTGCCGATGGTCGCCGCCGGGCCGATGCTCGGCCTGCCGGAGAAGTCGTGGGAGATGGCGGTGTCCGCCTCGACCGCGACCATCGCGCCGCACGACCCGCTGCACGCCGACGGCGACGGGACCGAGACGGTGCTGCGGGCGAGCACCCGGTTGTTCGGTGCCATCAGGGAAGCGCTGACCACGTCGCTGACGATGCCGCACACGTTGCCGGGGACGTTGTCGGAGGTCTCGGTCGAAGGGTCCGCCCTCACCCGCCGCCAGGTCATGGCGAACGTCCACAGCGCACTGATCGGGGGCACCACCGCCACGCTGAGCACGGCGCTGCACCTCCTGCTGCACCTCGCGCGGACACCGGAGCTGTGGCGGGAGGTGGTCGAGGACCGCTCGCTGGTGCCGGGACTGGTGGACGAGGCAGCGCGCTGGAGCACCCCGGCACGTCAGCTGGTCCGCCGGGTCACCGCTGACGCGGAGCTGGCCGGTGCGCACCTGCGCGCGGGGGACTGGGTCGTCGCCTGGCTCGCGTCGGCGAACCAGGACGAGACCGTGTTCGCCGACCCGGACCGGTTCGACCCCCGGCGCGCACCGAACCCGCACCTGGCGTTCGGGCTCGGTCCGCACTTCTGCGTCGGCGCGGCGGCCGGTCGCACCCTGCTCGCCGCACTGGTGGGCGAACTGGCCGACAGCGGTGTCCGGTTCGAGCTCGCCGGTCCGCCCCGCCACCTCGTGTCCACTGTGGTCAACGGGATCACGGGCCTGCCGATGAGGTTCAGCCGATGAGCACGACGTGCGCCGACCTCGCCGACGCCGCCGTGCGCGGGCTGTGCCGGGCCAGCGGTCTCACCGACCTCGCCGACCGGGCAGCAGCCGACGTGCGGCTCATGGGCGAGTCGTGGGGACACCGCTCACCCGGCACGCCGCCCGCCTGGTCGACGCTCACCGCGGACAGCACACCGCTGGAGCTTTCCGTCGTGCTCGGCGACCGGCCGCTCGGGCTGCGCGCCTCGGTCGAGGCGCAGGCCGAACCCGGAAGCCCGCTGTCCTACTGGGAGAGCGCCCTCCGGCTCAGCGAGCGCCTGTCCTCCGTCCACGGCCTCGACCTGCGCAGGCTGCGGCAGATCGAGCACCTGGTGGCGCCACGGCCGGCCGACCGTCCGCCGATGGCGGCCTTCCACACCCTGGGGTGGGTGCGGGGCAGGCCACCGGAGGGCAAGATCCACCTGTGGCTGGCCGGTGGCGGCCGGTCGGCCACGGCCGAGCGCACCGACGCGGTGCTCACCGCCCTGGGGTTCCCCGGTCAGTGGAAGGTCGTCGCGGACGTGATGGACGACGACGACACCGTGTCCTACCTGTGCCTCGACCTCGCCGCGGGACCGTCGGCGAGGACGAAGCTCTACGTGCAGCACCGCGGGGCCCTCACACCGGACCGGCTCGCCCGCTGGGACCGGCTCGGGCCGTCGGCCGAGCTGGACGACGGCCCCACGATGACCCGGATCGCGGCCAGGGCCTGGGAACGGTCGGCCTGGCGGCAGGACGTGCCGTCGCGCACCCGCCTCGAATGGCGCTCCAACCACCGCCGTTTCTGGTCGTACGGGACGTACGTCTCGTTCCTGCCGGGGCGCGCCCGCCCGATCGAGTCCGTCATGCACCAGTTCGGGCTCACCCCGCGCAGCCGCTCGGACGCCGAGGCGCAGTGGATGGTCCGGGAGGTGCTCGACGCCTACGACGTGTCACCGGAAAGCCGTGCGGCCTACGAGCGGTGCGCCCAGTTCTTCCTGGGCGGTGACGCGAGCGGCGAGATGTACGCGCACTCCTTCCTCAGCGCACAGCGTTCCGCCGACGGTCCGGCGCGCGTCGCGGTGTACTTCAACCCCCGCATGTTCTTCCGGCGCCACGGTCTGTCCAACGGCGACCTCGCGCTGGCAGAACGGTTCCACGGGGGCGGCGGAGCCGGCCGTGGCGATCGCTGAACGAACGGGCACGCTCCGGGTCGACGGCGCGGACATCAGCTTCACCGTCCGCGGTGGTGGTCCGCCGGTCCTGGTGCTGCCCAGTGGCGGCAGTGACGCGCACAGCGCCGCCCCGCTGGCGGTCCGGCTCGCCGCAACGCACTCCGTGCTGACGTACGACCGGCGCGGGCAGAGCCGCACCTCGGTCGCCGACCCGCTGCGCCCGGTGCCGATCGAGCAGCACGCCGAGGACGTGGCGGCGCTGGCCGCGCACGTCTACGGGGACACCCCGGTCGCGGTGTTCGGGTGCAGCACCGGCGCGGTCATCGGTCTGGAGCTGGCGCGGCAGCGACCGGAGCGGGTGAGCGTGCTCGTCGCCCACGAACCCCCGCTGCGGTGTCTCGCCAACGCGGCGGAACGCGTCGAGTTCGACGCGCTGCACGACGAGGTTCGGCGGGTCCACGGGAAGTCGGGCTGGCGCAGGGCAGCGAGGCTGCTGCACGTCGGCTTCGGCGCGGAGGCGCGCGACCCGCTCGACCGGGAGCCGGACGTCGGCTGGGAACCGCCCAGCAGGCGGACGATCGCCAACATCGACTCGTTCCTCGCCGTCGAGGCGGGCATGACGTGGGCCTACCGGATCGGCGAGGAGGGCTGGGCCGCCCTGCGGTCCGGCACGGCGAGGGTGCGGCCGGCGGTCGGAACGGTGAGCTCGGCGTTCCTGCGCCGCACCACGGTCAGACTGGCCGACGTGCTCGGGGAGGACCTCGCCGTCCTGCCCGGCGGCCACGAGGGGTTCCTGACCCATCCCGCAGGGGTCGCCTCGGCGGTGCGCGCGCTGGTGACCGCGCCGGACGACCGCGTCAGCACGCCACTCCCACGGTGATGACCCCGCACGACGGGTCACGGCTGATCTCCGGCAGGGGCATGCGCAGGCCGGGATCGCGCACTCCGTACAGCCCACCGGGGTAGCGGTTGCGGATGAATGGCAGTCCCGCGCCGTCGGCGCCGAGGTGTGCGGCGTAAGTGCGGACGGCCATGGCGACGCCGGGGTGGTGCAGCGTCCGCAGTGGACGGTCGGACGTCAGGTCCGGGAGGACCGTGCGGAACTCGGCCGCCATCATCCGGCACACCGCCGGGTTGCGCGTGACCGTGGCGACGGCGCTCGCCCCGGTGGTGTCCACGAACTCGCGGAAGCACCGCGTTCCCAGCCCTCCCCGCTGGTGAGCAGGTGCGATCGCCCGGCCCTCGACGACCCACAGCCCCTGCTCCCGTCCGGGGACGTCCAGCCGGTCGAACAGGCCGAAGCCCACGATCTCGCCGTCGACCCGCAGGATCTGCGCGAGCGCCGCCTTGGCGAACCGGTCGGCGACCTGGTGCCTCATCACGGTTTCGGGCTGGGCGAAAGCGCCGGCGCCGATGCCCGCCAGCACCTCGGCGTGGCGGCGGAAGAACGCCGCGGGATCGTCCGGCCACTCGATCCGGAGGTCTTCCACCGAGCTGGTCATGAGGGGCTTCCAACCGGTGCGGGCGTGCCCGAGCCGAACCGGCTCTGGCACGCCCGCGGACAGGGCGGTCAGGGAGAACTACCGGGGCTGGACCCAGAGACCGACCTGCCTGGAGTTGGCGTAGCCCTGGTACCTGCACGTGTCGTACCAGCGACCCTGGGCGACACCCTGCTTGCAGGCCTTGACCGCCGCGTTGTGGCTGGGGTAAACGCCTGCGAACGACGCGGCGTGCGCGGCCGGGGCGACCACCACGAGCGACGCGCACGTGAGTGCGGCGCCGGCGATCAGCTTCTTCACCATGCTGTTCCTCTCGAAAAGTCCATGAGCGTGCCCAGGGTGGGGCGATGTGTCGCACAGCCTGACGAACGGACGTGGTGGTGCCAAGGGAAAGCCGACGACAAGGGCATTGGGCGCACACTTGATTTCCTTTACGCCCACGGGTAATGGCGCGTACCGGTCCTCGTCCCGGACGGTGGAACGCGTACTTCCGCCGTTGCCGCACAGCAGGTTTCGATGGCTCCACCGGCGACGACGGGAGGGCGCGACCAGCCGGCACACCAGGCGTTCCGCCGGTCGGGACATCTCCGTCATCGGGCCAAGAAGGCGATTGACCATGTGCGCACAAAGCATTTCCCCTCTGTCCGGGTGTCGGTGCGTCGGTGTTCCGCTCACCGCGAACCCGCCCGACGGACTCCGGACCGCCTGATGACGACCGCGTGGGAGCGACCGCTCGGGCTCGACGTCCTGTGCCTGCCGATGCCCGGCGAGCCGCTGGCCGAGCCGGACCCCGTCCTCGAAGCCGGTCCGGTGGCGCCGGAGTTGTCCGCGCCCGTCGCGAGGGTGGCGGCCGACGACGCGGATCGGGCGTTCTACCGCTGGATGATCGGCCACCACGTGACGTTCGGCGTGTGGCGCATGCTCGCGGACCTGCTCGCCGACGCGGGACGAACCGGCGGCCTGTCCGAGGCCGGCACGGCGCGAGCGGCGTGGTGGTACGACTGCTACAGCGCGCTGCTGCTCTACGCGGGCAGCTGCACCCCGGAGGTCTACGCCCGGTCCATCCGCCCGCGGATGGCCGCGAAGCACCCGGCCTTCAGCGGCCTGTGGGCCCGCGACCACGAGCGGGTGGCCAGCCTGCTCGGCACGCTGAGCGTGCCCCGCGACGGCGTGCTCAAGCGAGCGCTCAAGCGCAACCGCCTCGTGCACATGACCGTGGCGCAGATGCTGGTGCCCGGGGGAGCCTCGCTGTTCAAGGGCCACGGAGGCCGCGCGGGCAACGACATCACGGACGCCGAACGCGACCTGTTCGACGAGTTCTTCCTGGTGCACCGCGGAGTGGTCACGCAAGCCAGCTTCACCGCCGCGATGCTGACGCGGCTGAACGCGATCCGGGACGACCTCGCCGCCGACCCGGTCGACGCGCGGGCCGAGGTGTTCGCCCTCCTGCCCACCGACCTCCCCGGCATGGTCGACGAGCTGATCGCCGTCGTCGCCGAGCCCCTGCTCGCCGAGGCACCCGTCGGGGCCGCACTGCCGTGACCGTCCCCGCTGTCCTCGTGAAAGCGGAATCGAGCTGACCGACTCGGTCAGCTCGATTCTCGTGCCCCGCTCAAACCGTCCTGGTCACCTCATCGTCGGTACCCGGCGGGCAGTTTCCGCGCGATGGTCAGCCCGTCGGCCAGCGGCAGCATGACCGCCTGCACCCGGTCGTCGGCCCGCACGTGCTCGTTGAACGCGCGGATCGCGGCGGCGTTGCCCTCGGAGTGGGCGCTGGTCGCCTCACCCGCGTACAGCACGTTGTCGGCGATGATCAGCCCGTTGTCGACGACCCGCGGCAGCAGCTGCTCCCAGTACCCGATGTAGCCGACCTTGTCCGCGTCGATGAACACGAGGTCCACGGCCGGCTCCGGGGGCAGCCGGTCCAGCAGGTCGGCCGCCGGGCCGATGTGCTGGCGGATGCGGTCGGCGAACCCGGCCTCCTGCCACGCCCGGCGCGCGGTCGGCGCCCACCGGTCGGTGATGTCGTAGGTGTCGATGGTGCCGTCCGCCGGCATGCCCCTGGCGAAGGCGAGCGCGGAGTAGCCGGTGAACGTGCCGACCTCGACGATCCGGCGCGCCCCGCTCGCAGCGGCGAGCAGGGTGAACAGCACCGCCTGCTCGTGGGCGATCTGCATCTCGGCGACCTGGCCGAGGGCGGTCGTGGCGTCGATCAGCCACCGCTGCACCGGCACCGGTTGCTCGGTGCAGGCGAGGACGTAGTCGAGGATCTCGGGGGTCAACCGGATCCGCTTGTCCACCTGGGTCGTGCCGTTCAGGGTCACGCTCATGCCAGACCTCCTCGGTCGGTGCGGCGGCTCAGAGGCCCTGGTTCCACGCGGCGGCCGTGACGTCCCCGGAACCCCCGGGGTCGCAGGGCTCGGCCATCCCGGCGCCGGCGACGTGGGCGTCCACGACGTCGGCGGCCAGGCGCACGTCGGCGTCCAGCGGCCGGTCCTGCTCGATCGGCGGGATCGCCTCGGCCAGCCGGTCGGCGAGACCGGTGCAGTACGGCGCGGTCGGCCGGTCGGCGCGCAGGTGCACCGCCTGCCGCAGCGCGACCGCCAGTCCGCCCTGCAGGTGCCGCAGCAACCGCGCGGTCTCCCACGCGTTCTGCGCCGCCTGCGTGCCGAACGGGACGATGTCCTGGTTGTGCAGGTTGGTCGGGAGGCTCTGCACGCTCGCGGGCACCGCCTGCCGGCGCATGGCCGCCACGATCGCCGTCGACGCCAGCTGCACGCCCTGGACCCCGTGGTGCACACCGGGACGCGGTGACAGCATCGGCGGGAGCCCGGTGTTCCGGTTGGGGTCGACGAGCAGGTCCAGCTGCCGCTCTGCGAGGTTGCCGACCTGCACCGCGACCGTGGTGAGCAGGTCGCTCACGAACGAGCAGGGCTGGCCGAAGAAGTTGCCGCCGTGCGCGACGGCCTCGTCGTCCACGAAGAACAGCGGGTTGTCGCTGACCCCGTTGAGGTCGTCGTGCACCACCCCGCCCGCGTACCGGTGCGCCGACGTCGCGGCGCCGAGGAGCTGCGGGGTGCACCGGACGCTGTAGGGCTCCTGCAAGGGCCGCAGGCCGGTCGGACGGGTGCCGTCGAGCATCGCGGTCATCCGCGCACCGACCTCACCGGCGGCGGCGTGGCCGAACGCGGCGAGCAGCCGGTGGTCGAGGAACGCGGTGGTGCTGCCGAGCACGTCCGCCAGCAGCGCGCTCAACGCGGCGGCGGTGTGCAGCGACCGGCCGATCGACCGCCACGCGAGACCCGCGGTGGCCGCGGTCAGCGAGGTGCCGTTGACCAGCGCGAGCGCGTCGCGCCCGTCGAGTTCCAGCGGCGTGAGGCCCGCCGCCCGCAGCGCCTCGGCCGCCGGCAACCGCACACCGTCCACATAGGCGTGACCGGTGCCGCGCAGCGCTTGGGCGACGTAGGCGAGCGGGACGAGGTCGCCGCTCGCGCCGACCGACCCGTAGGTCGGCACCGCCGGGGTGAACGTCGTGCGCAGCATCGCGGTCAGACCGTCCACAACGGAGGGTGTGACACCGGACCTGGCCCTCGTGAGCGACGCCAGCCGAGCCAGGACCGTCGCCCGCACCACGGGGACCGGCAGGTCGGCGCCCTGTCCCGCGGTGAGGTGCTGCAGGGTGTTGTCGCACTGTCCGGCCGCGGTGTCCCGGCCGGCGTAGGTCACCAGCGGACCGAAACCCGTTGTGGCGCCGTACACCTCGTGGCCGTCGGCGACGACCGTGTCGACGAACCGGCGGCAGCGTTCGAGCTCGGCGCGGGCGGTCTCGGACAACCCGACGTGGAGCACCCCGGCCGCCCGCTCCAGCATGGCCGCGTCGAGCCGGCCCGGCAGGGTGACGTCGTGGGTGACGATGTCGTGAACCGTCGACATGCGGGCTCCAGTGGGTGGTGGTGGGCCGGGTGAACGGGTGCACCAGCGGCTCGTGCGTGGTCACCGGTGCGCGCCTGCCGCGTCTTCGACGTCCACCGGCTGATTGTGTGTCGGTGGACGCGTGCTGTCTGCCGCTCGTTCCAAGCGCTGGAACGTCGTTCGCACAGGCCGGCAGCGCAACCGGTTCGGCAGGCCGGTGCGCCGGCTCTGCTGCATCCGGGTGACAGCCGGCCCTGGTCCCTCCACGTGCGAGCGACAATTGCGGAACTCCACAGCAGTGTTCTGCTCGGCTCTGCCCCTACTGTCGGGAGCGTCCTACCGGGCCGCGTTCCGCAGCGGCGGGGTTCCTCGGCGTGGCGCGTGCGAGCGGCAGGAGAAGACATGACGGCATATGGGCAGTGGTCGACCAACCTCGCCGAGTCGGTCTGGCAGGACGCCACGTCCCGGCGCACAGCGCTCATCGAGCACAGCAGCGGACGCTCCTACCGGTACCCGGAGCTGAAGCAGGCCGCTGAACGGTTCGCCGCCGCGCTGCGGTCCCGGTTTCGCGGCCCGGACGAGGTCGTTGCGCTCGTGTGCGACAACACGGCCGAGTTCGTCGTGGCCTACCACGGCACCCTGCTGGCCGGTGGCGTCGTGCTCCCGCTCGAACCGCTGGGCACCCCGGACGAGTGGCAGCCGGTGCTGGAGCGGTGCCGTGCCGCCCACGTGGTCGCCTCGGCGAAGGCGTGGCGGCAGCTGTCCGCGCTCCCGGCCGCCGCGTCGGTGCGCACCGTGATCGTGCTCGACGAAATCCCTTCCGGCGACAGGACGACCGGCTGGCAGGAGTGGCTGGACGGGCCGGCCGTCGCCGCGCCCGCAGCCACCGGGGACGGACGACCGGCGCTGCTCGCCACGTCGAGCGGGTCCCTCGGGCTCCCGAAGCAGATCGTGCTCACGCACCGCAACCTGGTGTCGAACCTGGACCAGATCGACGCGGTGCACCGGCTCACCGCCGACGACGTCGTGCTCGCCACGACACCGTTCCGGCACATCTACGGCATGCAGATGGCGATGAACCCGACGCTCCGCGCCGGCGGCACGCTCGTCACGGTCCGCACCCCGTTCGACGTCGACGATCTCCTGGAGGTCATCGAGACGCAGAAGGTCACCGTCGCGTACCTGGTGCCGAGCACCCTCGCGGAGCTCGCCCGGCGCGGTGACACCGGCGACCGCGACACGGGCAGCCTGCGCCTGGTCTACTCCGGCGGCGCTCCGCTCCCCGCGAACGTCGCGCGGAGCTGTGCCCTCATGCTCGGCGTACCGGTGGTGCAGGGCTACGGCATGACGGAGGCCGGGTGCACCTTCGCCCCGCCCGACGGCACCCCGTCCGTGCCGACCTCGATCGGCAAGGCGTTGCCCGGCACCGAGATCCGGCTGGTGGACCCGGCGACCGGAGCGGACGGCGAGACCGGGGAGATCTGGGTCCGCGGCCCGCAGGTGTCACCGGGCTTCCTGGACGAGGACGGCACCGTGCACGGCCTCGCCGACGACGAACACTGGCTGCACACGGGGGACATCGCCCGGCGCGACCGGGACGGGCACGTCACGATCATCGGCCGGATCAAGCAGCTCATCAAGTACAAGGGCCACCAGATCGCACCGGCCGAGCTGGAGTCCGTGCTGCTCAGCCACCCCGCCGTCGCCGACGCCGTGGTGGTCGGGGCACCGGACGAGGTCGCGGGCGAGATCCCGGTCGCGTTCGTCGTGCTGAGCGAGCCGGTGGAGCTGTCCGAGGTGACCGGCTTCGTGGCGGGCCGGGTCGCGCCGTACAAGAAGATCCGGTCGATCACCGCGGTCGACCGGATTCCGCGCTCCGCCATGGGCAAGGCGCTCGTGCACCGGTTGACCGACGTCCCTGCCGGAGGAACGCGATGAGACCGGGGGTGCTGGTCACGGGCGGAGCCACGGGTTTCGGTCGCGTCTTCGCGGAGGAGATGTGCCGCGCCGGAGCGACGGTCGTCATCACCGGCCGGGACTCCGGGGCGCTGCGGCAGGCCCGCGACGAGCTGCCCGGCGTCTGCGCGGTGACCATGGACAGCACCGACCGGGCTTCGGTGGAGGCGGCGGTGACCGCCGCGGAAGCCGCGTCCGGACCGCTCGACGCGCTGGTGCACGTCGTCGACGTGGCCGGCCCGGCCGGTCCGGCCTGGGAGGTCGACCAGGACGACTGGTGGCGGGCGGTTGAAGTCGCCTTGCGCGGCACGGCGGTGACGACCGCGGCGGTGCTCGCGCGCATGGTGCCGCGCAAGCACGGCCGGATCGTCACCGTCGTGAGCCACGCGACCGGAGCCCGTGCGACCGCCTGCTCGGTGGCGAAGGCCGCGGTGGCCGGGCTGACGGAGGGACTGGCGGCGGAGACCCGCGAACACGGCGTCGCGGTGCTGAGCTACCACCCAGGACCGGTGGACCCCGGTGTCACCGGTCCGGCGGCTGCCGAGGCGGCCGCCGTGCTGCGCCGGATCGTCGAGGGCACGGCGGACCACCGGTCAGGCGAGCACCTGACCGCCGAGGACCCGCTGGTGCGCACCGCGTGGGAACCGATGCCGCTCAGCTGGTAGCGGGACCCGGACCTCACCGGGTTCCGCTCGGCCGTAGCGCTCCTCCACCGCTTCCAAGAGGTCCACCTCGTTGCCCGTGGCATCGACGGCGACCGTGCCGGGGTCGTTGAAGAACAGGGATCTCGACCGCCAGGAGTCTCCGGCGACCACCAGCTTCTCCAGCGAGTACAGACCGGCCATCGTGAACGAGAGCCCGGGGTGGAGGCGGGCGAGGTCTCGCTGGACCGACTCGGCCGCGGCGTGGCCGCACCGCTCGGAGGCGCTGTCGACCACCAAGCCCAGGCCGGGGGAGATCCCCTCGACGGACAGCGAGGCCCGCAGCTTCTCGATCGTGTAACCGGCGTGGCCGAGCTCGTGGAACGTGCGCGGGCTCCACACCGTTCTGAGCAGCTGCCACACGTGATCTCCGCCGGCGTCCATGACGGTCACGCAGTTTGCGAGCTCGAGAACGCCGCCCGTGGCGACCACCGACCGCACGTGCTCGGCGAGGTCGTCGAACGCGGTCGCCAGCCGGACCGTGAGGCTGCGCCGAGGCCCCGTGCCGGGACGGTGGAGCTCGTCGGTCATCAGCTGCGCAACGCGCTGCCTGCGCGTGTCCACCTCGTCGAACCACCCGAGAGCCAGCTCAGCGCCGACCATGCCGTGCCTCAGCGCATCGGCGAGGAAGAGGTAGTACTGGGCCCGCGGGAGGTCGAGCAGCACCGAGACCGGAGTCGATGCCGGCAGACCTGCCAGGACCCCGCGGACCAACGCCGTCTGCCGCAGGCTCGACTCGTACTCGTAGAGCGAAAGCCGGTCGTCGACACGCAGGCTGACGATCTTCTCCCTCAGCGGTTGCGCGTTCGATCGCAGCAGGCCCACGTCGCGTCCTGCCGCGTCGAGGACCTGCAGCCGCCGGTTGCTGAACAGGCACACACCGGAAACGACGTCGATGCGCTCGGCGCCGTCGAACAGGCGGTTCCGCACGGCTTTGACGTGGACCGCGAAGACGTTGCCGCCCACCTCGACCTGCGGGTGGACGACGCTGGAGCCGTGGCCGAAAACCTCGACGTAGGCGTCAGAACGCACCGCGACGCCCTCGACCCCCAGCAGCTCGACGAGCTCCCGGACCTTGCCGGAGGCACGCCGGACCTTGCCGGAGGCACGCCGGAGCGGTGTGCTGCCGGTGCCGGCGGCGTTCGTGGTGTGGAACAGACCGGGTGCACCCGGCACCCCGGTGATCTCGGCATGAGCGGACGGCTGGTGCCACCGCAGTCGTGGCGGGCGGTTCTCCGGGGAGAGGTCGATCAGGCCGACGTGGCTCATCGGCGTCCCGCCGGTCTTGGCCGGCGGACGACCACGTGGAGGACGACCGCGTTCGGCCGCGTCACCCGCCGGGAGCGATCATGACCACCTGGTGGTCGCCCGGCCGTCCGCTGAGGGCGTCCATCATCGCCGTGACCGGCCCGTCGGCCAGCGGCACGACGTCGGTGATGATCTGGTCGACCGGGACGCTGCCGCCCGCGAGGAGGCCCAGTGCCGCCTCGAACGCGCCCCTGTTCTGGGCGAAGCTGCCCACGATCCGGATCTCCTTGGTGATGAGGGCGACCGAGTCCAGTTCGGTGGGCCGCTCGTTCACCCCGAGCGCGACGACCGTTCCCCGTGTCCGCACGCGCCGGGCCGACTCCGCGAGCGCGGTCACCGAACCCACGCACTCGAACACCACGTCCGCGGCCGCCATCGGCTCGTCGACGTCCACCGCGGTGATCCCGGTGGCGGCCAGGCGTGCGCGCCGCACGGCGCTCGGTTCCACCACCCACACGTCCTCGACTCCGCGCAGCCGCAGCACGTGCGCCAGCAGGAAGCCGACCGTGCCGCCGCCGAGGACCGTGACGGTGTCCGTCGCCGACACCCCGGAGCGGTCGACGGCGTGGACCGCGCAGGACAGCGGTTCGGTCAGGGCGGCGTGTTGCAGCGGAACGCCGTCCGGTACCGCGTAGACCGTGTGCTCGGGGACCACGATGCTCTCGGCGTAGCCGCCGGGACGGGTGCCCAGGCCGAGGGAGCTCAGGTGCCACGGCTGCACCGCGCACAGGTGGTTGTCGCCCGTGCGGCAGACGTCGCAGTCCCCGCAGCCCGCCTTCGGCCACACCACCACGGCCTGTCCCGCCGCCAGCCGCTGCCCGCCCGGTGCGGCGACGTGGCCGGAGATCTCGTGCCCGAGCACGGCCCCGGCGGGGACGACGTGCGGCATGGCCCGCAGGTGCAGGTCGGAGCCGCAGATGGCGCAGAACGCCACGTCCACGCGCACCCAGCCGGGTGCCGGCTCGCGGTCCTGGACCTCCGCGAGGCTCAGCCCGCGCTCCTCGGTGACGACCAGCGCCCTCATTCTTCCACCACAGCTTTCTCGTCGGCGAGGAACGCCCGGATCCGCTCGACCAGGACGTCGGGTTGCTCCTCGGCGGGGAAGTGCCCGCAGGAGTCGATCTGGGCCCCCTCGACGCTGGTGGCGTAGTCGCGCCACAGGTCGAGCACGGGCATGCTCCCCACGAGTCCCTGGGCGCCCCACGCCAGCCGCACGGGCATCGTCAGGCGACGACCCGCCTCCGCGTCGGCGTCGTCGGCTTCTAGGTCCTCGTGGCGGGCGGCGCGGTAGTCGTCGAAGCTCGCGCGAAGCGCCCCCGGCTGGGCGTAGGTCTCCGCGTAGTGGCGCAGGTCCGCCTCGGTGAACGCCTCGTGCCGGAACGCCCCGGCCGCCAGCATGAACCGCACGTACTCCCCGCCCTTCCCCTCGGTGAGGAACTCGGGGAGGTCGGGAACGAGGTGGAAGAGCCAGTGCCAGTACGCGGTCCCGACGCGTGCGTCCATGTGCCGCCACATCTCCCGCGTCGGCACGACGCTGAGCAACACCAGGCGGCTGATCTCGTCCGGCCGGTCCAGTGCCCACCGGTGGGCGACGCGCGCACCCCGGTCGTGGCCGACCACGACGGCCTGCTCGTGTCCCAGCTCGCGCATGAGCCCGCTCACGTCGGCCGCCATGGTCCGCTTGTCGTACCCGCTGCGCGGCCGGCTGGAGGCCCCGTAGCCGCGCAGGTCCGGCGCGACCACCTCGTGGTCCCGCGCGAGTGCGGGGAGGACGTGGCGCCAGGCGTGGCCGGTCTGCGGCCAGCCGTGCAGCAGGAGGACCAGCGGACCCTCTCCGGCGCGCCGCAGGCGGAACCGCAGCCCGCCCGCCGCACGCGTCTCCTCATGAACGCGCATCGCCACGGCGGTTCACCTTGCCCTGCACCGGGATCTGCACGCCCAGGGCCCGCGCGGAGGAGGTGAACTCCGCCAGGTAGCGGTCGTCGACCATGGGGGCGGTGACGAGCTCCGGCAGGGGTGCGAGCAGCTCGGCCAGGAGGTCGATCTTCTCCCCGTCGGGCGAGACGGCCCGGTGCGGCTCGCGCAGCCGGTGCGCGGCGAAGTCGGCGACCAGGTCGTCCATGACCTGTTGTGGCACCAGCGGTTCGGCGTCGTGCTCGGTCAGGACGAGGTCGAGCATGCGGGCGTGGACGAGCACGACGGCCTCGGCGTGCGTGAACGACCCGTCCGCGCGGCTGCGCCACGTCTCGGTCAGCGCCTTCTCGACCCGCTCCGGCAACGTCACCGGCGGGCGGGAGGCGAACCGGTCGGAGCTCAGCGCGCTGCGCGCCACCTGGTAGGCCATCACGGAGTTGTCGCCCGCGAAGGTCACGTTGACCTCGAAGTCGGTCCGCAGGGTGACGATCTGGTTGTGGCCGTGGAAACCCTGCGAGCCGCACATCTCCCGGCACGCGCCCAGGACCTCCAGGGCCAGCCAGGAACCGCACTTGCCCGTCGCGGTGAGGACGTGCATGTTCTTGCGGCCGGGGTCGGTGTGCCAGTCGCGTTCGACACCCCTGACGACGGCGCGTTCCAGCAGCCGCAGCGCGAGGCTGCGCAGCTGGACCTGGTACAGGCGGTCGCGGAACAGCGGCTCGTCCAGCAGGGTCCTGCGCCGGGGCGCGCCGCGGGTCTCGCGGTGACCGGCGAACCGCCAGGTGAGGTGGGTCGCGAGCTCGGCGGCCCGTGCCCCCGCGCTGAGCGGGAAGATGCGTTCCTGCACGAAGGTCTCGATCGACCTCACGAAACGGGTGCCGGCATCGGGCAGGGTGCTGGAGAAACGCCCGTCCTCGTCGATGCGCGAGTACCGCCCCATCAACGCTTCGCGGGGCAGCCGGACGCCGGTGAAGCGGGCACCGCCGACCTGGTTGGCCTGGATGCCGCCCTTCGGGTCGCAGGACAGGATCGTGATGCCCGGCAGGGCAGGGCCGTTCTCCTCGTCGCGCAGCGGGACGCGGAACCAGTGGTGGCCGACGTCCTCGCCGTCGATGACGAGGCGGGCCAGGACCATGCCGACGGTCGCGGCGTGCTTGATGTTCCCGATCCAGAACTTGCACGCGGCGTCCGAGGGGGTGTCGAGCGTGAAGCACTGCTCCGCGCGGTCCCACGTCACCGTCGTGCGGATCTCCCGCAGGTTGGTGCCGCCCCCGATCTCCGTGCAGCAGAAGGCGTAGACCTGGTGCATCTGCGTGATCTCGGCGTGGTAGCGGTCGACCTGCTCGGGAGAGCCGTGGTTGAACAGCGCACTGCCCGCGATGAGGTGGTCGGTGATGGTCGAGGTGAGCGCGAAGTCGAAAGCACCCGTCAGGCCCATCACGTCGCACATGGACCGGAACGCGTGCTCATCCGGCCGGCCCATCCACATGTCGTTGTCGACGAGGCCTTCCCGGAAGATCGCCTTCATCCGCTCGATGGTCAGGTCCATGTAGTCGCGCAGGGGCAGGTCGTCCCGCAGCCGCGGATCGAACAGGTCCTCCCGCAACAGGGCGCGCATCGTCTGCCGGCGGTCGGTTGAGGTGAGGAGCTGGTGCTCGTGAGGACCTGCTGTCGCGGTCATGTGGTCGAATCCTCTCGATCTGCGGGTACGCGCGGCACGACGGGCGGGTACCGGTGAGAAGTCTTCGGTCTGCGGCTGACCGATGAGCGGTGGAGCGTCCGAGGCGAAGCTAGCGGTGATCCGCGAGTTGATCACGCCCTCGTCCCACCGCCTGGTATGCCTCCGCTGTGACCTCGAAGTCGCGGGCGTACCGTCGTTCCACTGCCGACGAACGCGCCGTTCGCCGGCACTGCCGGTCCACAATGGATTCTTCAGCGTCGAGGAGCGTTCCATGACAGTCAACCGTCGCCGTCTTCTGCTGGGCAGTGCGGCTCTGCTGGCGGGCACCGCG